>NZ_JBEYVO010000011.1:0-159837 GCF_040644055.1 Streptomyces sp. NPDC047043
CTCGTAGCGGAGCTACTAGGGCTTTTGACCGGTGCGGCGAGAGGGCGTGCCGGGCGTCGCGACGCCGCGGAGATCCATCAGAAGAGCCCTAGCCGACCGGCGGCTTCCTGAACGCGCGCAGGGAGAACTCCGGGTCGGGGCGTGCGCGGTCCTGGTCGGGCAGGGCCGCCACCTGGGTGGCGAACCGCTCGGTGACCGGGTCGCCGGGCGGCAGCACCGTGAACCAGCCGCGGCGCAGGTCGGCCACGGTCCTGCGGGGGCTGCGGCCCTGTCCGCGGCCCGGGAAGGAGGCCTGCCCGGCCGGGAAGAGGCGGTGTGCGGCGGCGTACGACTCCACGAGCTGCCCGGCGTCCCGGGCCGGGCGGCGCGGCCGGGCGGCGAGGACGGCGTCGATGTCGCTGCCGACGTCGTGCGCGGCGGCCTTGTCGACCGTGGTGACGTACACCCCGCCGGGCCGCAGCACCCGGGCGCACTCGGCGACGACCGCCCGGACGTCCTCGGGTTCGTCGAGGAGGTGCAGCAGCCAGACGCTGGTGACGGCGTCGAACGTCCCGTCGTGGAACGGCAGTCGGCGGCTGTCGGCCAGCAGCACCGAGCCGGGCAGCCGGGCGGCGGCCATCCGGGCCATGCCGTACGTCAGGTCGGCGCCCGTCACCCGGGTCGCGGGCCGCGCGGACACGAGCCGCCGGGTGACGATGCCGGTACCGCAGGCGACGTCCAGGAGCCGCTCGGTGCCGGCGGGGATCAGGCCCAGTACGGCGTCCGCGGCGGCCTCGGCCCTGGGCTCGCCGCCGCGTGTGGCGTCGTACGCTGCGGCTTCCTTGTCGTAGTCGAGCACACGGGTCAGTGTGCCCCGTGTCCCGGTGCCAGATCCTCGACCCTGCGTGCGAGCCCGAAGTCCAGCTCGGTGACGGCACCGCCCACGCTGTGCGTGTTCACGGACAGGGACACCGTGTTGTAGCCGAGGGTGAGGTCGGAGTGGTGGTCGAGCTCGTCCTGGACCTGGGCGATGTGGATGACCATCGCGGTGGCCGCGAAGTGCGAGCCGAGCCGGTAGGAGCGGGTGAGCCGGTCGTCCTCGACCGACCAGCCCGGCAGCTCGGCCAGCCGGTCCTCGATCTCCTTCTGCGACAGCGGTTCCACGGGCATGGCTCGCTCCTTCCGAGGGGCGGGGGTTCCTTTTCAGCGTGCCACAGCTGTGCCGTCGAGGCCCTGGTCAGAACGGGTTGCCGATGGTCAGCGACGGGCCGTTTCGGCCGCCAGGTCGTCCGCCAGTGCGGCGATCCGGGAGCGGCCCTCGACCTGCTGGACCCAGGCGTGCGGCAGGCCGACGTCGCCGTGCAGCGCGCCGAGCAGGTTGCCGCAGATGGAGCCGGTGGAGTCGCTGTCGCCGGAGTGGTTGACGGACAGGAGCAGGGCGTCCCGCACGCGCGACTCTGCCAGCGCGCAGTAGACGCCGATGGCGAGGGCCTCCTCGGCGACCCATCCGGCCCCGAGAGTCTCGACCTTCTCCGCGGTCGGCGATCCCTGTGCGGCCAGGTCGAGGGCCTCTTCGAGGGCGGCCGACGTCTCCTCGTGGCCCGGGTGGCGGGCGAGCAGCCGCAGGGTGCGCAGGACCGCGCCTTCCAGGGACTCTCCGTCCACGAGGTGGGCCACGATCGCGGCCAGCGCGCCCGCCGCGTAGTAGCCGGTGGGGTGGCCATGAGTGATCTGGGCTCCGCGGGCGGCCATCGCGAAGGCCGCGTCGGCGGGGTTGACCAGGCCGAAGGGGGCCGAGCGCATCACGGTGCCGCAGCCCTTGGAGTCGGGGTTGACCTGCCCCGGCTTGCCGTCCAGCTCGAGCCACGGGTCGGGCGCGTACAACTGGGCAATCCCCGAGAGACAGGCGTTGCCCGGGGCGCGGCGGGCGTACAGCCAGGGCTCGGTGATCAGACCGCCGGTGGGGGCGCCGCCCTGCTCCGGACCCGGCTTCGACTGGGTGTCCAGCCAGCGTTCGTACGCCTGGCGCAGCAGCAGCGCCCAGGCACCGCCGATCCCCTTCTCCCGCTCCCGGGCATGCGCCTGGATCAGGGCCTCGACGGTGAACAGGCTCATCTGGGTGTCGTCGCTGATCCGACCGGTCACGCCCTGCGCGCCGGATACGAACCCGGTCACTCCGCGCTCGCCGTGGCTCCCGCGGATCCGGTCGAGGGTGGCGAACTCGACGGGGTAGCCGAGGGCGTCGCCGACAGCCCCTCCCAGAAGGCAGCCGCGCACTCGGGCGCGGTACACCGCGGCGGTCTCCAGGATCGGTTGCGACGGCCAGGTCATCTGCTGCACTCCTCGACTACGGTCGTACGTATGACCATTGTCGCGACCGGAACAGACGCCTCCGCCACCGGCCCCGCCGACAAGGGCGTCGGGCCCCTGCTGCGGGCCTGGCGGGAGCGGCGGCGGGTGAGTCAGCTGGAGCTGGCGCTGCGGGCCGACTCCTCGGCGCGGCACATCAGCTTCATCGAGACGGGGCGTTCGCGGCCGAGCGAGGAGATGGTGCTCAGGCTCGCCGAGCACCTGGAGGTCCCGGTGCGCGAGCGCAACGCCCTGCTGCTGGCGGCCGGTTACGCCCCGCACTACCCGGAGACCCCGCTGGACTCCCCCGCGCTGGACGCCCTCCGGCAGGGCATGGAGCGCCTCATCCAGTGCTACGAGCCCTACCCGGCGCTCGTGGTCGACTCGGTGTACAACGTCGTCGCGGCCAACCGTGGCGTCATGATGCTCATGGAGGGCGTCGCGGAGTCCCTGCTCCAACCCCCGCTGAACGCCATGCGGTTGACGCTGCACCCCGAGGGTCTCGCGCCCCGCATCCGCAACCTGCCCGAGTGGCGCGGACACCTGCTCGCGCAGATGGAACGGGAGATCGCCCTGCACCGCTCCGCACCACTGCGCGCACTGTACGAGGAGGTCGCGGCCTACCCGGCACCGGAGCCGGGGCACGGCCACGAACCGGCCGAGCCCGTCCCGTACTTCGCCCTCCCGATGCAGATCGAGCACGACGGCCGGACCCTGTCCTTCATCTCCTCCATCTCCACCTTCAACACCCCCATGGACGTGACGGTCGCCGAGCTGGCCATCGAGACGCTGCTGCCGGCCGACCCGGCGACGGTCAAGTACCTTCAGTCCCTGATGTCCTGACGCGCCTTCAGCGCCATGTACTGCAGTGCCGCGAAGGCGGCGACGACCAGCGCCTGCAGCAGGGTCCACACCGCACCGGCCGCGGACGGCGACAGCCACACGGCCAGGGCGACGCAACTCAGCACGGTCCACGCGACGTTGGTCTCGATCACCGCCCGCACCGGCAGCGCGGCCGGCCGGGCCCGGGAGGCGAGCAGGCCCACCACCGCCCCGGACAGCGCGAGGACCACACCGAGTGCGAGCAGAAGATGGGAACTCACCCCGAGAAGCCGGCCGAGCGGCCCGGAGACGGCGAAGGTGGGCGAGCCCGTCGGCGCCCGTCACCACCGCGTCCAGGGCGAGGAAACGACGCAGCGCGGTGTGCGGGCCGAG
Organism: Streptomyces sp. NPDC047043; assembly: GCF_040644055.1. Taxonomy (NCBI): domain Bacteria; kingdom Bacillati; phylum Actinomycetota; class Actinomycetes; order Kitasatosporales; family Streptomycetaceae; genus Streptomyces; species Streptomyces sp. NPDC047043. The sequence goes on from NZ_JBEYVO010000011.1 coordinate 3,544, forward strand.
GTGCGGGCGAGTGCGGTGAACTGGGTCGCGGACATGGCGAATCACCGTCCGTCGAGGTCGCGTTGCAGCAGCGGGAACCCGGGTTCCGGACCGGAGTGCGCCGCCCCGGAACCCGGTGCCACCACCATTCCGCGCGCCGCCGCGGCGGTCGATTACCCGTGGGGTAACGCAGTACCCGTACGCCCCGCCGACCGGCACGCGTGGCAAGCGCCTCACCGCCGATCCCGTGAGACTGACGGCGGAACATGAAACACTGCTTCGCGCATACTTCGGCGCGTGGGTGCATGATCCGCCGGACAGACCCCAGGGGAGGCGTGGCGTGAGTGAGCGACGTCCCGCGCCCACTGTCGGTCAGGTCGTGCTCGGCAGGCGCCTGCAGGAACTGCGGGAGGCGGCCGGGCTCAAGCGCGAGGAGGCCGCACGCGTGCTGCGCGTGGCCCCCGCGACCGTACGGCGGATGGAAATGGCCGAGGTCGCGCTGAAGATCCCGTACGTCCAGGTCCTGCTGACCGCGTACGGCGTCGCGGACGACGAGGCGGCCGCGTTCGTCGCGCTCGCCGAGGAGGCGAACCAGCCGGGCTGGTGGCAGCGCTTCCACGACGTGCTGCCGGACTGGTTCAGCCTGTACGTGAGCCTCGAGGGCGCCGCCGGCATCATCCGTTCCTACGAGCCGCACTTCGTGCCCGGGCTGCTGCAGACCGAGGCCTACGCCCGCGCGGTCATGGAAGCAGGAACGATCGGCCAGACCGGGCCGGAGAACATCGACCGGCATGTCTCCCTGCGCATGGCCCGGCAGAAGCTCCTGGAACGCCCGGACCCGCCCCACCTGTGGGTGATCATGGACGAGACGGTGCTGAAGCGGCCGGTGAGCATCCGCGGCGACGTGATGCGCGAACAGCTGGACAAGCTGCTGGAGTTCGCGGAGCGGGACCGGGTCACGATCCAGGTCGCCGAGTTCAAGGACGGCCCGCACCCGGGGACGTACGCGCCCTTCACGCTGTTCCGTTTCGGCGAGCCCGAGCTGCCCGACATGGTCTTCACCGAGTACCTGACCGGCGCCCTGTACCTGGACTCGCGCACGGAGGTCTCCGCGCACCTGGAGGTCCTCGACCACATGACGGCGCGGGCCGCCTCGGCCCAGCGCACGAGGAAGATCCTGCGGGAGTACCGCGAGAACTTCTGAGCCACTGTCGAACCACAGCACCTTCGAGTCACGCACCGCACCTTGACCGTCCCGAGGGGGAGACACCGCATGACCGGACCCGACGCCGCGCCCGTACAGATAGACACCAGTCGCCCGCACCCCGCCCGCGTCTACGACTGGTGGCTGGGCGGCAAGGACAACTACCCGGTGGACGAGGAGCTGGCCCGCAAGATCCTCGCCCTGGACAGGACGGCGGTCCGCGGGGCGCGGGCCAACCGGAGGTTCATGCACCGGGCCGTCCGCACCGTCGCCGAGGCGGGGATCCGCCAGTTCCTGGACATCGGTACGGGCATCCCCACCGAGCCCAACCTCCACCAGGTGGCCCAGGAGGTCGCGCCGGAGTCCAGGGTGGTGTACGCGGACAACGACCCGATCGTGCTGCGGCACGCCCAGGCGCTCCTGCACGGCTCCGCCGAGGGCAGTACGGAGTACGTGCACGCGGACGTGCGGGACATCGACACGCTGCTGGAGCGGGCCGCCGAGTCGCTCGACTTCGCGCAGCCGGTCGCGCTCTCGCTGGTCGCGCTGACCCACTACCTGGGCGACGAGGCGGACGGCGACGACGTCCACGGCCTGCTGCAGCAGTACGTCGCGGCCCTCGCCCCGGGCAGCTACCTGATCCTGTCGCAGGTCACCCCCGACCTGAACCCGGAGGCCATCGCGAAGGCGGCCGGCGCCTTCCGGGCCAGCGGCACCCCCTTCTACCCACGCCCGATCACCGAGTTCCAGCGCTTCTTCGAGGGACTGGAACTGCTCGGCCCCGGGGTGATCCCGGTGACCGGATGGCGCCCGGAGGCCGAGGACGTGGCGGCGCAGGCGGAGGGGGTCGTGCCCGTGTATGCGGGGGTCGCCGTCAAGCGCTGACGTGGAGTGGCATGTGACATAGCACTGAGAGTGGTGTGTCACATAGCACTGCCGCCGGTATGTGACACAGCACTGCGACTGGTATGTGACACAGCACTGCCCCCACCCCACCCCCTGCACCCGTACGGCCGCCGTGAACCGGTGCGCTCCCCCGCTCGCCCCTAGCGTCGAAGCACAGGGCCAGCAGGGGAGCGACGCACCGTGACCGACACGCGAATACCGCCCACCGAGCCGGGAGCGGCGCTGCTGCGCGCCGCGAGGTTCTTCCGCCCCGGCACGCCGTCGCCCGACCTGCACAGCATCGGGAGGGCGGGCGGCCGCGAGACGGACGCCTTCTACCGGGACCGCTGGAGCCACGACACCCTGCGCATCCCGCTGGAGTACCTGGCGGAGGTCTTGACGGCCGGTGAGGTGGGGCCGGTGCGCGCCTCACTCGAGAAGCTCGCCGCGATGCGCGCCCACATGCGGGCCGTCAACCTCGGCGAGGAACCCGACGAGGCCGTCGCCTCCGCCGTCGGTATGGGGCCCGCCGAGATCGAGGCGATGTACCGGCTGCTGGCGATCGCCACGTACGAGGACCGGTACGTGATTCCGACCGCGGCCGTGGGCGATGCCCAGCGGCTGGAGGAGTCGGCGCTGCCGGACGAGTGCAGCCTCGACCAGGCCGGCGGGCCGGGCATGGGCGGTGACGGCCCGTCCGGCCAGGACTCGGGACGCAAGCAGGTGCCGCTGGTGTCGGTGGAGAACTTCCACGTGCTGCGCAGACGCCAGACCACGGACGACACGAAGGAGACCTGATGCCCTCGGACGCCGTGCTGTACCAGGGCGCCGCGCTCTGTCTGACGTACCCCGACGAGGACTTGCGCGCCCGGCTGCCGCTGCTGCGCGAAGCCGCCCCGCAACTACGGGAGTTCGTCGACCACGCGGCGGTGACGCCGCTCCAGGAGCTGGCCGCGCACTACGTCCAGGTCTTCGACTTCAAGAACCGCCACAGCCTCCACCTGAGCTGGTGGCGCGACGGCGACACCCGGCGGCGCGGCATGTCGCTGGTCCGCTTCAAGGAGGTCTACCGCGCCGCCGGCCTGGAGTTCACCGGCGAGGAACTGCCCGACTTCCTGCCCGCGGTCCTGGAGTTCACGGCCCGCACCGGCAGCACGGACCTCCTCACCGAACACCGCGACGGCCTGGAGCAACTCCGCTGCCGGCTCACCGACTTCGGCACGCCGTACGCATCCGTTCTGGACGCCGTGTGCGCCGCACTGCCGACCGCACACAAAGGGGTGCGCCCATGACCACACTCCTCCGGGGGCGTCCTGCCGTACGTCGCCTTCGCCCTGCTGGTCGCCGGCCTGATCTGGCGCCACCGCTACGACAAGTACGGCTGGACCACCCGCTCCTCGCAGATCTACGAGTCGAAACTGCTCAACGTCGCCTCCAACGCCTTCCACTACGGCATCCTGTTCGTCCTCGCCGGCCACCTCGTCGGCCTGTTCGCCCCCGTGTCCTGGACCGACTCGATCGGCATCAGCGAGCACACGTACCACCTGCTCTCGCTCTACGGCGGCACGACGGCCGGCGTCCTCACGGTCGTCGGCATCCTGCTCCTGATCTACCGGCGCCGCACCAGGGTGCCCGTCTTCCGCGCGACGACGGCCAACGACAAGCTCATGTAGTCGTGCTGCTCGCCGCGATCGTCCTGGGCATGGTCGGCAAGCTCACCCACGCCTCCGGCGGCGGCTACAACTACCGTGAGACCATTGCCCCTTGGGCCCGCAGCCTGTTCGCACTCCGGCCGAGGACGCAACTGATGGACGGCGCACCGGTCCTCTACCACGTCCACGTCCTGACCGGCATGCTCCTCCTCGCCCTGGTCCCGTACACCCGCCTGGTCCACATGTTCAGCGCCCCGGTGCAGTACCTGTTCCGCCCGTACGTGGTGTACCGCAGCGGCGACCCGAAGCAGCTGGGGGCGCGGCCGGAGCGGCCGGGCTGGGAGCGGCTGCGCGGCTGAGCCCTCGGGTAGCATCGCGACTGCGAAGAATCGATGCTTCCGGTGAGCGCGGCGGGGGAAAGCGGGCATGCCCAAGCGGTACGTGGTCTCGCAGCACGGGGGTTGGCGGACCTACCCCGACATCACGTCCGCGCTGCGTGCTGCCGAGGGCAGCAGATCGGCGCGTATCGAGATCAACGCCGGACACTACGAGGAGACGCTCGCGGTACGTGGCGCGGTCGAGTTGGTCGCGCTCGGGGATCCGGGCACCGTGGTGGTGAACCCACCCCACGGCAAGGTGCTCGACGCCTCCGGCTCGGTGACGGCAAGGGGGTTGGTGCTGGTCGGCCGCGGCGCCGACGCCGTCGACTGCCGTACGGGCACCCTCACCCTGGACCGGGTGGAGGTCCGGGCCCACGACGGTGTCTGTGTGCACGCCAGGCGGAACACCGCCGTGAATTTGATGGACAGTCAGTTCTATTACGGCCGGGTTCTGTTCGCCGGTGCCTCGGGCAGTGTCGAGCGGTGCCGGTTCGTCGACTCCGCCGACAACGCGGTGGCGGTGATCGAGGGTGCCCGGGTGTCGGTCCAGGACAGCTGGATCGGTGGCAGCGCGCTCCACGGCGTACGGGTCAGCGGCGCATGGGCTCACGTCGCCCGGTGCGAGCTCACCGGCACGCGGCGGGGAGCCGTCTGTGCGGACGCACGGGCGGAACTCACTGTCTCGGACTGTGCGATCACCGCAGTGCACGAGGACGGCCTCATGTTCATCGAGCAGTCGCGGGGCTTGGTGCACGGCACGCGCGTCACCGACGCGGAGTACGGGATCGGTGTGACAACCGGTGCCGATCCCGTGGTGCGGAACTGCGTGTTCGCCGACTGCCGCGAGACAGGCATCACCGTCCACTCCGCGGGCCGTGGCACCTTCGAGGACTGCGAGATCCGTGACGCGCGCGTCGTCTCCGTGTTGTCGTCCAAGGGCGGTGCGCCACGGGTCACCGGCTGCCGCATCTCGGGAGGCAACGTCGGCATCGCAATCATCGAGAAGTCCCGCGGTCACTTCACGCGGGTCGACGTACAGGGCCTGACCAACCTGGCCCTGCGGGTCCGGGACGGATCCAACGCCGTGTTCGAGGAGATCCGCGTCGCCGGTTGCCCGGCAGGACTGGAGACACTGGGCGACGCGGCCACCACGGCCGAGCTGACCGACTCGAGCATCCGCGACTTCGACATGACGGCCGTCGCCGCCGGGGGCCAGTCCCGGGTCAAGCTCAGGCGGGTCTCGGCGGAGCGCGGGCTGGTGGGCTTCGGCGCTGTCGAGGAGTCCCAGCTGCTGGTGGACGACTGCACCGCGACGACCATGACCAGGAGTGGGGCGGTCGCCGCGGGCAAGGCGACCTTCATCGCGCAGAACCTCACCGTCACCGGCTCGGCGGGTCTCGGCCTCAGCTGCAGAGACTCCGTGTACGTGGCCGTGACGGGCAGTCACTTCAGCGACTGCGCCACCGGTGTGTCCTTCGAGGGCTCGGCCGGCGGCCAGCTGGTGGACTGTTCCGTGACGGGCGCGGAGAAGGGCCTGGCCGTGCTCCACAACGGCCTGGTCGAACTGGTCTCGCTCCGCACCCGGCTGCGGGTCGTCGAGCGTCCCGCGGAGCCGACCCCTCCCCCGGTGACCACGGTGGTCAACAACTTCAACGGACCGGTCATCTACGGCGCGGTCCAGAATGCCAATCTGGCGTGGAACAACGCCCACGTCGTCCAGCAGCAGACCCATACCGACGGAGCCGACGCATGAGCGAACCGCATCAGGTCAACAACTACGACGGACCCGTGATCCACGGCGGCGTCTCGAACTCCCAGTTCGCCTGGAACAACGAGAAGGTCGACCAGAAGCAGGAGAACAACGGCGCGGCCGCCCCGGGGTTCGAGGCGCTCTCAGCGCTGGTTCACGACCTGTTGCGGCAGCTGCCCGAGGTCGGTCTCGCCGCCCAGGACCGCACGGACACCGAGGCCGCGGCCCGGGGGGTGCTCGCCGAGATCACCGGTGCCGCAACCCCCGAGCCGGGCAGGTTCCGCCACGCGCTGAACGCACTCCGGGGAGCGCTGGTCCCCGTCGCGGCCGGTCTCACGGCCGGCGTGACCGCGGGGGCCCAGGAGTGGGCCCAGGAGGCGATCAGAAGCCTGACGAGTCTGGTCTGAGCCGCCGGGGAGCGGGCCGCCGCCCGAGGCCGGGCCCCGGGCGGCGCACGGACCTCAGGCGGCTCCGCCCTTCGCGTCCTTGTCCTCGTCGACGATCTCCGCGTCGACCACGCCCTCCTCGTCCTGCGGTGAGGTGTGCTGCTCGGTGCCGCCGTCGGTCGGTGCCTGGTCGGCCTGGGAGTACATGGCCTGGCCCATCTTCTGGCTGACGGTGGCGAGTTTCTCGACGCCGGTGCGCAGTTCGCCTGTGTCGGCGTTGCGCTCCAGGAGCCCCTTCAGTTCCGTGGCCGCTTCCTCGACCTCCGCCTTGGTGTCGGCCGGGATACGGTCCTCGTTGTCCCGTATGAACTTCTCGGTCTGGTAGACGAGTTGCTCGGCCTGGTTGCGGGTCTCGGCGGCCTCGCGGCGCTTGCGGTCCTCCTCGGCGTACTGCTCGGCCTCCCGCATCATGCGGTCGATGTCGTCCTTGGGCAGCGCCGAGCCGCCGGTCACGGTCATCTTCTGTTCGCGGCCGGTCGCCAGGTCCTTCGCCGACACGTGCATGATGCCGTTCGCGTCGATGTCGAAGGCGACCTCGATCTGCGGCACCCCGCGCGGGGCCGGGGGCAGACCCGTGAGGTCGAAGACGCCCAGCTTCTTGTTGTACGCGGCGATTTCACGCTCGCCCTGGTAGACCTGGATGCCCACCGAGGGCTGGTTGTCGGTGGCGGTCGTGAAGATCTCCGAACGCCGGGTCGGGATGGTCGTGTTGCGTTCGATGAGCTTCGTCATGATGCCGCCCTTGGTCTCGATGCCGAGGGACAGCGGGGTGACGTCGAGCAGCAGGACGTCCTTGACGTCGCCGCGGATGACGCCGGCCTGGAGGGTCGCGCCGACGGCCACGACCTCGTCGGGGTTGACGCCCTTGTGCGGGTCCTTGCCGGTGAGCTCCTTGACCAGTTCGGTGACCGCGGGCATCCGGGTCGAGCCGCCGACGAGGATGACGTGGTCGACCGCGGCGAGCTTGATGCCGGCGTCCTTGACGGCCTGGTGGAAGGGGGTCTTGCAGCGGTCGAGGAGGTCGGCGGTGAGCTCCTGGAACTGGGCGCGGGTCATCTTCTCGTCGAGGTGCAGCGGCCCCTCGGCGGACGCGGTGATGTACGGCAGGTTGATCGTCGTCTCCGACGAGCTCGACAGCTCGATCTTGGCCTTCTCGGCGCCCTCGCGCAGCCGCTGCAGCGCCATCTTGTCCTTGCCGAGGTCGATGCCGTACTGCCCCTGGAACTTCTTGACCAGGAACTCGACGATCCGCTGGTCCCAGTCGTCGCCGCCGAGGTGCGTGTCGCCGTTGGTGGCCTTGACCTCGATTACGCCGTCCCCGATCTCGAGGAGCGACACGTCGAACGTGCCGCCGCCGAGGTCGAAGACCAGCACGGTCTGCTCCTCGCCCCGGTCCAGGCCGTAGGCGAGGGCCGCAGCCGTCGGCTCATTGATGATCCGCAGGACCTTCAGGCCTGCGATCTCCCCGGCCTCCTTGGTCGCCTGCCGCTGCGAGTCGTCGAAGTACGCCGGTACGGTGATCACCGCGTCCGTGACATCCTCGCCCAGGTAGGACTCCGCGTCCCGTTTCAGCTTCTGCAGGACCCGCGCGGACAGCTCCTGCGCCCGGTAGCGCGTCCCGTCGACGGCGCCCTGGTCCGGGAAGCGCCAGCTCCCGTCGCCCATGTGCCGCTTCACCGAGCGCGCGGTGCGCTCCACGTTGGTCACGGCCTGCCGCTTGGCGACCTCGCCGACGAGCACCTCCCCGTTCTTGGCGAAGGCCACGACCGACGGCGTGGTCCTGGCCCCCTCCGCATTGGCGACGACCGTCGGCTCACCGCCCTCCAGGACGGCCACCACGGAGTTCGTGGTCCCGAGATCGATCCCGACCGCACGTGCCATCTCCGTCCCCTTCCGCCAGGGCACATCTCAGACTCCAGCACAAAACTTGAGTGCGCTGTTGTCAATGGGGCGGCCCCGGGAGGGGGCGGCCGGACGGGGTCAGGTTCCCGCGGTACGCCGCCTGACCAGGCGTACGAGGACGGCGGCCGCCACGGCCGAGCCGGCCACCAGCGGGATGTCGATCAGCAGGAACTCCCAGCCGATCTCGAACTCCCCGCTGATCACCGTGGCGACGACGCCGAGCGCCACGGCGAGCGCGGCGCCCGCCCAGCGGGGCAGCCCGGGACGGAGCAGGGCGATGAACAGGCCCAGGGCGACACCGGCCGCGATCGGGAACAGTTCGTTGCTCATGGTCCGACCTCTTCCTCGGCGGGCGCCGCTCCGGCCGACAGCGCGCCGCCGGCGTCCGTCTGCTGGGGCAGCTCGGTGAAGGCGGGCGGCTCCTGCACCAGACCGCCGCTCGCGGTCAGGCCCACGGGGGCCGGTCCCGCGTCCAGTGCCGGTGCGGCGTTCTGCGGTGTCTCGCCCGTGGTGGAGACCGACACGGGCTGGTCGGGTGTGCCGGTTTCGATGGTGATGCGCATGGGTGTCCTGCCTTCCGCCGACCGTGGCCGGCCGGGGTCAGTTGAGGACGGCGTACCGGCCCTCGAACGTGACGGTGTTCTGGGTGAGGTTCTTGACGGTGATCCAGTACGTGGCCCGGTCGGCGGAGGCGCGCTCGACGGCGACGTCCCAGTCGACCTGCGGGGCGCCCGGCGCCGGCGAGGTGGGCACCATGTACCAGACGACGTGCCAGGACGTGGGCCAGTTGAAGGTGAACCAGCGCTGGGTCGCGCCCGGCGACAGGGTCCCCGCGAACTGGGTGTTGGTCCACATGACCGTTCCCCTCTCGACGTGTCTCGACGTCGGCGGTCTCAGTAGCGGCTGAGGATCTCGTAGCGGCCCTCGAAGGAGACCGGCTCCTGGGTGAGGTTCCTGACGGTGATCCAGTAGGTGACGTACTCGTTGGAGGCGCGCTCCACCTGGGTGGTCCAGCTGATCTGGGGCGCGCCGGGGTGCACGGTGGTCGGCATGACCGTCCACAGGACGTGCCAGGTCGCGGGCCAGTTGAAGGTGAACCAGCGCTGGGTGGCGCCCGCCGCCAGGGTGCCGGTCCACTGGGTGCCGCACACCGGCTGGGTCATCCAGCCGTCGACGGGCACTTCCCACACGCCGCGGTTGCGGGTCCCGGCGCGCAGCACGCGCGCGTGTGGGTGCAGGACGATGTCGCCGACGAAGGCGTTGGGCAGCCCGGTGCCGAACTGCTGCCAGCTCGCCCCTTCGTCGGTGCTCTGGTACACGCCCAGGTCGGCGGCGACCCAGATGCGGGCGCGGTTGCGCGGGTCGACCTCGACGGCGTTGAGCGGCAGGCCGGGCAGTCCGGTCGTGGAGCGGTCGGTCCAGTGGCTGCCGCCGTCCGTGGACTGCCAGACCCGGCCGCCGCCGACGGATGTGTGCGTCACCCACAGGCGGTTGGTGTCGGCGGGGTCGGCGTGGATGTCGCTGATCCAGGCGCCGGTGCGCGGTGCGGTCAGCGCATTGAGGGCGCTCCAGGCGGTGCCGGACCAGGTGGTGCGGTAGAGGCGGCCGTCGGTGGTGCCGACGAGGATGTGGTCGGCGGTCGGGATGTACATGGCGCTCGCGGTGGCCGCGTTCGGGAAGGCCAGGCTCGTCCAGTTGGCCGCGTTGTCCCGGGACACGTACAGCTTCGCGCCGCCCAGCGCGACCGTGCTGCCGTTGGTGGCGCTGGTCTCCAGCGGCGGGTAGAAGAGCGAGCCCTCGCCGGCCGGCACGGGCGGGGACACGTTGGTCCAGCTGCCGAAGTCGCCGCGGCTCACGGACCGCTCGAGGCTCATGCCGAAGAACGTGTGGAACACCGTCCGCGGATCGTTGCGGTTGACGGCGCAGTCGCCGCCGTCGCCGTCCTGGGAGTGCGTCCACACCGGCGACCCGGTCCAGCGGTTGGTGCCGTTGTCCTGGGTGCCGCCGATCACCCAGCGCGAGGAGCCGAAGTCCTGGGCGAGGTACTCGAACTCGGTGATGGTCAGCCCGTTGTTGAGGTGCTGCCAGGTGATGCCCCGGTCGGGGCTGCGGAACAGGCCGCCGTCGTTGCCGACGTAGATCGCGTCGGGGCTGCCGCTCTCGAAGGCGACGGCGTGCTGGTCCGGGTGGATGGAGTCGCCGGTGGCGCCCTTGTTGGAGATGGTCTGCCAGGTCCAGGTCGTGCCGGACAGATCGCCCCGGTAGGCCTCGATGGCGCCCAGGTAGATCCGGTCCGCCCGGTCCGGGGCGACGGCGAGGAACCAGTCGTACCAGGCCTGGCCGGTGGAGACACCGGGCGGAGGTGTCACCGCGGCCCAGGTGCCGCCGGCCCGCCGCCACAGGCGTGCGGTGGTGCCCGTGGCGCCCCAGGTGTAGGCCACCGTGGTGTCGGAACGGGCGATCGCGGTGGCGAGCCGGTCGAAGGAGGCCGGTGCGCCGGGCAGGGTGACGGCGGTCCAGGTGGTGCCGCCGTCGGTGGAGCGGAACAGTCCGTCCCGGCAGGCGGCGAGTGCCTCGCCGGCCGCGACGGACAGCGACCAGGTCCGGGTGGAGCGGCGCCGGGTCCAGGTCGCGCCGCCGTCCGTCGAGACGTACAGGCCGCCGGTGGTCGCCGCGTGCACCGTGCCGGCGCGCGTGGCGTCGAAGGCCAGGTCGTAGAAGCCCTGCCCGACGAAGGGGGTGGTGGCCAGCGGCGACCATTTGGTGCCGCCGTCGGTGGAGCGCAGTACTCCGGTGCCGAGCCAGGACCACCAGTTGCCCTCGCCGGTGCCGGCCAGCACGGTCGAGGCGTTCGCCGGGTCGAAGGCGAGCGCGCCGACGGTGAGGGTGGCCGCGTCGTCGGTGCGCGGCGCCCAGGAGGCCCCGCGGTCGTGGCTCTCCCAGACGCCGCCGTTCGCAGCGCCGACCAGGAGATGGGCGGCGTTGCCGGGGTCGGTGGCGATGGCCGAGACGCGGCCGGAGACGTTGACGCGGCTCGCGCCGTACGTCTGTCCGCCGGGCACCGTCCACGGCCCGAGCGAACGCCATGCCGGGCCGACCGCGGCGGGCCCGGCGAGGGCCTCGGCCGTCTGCTGGTACTCGGCCGCGACGCCGCCCGGCTCCGGGGCGGTGGGCCGGGCCTGAGGCCCGACAGCGCGTTCGATCAGGGCGTTCGTCCCGTCGGCGTCGAGTTGGGGGGCGGCGAGAGCGACCTGGGAGGCGGCTTGTTCGGCGAGCCCGGCTCGGGTCAGTTCCTGCACCAGCCGGGCGAGTGCCTTGCCGCCGGGCGGGCGGCCCGGTCGTCCGGTGGAGCCGCCTTCGGCTGTGCTGCCTGCCGCGTCCTGGGGCTCGTGTGGTTCGGGATCGTTCGGCCCACGCATGACTGCACCTCCCCCGAGGCCGGCGCGGCATACGCCTGTCCGCCGGCGTGGTGCGTGCTTACGGGAGACCCCCGTGCGCTCCGCCCCTCATCCATCCCACCGGTGTCGACCGCTGTCAATCGGCCTCGGTGTCGCTGGGATCAGGGGTGTCGGGTGGTGCCAACAACGAGTCGTTCCGGTGGGGTTGGGCTTCCTCTGCCCCGTTTTCGTGCGCCGGTGGTACCTCGTCCGCGCCCTCTTCGGGGGTGGCCGGATCCGCATCCTGAACAGGTTGCCGGGCGTTCAGGAACTGGCGCAGGCGCTCGGCGGCATGTCCGCCCTGCGACTCGGACGGCTCTCGGTCCTCGGAGCGTTTCTCGCCCATGCACGGCACGGTACTGCGTCGCGCCGCCGCGTCCAGCGCGCCGGGGTGCCGGGCTGCCGGGCTGCCGGGCTGCCCGGGTGCCGGGGTGCCGGGGTGCCGGGGTGCCGGGGTGCCGGGGTGCCGGGCAGTGACGCCCGGCACCCGTGCCGCGGCGGTTCAGGCGAGCTTGGCCGACAGCGTGATGGTCGTGCCGGTCAGGGCCTGGCTGACCGGGCAGTTCTTCTTGGCGTCCTCGGCGGCGGCGCCGAAGGTCTCGTTGTCGATGCCGGGGACCGTGCCCTCGACGGTGAGGTGGATGCCGGTGATGCCCTCTCCCGGCTGGAAGCTGACGTCGGCCGAGGTGACGAGCTTGGTGGGCGGGGTGCCGGCGCCGTTCAGGGCGTGCGACAGCGCCATGGAGAAGCAGCTGGAGTGCGCGGCGGCGATCAGCTCCTCGGGGCTGGTCTTGCCGTTGGCCTCCTGGGAGCGCGAGGCCCACGTGACCGGCTGCGCCGCGATGGCACCGGAGGAGTCGAAGTTGACGACACCGCTGCCCTCGATCAGGTTGCCTTCCCAGACGGTGTGTGCGGAGCGCGTGGTTGCCACGGTGAATCCTTCCGAATTCCGGGTGTTCCTTTGGGATCCCATCCGATCACATTCCGGCTCACTGCACCCGGAACACCGGCCCCCGGGCGGTGAACGGCAGCCGTGCCCCCTGTGGGATCAGATACGCGTGCTCGCGCCGCACCCGGAGCACGTCGCACCAGCCGTCCGTGATGACGAGGACCGGCGCGCCCGGCGGGAAGTCGTCAGCCCGGTGCAGGAGGTCGATGCCGGGCTGCAGGACCGTGCCGCCGCGGCCGTGCACCCGGACCCGGCCGGCGATCTCCGTGACCGGCACGAAGCCGGCGTCGTGCGGGGCCGCGTCGCAGAAGACGACGCGGGCGGCCGGTACGTCGCGGGCCTCGGCGTAGGAGGCGATGGCGCCGAGGGCCTTGCCGAGGAGGGTGCGGTCCATGGAGCCGGAGGTGTCGAGGACGACGCCGAAGGTGCAGCGGGCGATCTCCTCGGGCGGGAACCACCGGCCCGCGCGCGGGATGTCGGGCGTGGAGGACTGACGGCGGGAGGGGCGGGCGTAGGAACGTACGGGCTCGGGGCGGGGCACGAACTCGTCGAACCAGCGGGCGAGTCGGGCGTCCCACGGCAGGGGCGGGTGGCTGAGCGTGCGGATCTCCTCGACCAGGCCGGCGGGCAGGAAGCCGCGCTCCTGCTGCTGGTGCAGGTCCAGGCCCTGGCACAGGCCCCGGCGGTAGAACTCGTCGAGGTCGACGTAGTCGCCGGGCGCGCCCAGCGGGGCGCCGAGCATGTCGCCGGCGCCCTTGCCGCGCAGGGTGGCCAGGCGGCGCATGCGGCGCAGGTCGCCGGCGATGCGGTCGTAGACCTCCTCGGCGGAGAGGCCGGTGAGCGCGGGGTCGTGCAGGAGCCCTTCGGGCATCGTGCCGACCTGCATGTCGCAGAGCCAGCCGTTGATGACGTAGTCGCAGGCGATGTTGAAGAGGTAGTGGTCGCGGGTGCCGCAGCGGTCGCCGTGGCGCAGGGCGGCGTGCAGCATCTCGTGGGCGAGGATGAACCGCCACTCCTCGTCGTCGAATCGGCGGAGCGGGTTGATGTAGATCTCGCCGGCCTCCGCGTTCACCGCGGCCACGGAGATGCCGTGCGCGCGGGCGAGTTCGGCGTCGGCGACGAGCTTGATGCCGGCCGCGATGCCGCCGAGCAGCGGGTAGGAGGAGATGAACCAGCTCAGGGCCTTCTGCCAGGGGCGCTGCGGGGCGAGCTCCCCGCTGAGGGAGTCGCGGCGGCCGCCCGCCATGTCCATCGCCGCGGACACGGTCCGGGTCAGCGCGGTGGCGAACGCCAGCTGGTGGTCCGGGGGTTGGCCGTAGTACCCGTGCCAGGTCAGGAGCCGCAGGTCCGGCTCGTCGCCGGCCGTACCGCAGCGCTCGTACGCGGCCGGGAGGCCGTCCCGGCGCCAGCGCGCGGCGAGTTGCTCCTCGTCGCCGTCGGGGTAGGAGGCGGGGAGCGCCTCGGGGGTGTCGCCGATGGTGAAGTTCAGCAGGAAGCGGTTGACGACGACGCAGCGTGCGGCGAGGTCGTAGCGGTCGGGCTGGGTGCGCTCGCCCTTCGCCGCCGGGACGTGTCCGAAGCCGAGGTGCAGGACGGCGTGCGCGAGGGCCCAGGCCCAGGCGGCGGGTTCGGCCCGGCGGTGCGGGTGGATGTGCAGGTGGGCGGCGGAGTCGACGACCACGAGGCCGTCGCGGGGGGCGACCTTGCACTCCTCGTGCCGGCAGACGTCGAACTCCACTGCCGCAAGGGCCGGGTTGGCCTTCACCAGCCGCATTCCTTCGGCGAACGCCTCGGCCGCGAGGTCCCGTTTCTTCTGGCCCTTGTCCTTGGTACGGCTCACCGGCGGGCCTCCACCAGCCGGGGCATGTCCCGGGCGGCCTCGATGAGGAACCAGGAGGGCAGGACGGGGTTGCCGTCGGCGTCGGATGCGATGACGGTCTGGGCGACCTCGACGGAGATCTCCGCGAGCTGCACCAGCAGCGACTTGGCGCGGTACGCGGTCTGCCGGCCGTTCGCCGACATGTGGTCCTTGCTGACCGGGAGTTCCTTGATCAGGCGGCCGCGGAAGGACTCGGCGAGGTAGTAGAGCAGGTCGCGGTCCTCGATGCGGTTGGGCCAGCGGGCGTCGCCCTTGATGATCGCCTCGATGCCGAACTGGCTGCGCACGATCTTGACGTAGCCGCAGAAGGCCGTGGCGTGCGCGGGTGTCAGCGTGCCGTGCGCGAGGACCTTCAGCGTCTCCTCGTCGAGGTCGCGGCCGAAGGAGTGCAGGGCGTCGGAGAGCATGTGCCAGGAGCGGGGCGTGGAGAACGGCTCCTCGGTCTTGGGCGGCTTGGACCACAGATGGTCGGGCCGGTCGGTGAGGTGGTCGAGGATCCAGGGGTGGATGTCGTTGTTCGCGGCCCAGGTCAGCCAGTCCTTGGCGGACGCCTCCAGGTGGACGTGGGCGAGGCGGTTGACGAGGGCGGAGGCGACGGGACGGGCGAGCGCGTTGTCGGTGGCGCGGTTGCCGGCGCCGATGACGATCGAGCCCTTCGGCAGCTCGTAGTTGCCGATACGGCGGTCGAGGATCAGGGAGTAGAAGGCCTTCTGGACGTCCGGGGTGGCCGCGTTCAGCTCGTCCAGGAACAGGCAGTACGGCTCGTCGCGGGCGATCGCCTCCGGCGGGCAGAACACGGACCGTCCGTCGCGGATCTGCGGCACGCCGATCAGGTCCTCCGGCGCGAGCTGGGTGCCGAGCAGGCTCACGCACTCCAGGCCCAGCGACTCGGCGAAGTCCCTTACGAGGGAGGACTTTCCGATGCCGGGCGCGCCCCAGAGGAAGACCGGCCGCACGGTGGCGAGGCCGAGAAGCAGTTCGGGGATACGGGCGGGAGTGACGGTGACGGCAGCCTGCAAGGCAGCGGCTCCTGAGGAGTGTTCGAGGAAGGTTCGACTCGAACAGTGTGGGCAAACACCGCTTTCCTCGCAGCCGATTTTCAGGCGGCCCGCCGGTCCTGCTCCTCCTTGGTCAGCGGCACCTGGGGGCCGTTGGACTCGCGCAGCCAGCGCCGCAGGACGCGGTGCACGTGCTCAGCGCCGACCAGCTCCTCGCCTTCCTCGACCGGCGCCGAGAAGGCGAGGGGCGACAGCAGGAACGGTCTGCCCTGGGCGCCGCCGAGCCCGCCGTGCGAGCCGATCTGCTCCTCGAACGCGAGCACCTCGCCGTCGGCCGGGTCGTGGAAGGAGTTGACCATGATGTCGGCGGTGTGCGGGAAGGAGTGCGTGCGCCGCACGGCGTCGGCGGCTCCGGGCCCGAACGCCTCCAACGGGCCCGGCTTGTTGTCGAGTCGGTCCAGCGGGATCTCCGCCCCGTAGGCGCCCAGCACGACCCCGCCGTGCTCCTCGCTCCGTACCAGGAGGAAGCCGATGCCGGGGTGGTTGGCGAGGGTCGTCAGCAGCGCGGGATGGCGGGCGTCGATCTCCTCCTTGCTCATCCGGTGCGGCACGTCCGGGAAGGAGACCAGGCCGAGGTTTCCGGAGGCCAGCACCAGCGGCTCCGAGGCCCGGCGGGAGGGGCGGTGCTTCTCGCCGCGCTCCTCGACGGGCCTGCGCAGCGCGGCGCGCACGGCCGCGCGGGCCTCGGCTCCGCTGTGGGTGCGCTGCGCCTTGCGCGGCACGGGCAGCCCGCAGCCGGCCCGCACCAGGTCGCCGAGGCCGAGTCCGTAGCGGGCGCGGAAGGTCTCGCCGGGGCTCTGCCCGTGGTCCGACAGCACGACGATCCGGTACGGCCGCGGGGCGTGCTCGGCGACGTTCGCGATCAGCGCGAGGGCACGGTCGAGGCGTTCGAGGACCTTCTCGGTGTCACGGCTCATCGGCCCGGAGTGGTGCGCCACTTCGTCGTACGCCACCAGGTCGGCGTAGACGGCGGTGCGCCCGGCGAGCATGTCGCCCATCACCGCGGCGACGACGACGTCCCGTTCGACGACCGTCGCGAACGCGCGGACGAACGGGTAGAGGCCGCCGCGTGAGACGCGCGGGCGCTGCTTCCTGATCACGGCCCGGGTGGACTGGCCGATCTCGCGGCCGACTTCGGCGACGAAGGACATGGCGGTGCGCACGGCGTTGGCGGGGTCGGAGAAGTAGGCGAAGTAGCCGGCCCGGGAGCGGTTCTCGCGGCCGCGGCGGCGGGTGGCGATGGACAGCACCAGGGCCTGCTCGTCGGCGCCGCCGCTGAAGAGGTTGCCGCGGCTCGCGCCGTCAACGGTGAGCAGGCCGCCGTCGCCGGTGAACTCGACGGCGCGGCGCTGGAGTTCGGCGGCGCTGGTGGGGCGGTTGCAGACCGTCACCTCGCGGCTGTCCTTGTCGTACCAGCGGAAGGCGGGTACGTCGTGGTTGGTGCCGTGCAGGATGCCGAGCTGGCTGGCGCCGGTCTGGCTGGACCAGTCGGTGCGCCACGGGGTGAGCCGGTGGGTGCCCTCCTCGAGCCACTGGGCGGCGGTGGGCATCACGCCCTTGCCGATCGCGGCGAGGAGTACGTCGTGGCCGACGCCGTCGAGTTGGAGGAAGACGGTGCCCGGGGCGGACGGGCTGGGTGGCAGACGTCTGCGGCGGCGGTCGGCGAGCCGGTAGAGCCGGCGCCGGTAGGCGTCGTCGTCGCGCACGGCCAGCGCACCGCCGGTGGCGGAGGCGACGGCGGACATCACGGCGGCGACGACGACGGCCGTCTCGGGCGCGGCCTCGGCGCTGCTGGACGGGTTGAGCCGCAGGGCGACCAGCAGCAGGGATCCGTTCAGGACGAAGACGAGCAGCCCCAGCACCAGCGCGGGCACGAGCAGCAGCAGCCGTACGAGCAACGGCCAGACCAGTGCCGACAGCACACCGAAGGCGCCGGCGCCGAACGCGGCGGTCACGGCGATGTGGGTGGCGCTCTCGCCGTCCGCGGACTGCAGCCGGAAGTCGGGCAGGATCCCGGCGAGCACGAGCATGGTGACGGTGGAGACGGCCCACACGGTGATGCTCCGCCCCACCTGACTGGCGACCCGCCGCCAACGTCCGCCACGCACGCCCAGCCCACCTCACGTCCCGGCCCGTCGTCGATGCGGGCGTCCACTCAGACTGTCACACGGGTCGGACAACGCGTTCTGTCACCAGGGGCGGGGGCGGGTCAACGCCCGTCGTACCCGGCGGTCGGCATCGACAGGCGCCGGTGCACCCGCGCCTTCATCTGCGCGTCGTAGCGGGGCTCCTCGGAACCCACCGTCTCCACCCGCACCCCGCGCCGCGCGCACTCCGCGGTGAACTCCTCGACGGACGACAGTGCGCTCTCCAGGACCCGGCGGCTGGGCGCCACGAACAGGTCGACGCCCGGCCGGACGCCGTCCCACAGCACACAGTGGTCGGCCCGCAGCCCCCGTACGAGAAGTTCCCGGCTGACGATGTAGCCCTGCTCGGCCGCCCAGCGCGCGCACATGGCGTGCTGGCTGCGGGAATCCACCAGGAAGGGGTCGGCGTCCAGTTCCTCGAGCGGCGTCAGACTCGCGATCGCCGTGACACGCACGCGCACCGGTCCCATGGCGTCCCCCTCACCTCCGGGTTTCGGCGCCGACCCTACTCCTGCCCGTAGGCTTCGGGGAGTCGCGCGAAGGAGGCAAAGAGGTGCCGGTGGAGATCACCTGGTGGGGTCACGCCACCTGCACGGTCGCGGACTCGGACACGCGTGTGCTGACCGATCCTCTGTTCGCACAGCGCCTCGCCCATCTGCGCCGCCGCCGGGGCGCGCTGCCACCGCCCGCCGCGTGGCACGCGGACGTGGCGCTGGTGTCGCATCTGCACGCCGACCACCTCCATGTCCCGTCCCTGGAGCGGCTCGCCGAGGGCACGCACCTGCTGGTGCCCCGGGGCGCACGCCAGGCGGTACCGGGACTGCGCCGGCTCACCCACCTGCGGGTGACGGAGGTGACGCCCGGGGACCGGGTGACGGTCGGTGACGTGGTGATACGGGCCGTGCCCGCACGGCACGACGGGCGGCGGCTGCCGGTCGGCCGGCACCGCTCCCCCGCCCTCGGCTATGTCGTCGAGGGCGAGGCGCGGACGTACTTCGCCGGGGACACCGGGCTGTTCGACGACATGGCGAAGGAGGTCGGGCGGGTCGACGTGGCGCTGCTGCCGGTGGGCGGCTGGGGGCCGTATCTCGGCGAGGGGCATCTGGACGCGGGGCGGGCGGCCCAGGCGCTGGCCCGGCTGGCGCCGCGCAGTGCGGTGCCGGTGCACTACGGCACGTACTGGCCGATCGGGATGGACGCCGTGCGCCCGCACGAATTCCACGCGCCCGGCGACGAGTTCGTGCGCCTGGCGGCCGAGCGCGCGCCCGAAGTGGCCGTGCACCGGCTCGGCCACGGGGAGAGCGTGCGGCTGGAGGTCGCGCGGTGACGTGGCTTGCCGCCACGGCGACGACCGTGCCGCCGGAGTCCACTCAGCAGGCGCTCGGATATCCGTCGCTGTTTCTGCTGGTGCTGTTCGGGGCGCTGGTGCCGGTGATTCCCACGGGGGCGCTGGTGAGTTCGGCCGCGGTGGTGGCCTTTCACCAGACGGCGCCCTTCTCGCTGGCGCTGGTCTTCGTCACGGCGTCGCTGGCCGCGTTCCTCGGGGATGCGGCGCTGTACTGGCTGGGGCGTCGCGGGATGGGGTCGAAGAACGGGTCACGGTGGCTGGAGGCGATTCGGGGGCGGGCGCCCGAGGAGCGTTTGGCGCAGGCGCAGGGGAAGTTGGCCGAGCACGGGGTGGCGGTGCTGGTGCTGTCCCGGCTGGTGCCGGCGGGTCGGATTCCGGTGATGCTGGCCTGCCTGATGGCGAAGTGGCCGCTGCGGCGGTTCGCCCGCGGCAATCTGCCCGCCTGTCTGGCCTGGGCTGCGACGTACCAGGTGATCGGGATCCTGGGCGGATCGCTGTTCGACGAGCCCTGGGAGGGCGTGGTAGCGGCGGTCGCGCTGACCGTCCTGATCAGCGCGACCCCCGGCATCTGGCGGCGCATCCGCCGAACGACCACCGCCTAGTCGAGCACTCGCGAGCCTCCCACCGGCAGGTCCCACAGGTCCTCGCGGTCCAGGCCCGCCTTCTCCCAGGCTGCACGCACGCGCGTGAGCGGTTCCAGGACGGGCTCGGCGGAGAGGACGAACGTACCCCAGTGCATCGGCGCCATCCGCCGCGCCCCCAGGTCCTGCGCCGCCCGTACCGCCTCCTCCGGGTCGCAGTGGACGTCGCTGAGCCACCAGCGGGGGTTGTAGGCGCCGATGGGGAGGAGGGCGAGGTCGATGCCGGGGTAGCGCTCGCCGATGTGGGAGAACCAGTGGCCGTAGCCCGTGTCGCCCGCGAAGTGGACGCGCTGTCCGTCGGGGGCCGTCAGGACCCAGCCGCCCCACAGGGAGTGGCAGGTGTCGGTGAGGGTGCGCTTGGACCAGTGGTGGGCGGGGACGAAGTCGAAGCGGACGCCGTTCAGTTCGGACGCCTCCCACCAGTCCAGTTCCGTGATCGTGGTGAAACGGCGGCGACGGAACCAGGCGCCCAGGCCCGCCGGCACGAACACCGGGGTGTCGCGCGGGAGTTGGCGCAGGGTCGGGGCGTCCAGGTGGTCGTAGTGGTTGTGGCTGATGACGACCGCGTCGACGCGCCGCAGCGCGTTCCAGGGGATGCCCACGGGGGTGATGCGGGCGGGGGTGCCGAGGATGCGGCGGGACCAGACGGGGTCGGTGAGGACGGTCAGGCCGCCGATCCGGACGACCCAACTGGCGTGTCCCGCCCAGGAGACGGCGACGGTGCGGGCGTCGACGCGGGGCAGCGGTCCGGGGTCGAACGGAAGCCGCGGGATGTCGGCCAGCCCCTCGCGTCCAGGCCGGATCGCGCCCTCGCGGGCGAAGCGGGCCATGGCCTTCAGGCCGGGCAGCGGGGCGGTCAGGCGGTCGTGGAAGGTCCGCGGCCACACCCGCCGCTCGCCGAGCGGGCGGGGTTCGGCGAGCGGCGGGTAGGGGGGTGCGAGGGGGGACAGGGCTGACGTGGACGCCGGATCGTCGGCTTCCCTGGTGGTCGTGGTGGTGGTCGACTCGGACTGCTGCGTCATCGAGGAGGCTCCCATCGCTGAGCGTCGTCGCGGAGATCGTCGAAGACCGACTTCACATGGATCAACGCGCGTTGCACGTGTGGCAGTTCCAACGGCGTGGGTGAGGTGAGGCATTCCGCACGTTCCTCGTCCGTACGGCCCAGCAGCGGGCCGGTGGACAGGCGGACGCGCAGCGCGCCGAGTTCGTCGCCGAAGCGGTGGCCTCCGGGTGCGGGCATGCCGAGCCGGGCGGCGAGGAAGTCCTCCAGTTCCTGCGCGTCGCCGACGCCGTGCCCGGTGAGCGCGGGGCGCAGCGGGCCGAGGTCGGCGTAGAGGTGGCGGCCGGCCTGCGGGGGCCGGGCGAGGGTGCCGTCCGCGACGACGGCGGCGTGCATGGCGGCGGCCACGCGCGCGTGCAGCCCTACGGCGGCGGCCACGCGCGCGGTGACCGGCTCGGGCTCGTCCAGCGCGTACGTGGCGGGGGCGGCGACCGGGCCGGCGATACGGGCGCCGAGCGCGGTGAGCACGTCGAGCACGCGCGCGTGGAGGCCGCTTCCGTTCTCGCCCGCCGGGAAGCGGGCGATCGCGGCGGGCCAGCCGGGCGGCAGCAGCGCGCCCGCGAGGTCGGTGACGACGGTGACCCGGTCGGGCAGCATCTCGGCGGGGCTGAGCAGCACGGTGTCGTGCGGGGCGTGCAGGGTGTCGCGCCAGGTCTCGTCGCTGACCAGGTGCAGCCCCTCGCCGACGGCGGCCTCGACGCACTCGTGCAGCAGTTCGGGCGGAGCGACGGTGGCGGTGGGGTCGTCGGCGACGGACAGCACCAGCAGCCGCGGGTCACCCCCCTCGGCGCGGACCCTCCGGACGGTCTCCAGGAGGGCGTACGGATCCGGTACGCCACCGCACTCGGCCGGCGTCGCGACATGGAAGACGGGTCTTCCCAACAGGCGTGCGTACGGCGCCCACCAGGCCGCGCAGGGCCTCGGCACCAGGACGTCGCCGCCGAGCGCGGCGGTCAGTGCGAGCAGCAGGGCGGGGGCGCCGGGGCCGGCGACCAGGCGGTCCGGTCCGGCGGCCAGACCGCGCCGCTCCCAGTAGCCGGACGCGGCCTCGAGCAGTGCGGGTCCGCCGCCGATGGGTTCGCCGTCGGACCGGGCCGCCGCGGCGGCGAGCACGCCGGTCAGTTCGGGCAGTACGGGCAGCCCGTCCTCGGGGAGCGGCGGTCCGTAGCGGACCGGGCCGTGGCCTTCCGGGTCCGTCCGCATACGTACCTCCGCGCAGTCCGTGGTGCCCTGTCCCTGGGCCCTGTCATTTGGATCAGCCCGGCGTCGCGGGGTCTGGCACGCGCATCTGCGGCGTTGTCGTCGGTTGCCGACGCTCCGCGTCGGCGCCCTCCTCCGCCCTGCAACTGCACGCACCAGACCCCGCTCGGGGCGGCTGCAAGGCACCGTTCCCTACAGCCGACCTGATCCAAACGACAGGGCCCAGCCGTCGGACCCTCGCCGTCTTCCGCCGTCCTCGCACTCCGTGTTCCGTCGGTCGCGGGTTCGCCTTCCGCGCGTGGTGTCGGTTGGTTCGTACGGTGCGGGGCGTGCCCTCGGGCTCTGAGTACCCAGGGTGCCGCCACCCCATGGCCGTCCGTTCGGTTGCGCCCGTCACACGGCGGTGCGGCCGCCCGTGGCGGAGCGCCGGAGCCACAGCCGGTACCCGGCGCCGCCCAGCGCGGCCGCGATCAGGGCGCCGCCGGCGACCAGGGCGGGCACGGAGTCGGTGAAGGCACCACCCGCTCCGGCCTCCACCCCGTGCTGGACCGCACCGCCGCCGCAGGAGTCCTCGTGCTGCTCGGTGCAGGGCCGCTCGTGGTCGCAGGAGCCGGCGTGCGACTGGCCGCACGGCTTGGTGCTGCCGGCACCGTCGCCGCGGGCGACGTGGAACGTGGCGCTCCACGGCTTGCCCTTCCCGCCGTGCGCCGCCGGGCAGTCGCCCTCGACGGTCCACACGGAGTTCCCGTCCACCGCGGCGGGGCCGGCGTCCTCGGGGGCGCCGTGCTCGGTGCCGCCGTAGTCGGGGACGGTCTCGGGGCCGATGTCGTCGGGACCGACGCTCTGGGGGCCGCCGCCCTCAGGAGCTTCGCCCTCGCCGGCGTGCTCGGGGCCGCTGTCCTCCAGGCCGCCGCTCTCGGAGCCCCCGACCTCCGGGCCGACGTGCCCGGGGCCGGCGCCCTCGAGGTCCGCGGCGGAGGCGATGCGGGCGGTGCCCCGGTACGCGGTGCCGGCGGCCTTGCCGTCGTTGCCGGGGACCCGTTGCAGCTGGACGGTGCCCTCGTCGAAGGCCTGCGAGGTGGCGTCGATGGTGTCGGGGGCCTTGCCGCCGGTGGACTCGCAGGAGACCGAGACGGTGACGCTGCCGCCCGGAGAACCCGTGCTCGGGCTGACCTCCGCGACCGGGTCCGCGAAGGCGGCCGAGGCGGCGAAGCCGGCCATGGCACTGGCCAGAGCCGCGACGGACAGGACACTGGCGGTGCGACGCATGGGAAGGGCTCCTTCGACCGGCGACTTCAGGAGCACTCAGGTCGTGCCCCATAGCCCATCACAGCCCGCACGGCGGCGAGGCGCGCGCGGCCGGACCCCATTCGCGGGACGGAACCGGCCGAGCGGGTGACACATCGGACCCGTTGCCCGGACGTCAGTTCCGCAGCGCGGCCAGATCCCGCTCCAGGCCCCGCCCCCGCCGCTCCACCACCGCCGACGCCACGTCGGACAGCCTCCGGTTGCTGCCCTGGGAGATGCGGCGCAGTACGTCGAACGCGGCGTCGGCGTCGCAGGCCAGGACGTGCATGACGATGCCGCAGGCCTGGTCGACGACGGGACGGGAGCGCAGAGCGGTGCCCAGCTGGTCGAGTTCGGTGAGGGCGGCGCGGTAGGAGCGGTCGCGGACCAGACAGGTCACGGCGAAGTCGCCGAGCGCCCGGGCGGGCCCGTGCGGG
Source organism: Streptomyces sp. NPDC047043 (assembly GCF_040644055.1). NCBI lineage: Bacteria > Bacillati > Actinomycetota > Actinomycetes > Kitasatosporales > Streptomycetaceae > Streptomyces > Streptomyces sp. NPDC047043. The sequence continues at coordinate 27,185 of NZ_JBEYVO010000011.1, forward strand.
ACGTCCTGCAGGGTGCCGGGCCGGAAGCCGTACAGGCTGAGGGTGACCGTCAGCCCGGAGCGCCGGAAGGGCAGCGTCACGCTGGAGCGCACCCCCGAGTCGAGTGCCAGGGCGCGGTACTCCGGCCAGCGTTCGTCGCGCAGCAGGTCCGGGGAGCGGGCGGGCTCGCCGCGTTCCAGGGCGGCCGGGATGGGCCCGTCGCCCGAGCGCAGCTGCACGGCGACGAGCGCGGCGAGATCGGGGTGGGTGACGGCGGCGGGCCGCTCCGGCCCTACGTCGGTGACCATGCTGCTCGCACCGCAGCAGTCGGCCGTGCAGCGCACGGCCTGCTCGGCCAGTTCCGACAGTCTCCGCCCGGGAAGGGCGGACTCGGCAGACTCCGCTCCCCAGCGGCGGGTACGCCCCGTGTCCGACATGCAGTCCTCCTTCTCTCCCCCGCACCTGCCCGCTGACCCGGACCGAAAACAGCGGACGTCAGAGCGAGGGGCGCTAGGTTCTTGGCATGACCGAGACGGACGAATTCGGTGAAGAACTCGCGGACTTCGAGCGCCGCATCGCTGAACTCAAGGCCGCACGAAGCGTGTCGGGCGGCGAGCTGCCCACCGTGCTGGACGCGGCGATCTTCGAACTCGACCATGTGGTGGGCCAGTTGCTGCCCTGGTACGAGCGGCTCTCCGCATCCGGCACGCGCCGTTCCGGCGCTTCCGCGGACCGCCAGGAACAGCACCTGCTGCGCACCGTGTTCCAGCGCCTGCCGCTCCCGGTCGCCCTGGTCGACAAGGAGACGGTGGTACGGCGGCTGAACGGCGCGGCGACCGCCTTCACCGGCGTCCGGGCCGGCTATGCGACGGGCCGTCCGCTGACCGGTCTGCTCGCCCACGCCGACCGGGCCGCGTTCCGCTCCCAGGCCGCGGCCGTGGCCCGCGGCGAGGGCGACCGCAGCCTCACCGTCCGTCTCCAGCAGCGCCCTTCGGTCCCGGTGCACGCCACGCTGGCGGCCGTGCAGCCGAGCGGCGAACCGCGCACGACGGTCCTGGTGGTCCTGCAGCCCGGCGGCCTCGGCAGCCCCGCACCGGCGGACCCGCCGACGGGCCAGGCCCCCGACCTCGCCGAGGCGACCCGGCACGCGTCCCTGATGGACCTGATGGACGCGATGACCACGACCCTGCTCAGCGCGGGCCGTGAGCCCGCTCTGCAGGCGGCGGCACGGGCGCTGCACGGCAGGTTCGCCGACTGGGTGGTCGCCGACGCGGGAACGGCGGGTGAAGCGGGACACCTGTCCCGTACGGCCGTACTCGCCCCCTCGGACAAGGAGGCGGCCGTACTCGAAGCACAGGATCCGGCCGCGTGCCCCCTCGTCGTCGAGACGGCGCGGACCGGATCCCCGGTGCTGCAGATCCGTCCGCCGGACCCGGACGCCTTCGGCCGGGACACGACGGGCGCCCCCGTCCTCGTACAGGCGAACGTCACCTCACTGCTGTGCGTGCCTCTGCAGGACGGGGGCGCCGTTCACGGGGTGCTCACGCTGTTCCGCTGCGGGCCCCGGCTGGCGTTCTCGATGGCGGAGGCGCAGGCGATGGACATGCTCTCCCGCCACGTCGCGCTGGCCATGGGCCCTATGCGACCTCCTGCATGACCTGCTCCCGCATCCGGGTGCAGCAGCGGCTGATCAGCCGCGACACATGCATCTGGGAGATCCCGAGCTGCTCGGCGATCCGGCTCTGCGTCATGTCGCCGAAGAACCGCATGTACAGGATGGCCCGCTCCCGCTCCGGCAGCGCGGCCAGCCGGGGCTTGACGGCCTCGCGGTCCACGACGGTGTCCAGCGCGGGGTCGGCCGAGCCGAGGGCGTCGCTGAGGGAGTAGCCGTCCTCGCTGCCGGGCAGTTCGGCGTCGAGCGAGAGGGCGGTGAAGCTCTCCAGCGCCTCCAGGCCGACCAGCACGTCCTCCTCGCTCATGTTCGCGTGCTCGGCGATCTCAGCGACGGTGGGCCTGCGGCCCGGGATGGTCTGGGAGAGGTCCTGACTGGCGAACCGGACGCGGTTGCGCAGGTCCTGGACCCGGCGCGGCACGTGCAGCGTCCACATGTGGTCACGGAAGTGCCGCTTGATCTCGCCGGTGATGGTGGGCACGGCGTAGCTCTCGAAGGCGTTGCCGCGTGCGGGGTCGTACCGGTCGACGGCCTTGACCAGTCCGAGGGCCGCGACCTGGCGCAGGTCCTCGAAGCTCTCGCCGCGGCTGCGGAAGCGACCGGCGAGCCGGTCGGCCATCGGCAGCCAGGCCTCGACGACCTGCTCGCGCAGTGTGTCGCGCTGGTGTCCGTCGGGGAGGGCGGCGAGCTTGCGGAAGGCTTCGGCGGTGTCGGGGGCGTCGTCGTGCGGGTGGTGCTTCGCGCTCACTGTGGTGGGCATGGTGCGTCGCAACTCCCTTGAAGGTGCTCTGGGTTGGACGGTCACCGTGGGAGGGAGGCCGCGCGTTCGGGACAGGCGCGGCCGGGGCGGCGCAAGGCCGATCCCACGGACGTGCCTCCTGTCCGAAGCACTGGACTTGCGCCTGCCCGCGCGCCTGGGCCGCAAACACCCGCCCAGGTTTCCCGTCGGTCCGCGCGGTGACTCGAAGACCGTGCTGTCCATGCCCCACACCTCCGGGAGGTCCCCGATGAGCACCAAGGTCTCCGACCACGTCCTGCAGCGGCTGCGGGAGTGGGGTGTGGAGCACGTCTTCGGCTATCCCGGCGACGGCATCAACGGCCTGCTCGCGGCCTGGGGCCGGGCCGAGAACCAGCCCCGTTTCGTGCAGTCCCGGCACGAGGAGATGTCCGCGTTCGAGGCGGTCGGTTACGCCAAGTTCAGCGGCCGCCTCGGAGTGTGCGCGGCCACCTCGGGGCCGGGCGCGATCCATCTGCTCAACGGTCTGTACGACGCCAAGCTCGACCATGTGCCGGTGCTGGCGATCGTCGGCCAGACGCACCGCACGGCGATGGGCGGTTCGTACCAGCAGGAGGTGGACCTGCACACCCTGTTCAAGGACGTCGCCTCGGACTTCGTGGAGACCGTGACGGTGCCCGAGCAGCTGCCGAACGTCATCGACCGCGCGATCCGCACGGCCTACGCCCGCCGCTGCCCGACGGCGATCATCATCCCCGGCGACGTGCAGGAACTCGACTACTCGCCGCCCACGCACGAGTTCAAGATGGTGCCCTCCAGCCTGGACCTCAGCTCCTGGACGGCGATCCCGTCCGAGGAGTCGATCGAGCGGGCGGCGGAGATCCTCAACTCCGGTGACAAGGTGGCGATTCTGGTCGGCCAGGGCGCCGCGGGCGCTCGCGCCGAGGTGGAGCGGATCGCCGGACTGCTCAAGGCGGGCGTGGCCAAGGCCCTCCTCGGCAAGGACGTCCTCAGCGACGAACTCCCTTATGTCACCGGCTCGATAGGCCTGCTGGGCACCCGTCCGTCGTACGAACTCATGCGGGACTGCGACACCCTGCTGACCATCGGATCGTCCTTCCCCTACACGCAGTTCCTGCCGGACTTCGGCAAGGCGCGCGGCGTGCAGATCGACATCGACCCGCACATGGTCGGGATGCGTTATCCGTACGAGGTGAATCTCGTCGGCGACGCGAAGGCGACGCTGGAGCGGCTCATCCCGCTGATCGGCGGGGACCGCGGGCCCGAGTGGTACGACACGGTGTGCGACAACGTGCGGCGCTGGCGCGAGGTGATGGAGCGGCGGGCGCAGTTGTCGGCCGACCCGATCAACCCGGAGTACGTGGTCCGTGCCCTGGACCCGCTGCTGCCGGCCGACGCGATCGTCAGCTCCGACTCGGGCTCGGCGGCCAACTGGTACGCGCGGCACCTGACGTTGAAGCCCGGCATGCGCTCCTCGCTCTCCGGCACGCTCGCGACGATGGGCTGCGGGGTGCCGTACGCGATCGGTGCGAAGTTCGCGCATCCGGACCGGCCGGCGATCGCACTGGTCGGGGACGGCGCGATGCAGATGAACGGCCTGGCGGAGCTGATCACGGCGGCCAAGTACCGGGATCTGTGGGAGGATCCGCGGCTGGTCGTGGGCGTGTTCAACAACCACGACCTCAACCAGGTGACGTGGGAGATGCGGGCCATGGAGGGCGCCCCGTCCTTCCTGCCCTCGCAACAGATCCCGGACGTGCAGTACGCCGCGTTCGCGCGGTCGCTGGGCCTGACCGGGATCCGGGTGGAGAAGCCGGAGGACGTCGAGGCGGGCTGGCGGGCCGGCCTGGAGGCGGACGGTCCCGCGGTGATCGAGTTCCTCACCGACCCTGCGGTCCCGCCGATCCCGCCGCACGCCACGTGGGAGCAGATGGAGGCGACGGCCGCGTCGATCCTCAAGGGCGACGCGGACCGCGGGTCCATGGTCAAGCAGGGGCTGAAGGCGAAGGTGCAGGAGTTCCTGCCGGGGCGGGAGAAGAAGTAGCCGGTGGGGTACGGCCGTTGACGCGTTCTCTCAGCCGGTGTGGCGGATCCGGAAGCGGGCCGGTTCCGCCGGGTCTCGATCGACGACTTGGACCGGTGTCCCCGCCCACTGCCAGACGCCGAGGCCGGGCGTGCGGGAGAACCGGATCTGCCCGCGAGTGCCTTCGACGGCGACGCGCGGCCAGGATTCGGCGATGCGCGCCCGGTCCGTGCCGTGAGTACGCAGCGCCTCGGCGAGGACGGCGACCGTGTCGTAGCCCTCGAAGGCCACGAAGGAGGGCGCCTCGGCGAGCCGCTCGCGGAGGGCCGCCTCGACTCGTGCACCGAGTGGACAGAGGCGTTCGGGCAGGTAGCGCAGGAACGGGACCCCGGCGCCGTCCTCGCCCAGCAGCGTCGCCCATTCGGCGAACTCCGGCTGCCCGGCCGGAGCGCCGATCATGATCTCGGTGAGGCGCCGGTCGCGGCGGACGGTCCTGACGATCGGTACGGCCGGCTCCGGGTGGCCGACCAGCAGCAGGAGGGCTGTCGCGCGATGGTCGACGAGTGCGTCGCACACGGCCGCGGGGGTGAGCGCGTTCATGTCGAGCTCGCTGACGGTGCCGCCGCGGGGAGCGAGGTGGTCCCGCAGAATGCGGGTCCCGGATGCCCAGTAGACACTCGGCTGGGCCGCCACGGCGATACGGCTGTGGCCCGCGCCGAGGAGGAAGTCCGCGTAGATCTGCCAGCCGCGGGACTGCGGCGGGCAGAGGCGCGCGACCCACTGCGTCGGCTGTTCGGTGAGCGCGTCGAGCACCGCCGACGAGCAGAGGTACGGCAGGCCGAGGGCGTCGGCCCGGGCGGCGACGGCGCGGGCGACGACGCTGTGATACTCCCCCGCCAGGGCGGCCACGCCCAGGTGAGCCAATTCGTCCACGGCCGCCGCGGCCCGCAGGGGATCGGCCGCGGTGTCCCGGACCACCAGCTCGAGGGGTCTCCCGGCGATTCCGCCGGCGTCATTGACCTCGCGGACGGCCAGCTCGAGTCCGGCGAGCAGGTGCCGTCCCGCCGCGACCCAGCCGGGCCGGGTCAGCGGAACGAGAGCACCGATCCGGACTGCTGATCCGTCGGTTGGCACCGCTCCAGGTGCCGATGGCGGCGTATCCATGCGTCGGCGTCTCCCCCGTGGCGACTCGGTTGCCGTTCGCCGGCCGAGGGTAGCCGAGCCGAGAACGCCCGGCTTCGGCACCCCGTCCCGTGGCCGTCAGCCGACGGGGGTGTCACCCTTTCGGGCCCGGGTCCGGGCTCCGCAGGATCGTGAGTGGCACCGTCGCCGGGCCGGCCAGGGCGTCTTCGCTCGGGTCGGCCTTCTTTGCGGGCAGCAGCAGCTCCTCGTAGCGGCCCAGTGCCAGCACTACGCCGAGCATGAGGAGCGGGATGAGCACAGCGAGTACTGCCATGGCCGTTCCCTCCCCGGGATGTGCGTGGGGGTGGACTTCGGGTCTCCCGCCGTTCGCTCTGCAAACCCTGTGTCGGCCTCCGGTCTTCGGGTACGCGGTGCCCACCCCCGAAGATCTGGAGGGAGTCATGCAGCGAGGAAGTGACCGGCTGAGCGTCCACCGTGACGAGGAGATGAAGCACGAACTGAAGGGTCTGCTCCGGTCCGGGCACCCCACGCGGACCGAGGAGTGGCACGACCCCGAACCCACCGCCGACGACGACCCCGAGGTCGCGGGCGGCCCGATCACCCCCGGGCGTTCCCGGGCCACGGTGGCGGCGATCCGCACGGAACTGGCCCGCCACCTCAACCGCCACACGTTCCCCGCGGGTCCCCGCGAACTGGGCCGCGCCCTGCGCCGCGCCTACGCCCCGGACGCCCTGCTGGAACCGGTGGAGCGCCTGCCGCGCACGGCCCGCTACCACACGGTCCAGGAACTGGCGGAGGCCCTCGTGGGCGAAGGCCGGCAGCAACGGCCGTAGGAAATCGTCAAAGTCGGCCGGCCGCGGGACGTCCATCGGCCGGGGAACGGAGGAAGGCCCACTGTGATGGCTGATTTCGTCAGGGAGGTCATGACGCCGGGCGTGGTCGCCGTCCGTCCGGACGCGTCACTCGTCGAGGCGGCGCAGTTGATGCGCGCGCAGGACATCGGGGATGTGCTGGTGGCCGACGGGCAGCAGGTCGTCGGCGTGCTCACCGACCGTGACATCACCGTGCGTGCGGTGGCCGAGGGCGCCGATCCGCTGACGGTGAGCGCGCAGTCCGTGTGCACGCCCGATCCGGTGCTCGTCGCCCCGGACGACCCCGTCCAGGCCGCCGTCGCGCTGATGCGGGCGCATGCCGTGCGCCGGCTGCCGGTCGTCGAGGACGGGCTGCCGGTCGGGATCGTCAGCCTCGGCGACCTGGCCGGGGCACAGGACCCGGACTCGGCGCTCGCCGAGATCAGCCGGGCCGAGCCCGGCGGCCGGGGCGCCTTATGAGCCGGGACCAGGCCGCCGAGATCAGTGCCGCTGGCGTCAGGGTCGACGTCGGCGACATGACCACCCGCTATCTCCTGTACGGGCTGCTGCCGAGCTGGTTCGTACCCGGTCTCGCCGACTGGGTGATGCACCGCCGCAGCCGCATCGAGGACACGGCGGGCACCAAGGAAACGCTGATCCACTCGCTGATGATGGCCGAGGTCGGCATCCCCATCGCGCTGACCCTGCGCTACGAGGTCAACCCCCTTCTCCTTACAGTGCAGTTGGGGGGCGCCGCGGTGCACGAGGCGACCGCGCTGTGGGACGTGCGTACGGCGGTCAGGAGCGACCGCGAGGTCACGCCGCTGGAGCAGCACATCCACAGCTTCCTGGAGTCGCTGCCGTTCGGGGCCCTGTCCGCGCTGATGTGCCTGCACGCCGACCAGGTCGGGGCACTGCTGCGCGGGGGCCGCGGCCACAGGGACGCCTGGCGGCTGGTGCCGCGCCGCCGCCCGCTGTCCCCCGGCTATCTCGCCGGCATCGCCGCCGCGATCGGCACCTGTGTGGCGCTGCCGTACGGCGAGGAACTCGTGCGCTGTGTCCGTGCGGGCCGCCGCAACAAGAAGCGCGCCACGGCCGACGAGGCCGACTGGCATGCGCCGAAAGGACGTTGAACCATCATGCGTATCGCATTCCTGACCGCACCCGAGGGCGTCGAGCAGATCGAGCTGACCGATCCGTGGCAGGCCGTGAAGGACGCCGGCCACGAGCCCGTGCTGGTGTCGACCAAGTCGGGTGAGATCCAGGCTTTCCACCATCTCGACAAGGCGGACACCTTCCCCGTGGACGAGGTGGTCGGCGACGTCGCGGCCGGTGCCTTCGGCGGGCTGGTCCTGCCGGGCGGTGTGGCCAACCCCGACTTCCTGCGTATGGACCAGAAGGCGGTGGCGTTCGTACGGGACTTCTTCGAGCAGGGCAGGCCGGTCGCCGCGATCTGCCACGCCCCGTGGACGCTGGTCGAGGCGGATGTCGTACGGGGCCGCACCCTCACCTCGTGGCCGAGCCTGCAGACCGACATCCGCAATGCGGGCGGCACTTGGGTCGACGAGCAGGTGAAGATCGACGACAACGGCCCGAACAAGCTGATCACCAGCCGCAAGCCGAAAGACCTGAAGGCGTTCTGCGACGCGTTCCTGCATGTGATCTCCGAGGGGGCGGGCTGATGGGATCCCCGGCAGAGCGCAAGCGGCTGCAGCGCGACTCCTTCCACGCCGACGACCCGGCGGGCGGTCCGCTCACCACCGACCAGGGTGTGGAGGTCGACCACACCGACGACTCGCTGGCCGCAGGCGAGCGCGGCCCGACCCTGATGGAGGACTTCCACTTCCGGGAGAAGCTCACCCACTTCGACCACGAGCGGATCCCGGAGAGGGTGGTGCACGCGCGGGGCGCGGGTGCGTACGGCTTCTTCGAACCGTACGAGTCCTGCGCCGAGTTCACCCGTGCGGCCTTCCTGCAGGACCCGTCCGTGCAGACGGAGGTCTTCGTCAGGTTCTCGACCGTCCAGGGGCCGCGCGGCTCGGCGGACACCGTGCGGGACGTACGCGGCTTCGCGACCAAGTTCTATACGTCCGAGGGCAATTACGACCTCGTCGGCAACAACTTCCCCGTCTTCTTCATCCAGGACGGCATCAAGTTCCCGGACTTCGTGCACGCGGTGAAACCGGAGCCGCACAACGAGATCCCCACCGGCGCGTCCGCGCACGACACCCTGTGGGACTTCGTGTCGCTGCAGCCGGAGACGCTGCACGCGATCATGTGGCTGATGTCGGACCGGGCGATCCCGCGCAGTTACCGCATGATGCAGGGCTTCGGCGTGCACACCTTCCGGTTCGTGAACGCCGAGGGGCGCGGCACCTTCGTGAAGTTCCACTGGAAGCCGAAGCTGGGCGTGCACTCGCTGGTGTGGGACGAGGCGCAGGAGTGCCAGGGCCGCGACCCGGACTTCAACCGGCGCGATCTGTGGAATGCGATCGAGGCGGGCGAGTACCCGGAGTGGGAGCTGGGCGTCCAACTCGTGCCGGAGGAGGACGAGTTCGCGTTCGACTTCGATCTGCTGGACGCGACGAAGATCATTCCGGAGGAGCAGGTGCCGGTGCGGCCGATCGGCCGGATGGTGCTGAACCGCAACCCGGAGAACTTCTTCGCGGAGACCGAGCAGGTCGCCTTCCACACCGGAAACGTCGTCCCCGGCATCGACTTCACCAACGACCCGCTGCTGCAGGCCCGCAACTTCTCCTACCTGGACACGCAGTTGATCCGCCTGGGCGGCCCCAACTTCACCCAGATCCCGGTCAACCGGCCGATCGCGCCCGTACGGACCAACCAGCGCGACGGCTACCACCAGAGCGCGATCCACCAGGGCACGAACTACTTCCCGAACTCCCTCGGCGGCGGCTGCCCCGCGCACGCGGGCGTCGACGGGCACGCGTACACCCACTACGCGGAGCGGGTCGACGGCGCCAAGATCCGCAAGCGGAGCGAGAGTTTCAAGGACCACTACAGCCAGCCCGCGATGTTCCTGCACAGCATGGCCGACTGGGAGCGGCAGCACATCGTCGCGGCCTTCCGGTTCGAGCTCGGCAAGGTCGGGGCGAGGACGGTCCGCGCCCGCACGGTGGAGCAACTGGCCAAGGTGGACGCCGAGTTGGCGGCCGAGGTCGCGCGCGGCGTCGGGGTGCCGGAGCCGGCGGTGCAGCAGAGCGCGCACAAGCTGGACTCCCCCGCGCTCAGCCTGGAGTCGCAGCGCGGCGACGGCTCGATCCGTACCCGGCAGATCGCGGTCCTCGTCACCGACGGAGTGGACGCCGAGCAGGTGACCTCCGTACGGGAGGCACTGGCCGCCGAGGGCGCGATCGTCGAGGCGCTGGCGCCGACGGACGGCACGGTGAAGGGCGCGGACGGTGAGTCGTACGCGGTCGACCGTGCGCTGCCGACCGTGGCATCGGTGCTGTACGACGCGGTACTGGTGCCCGGCGGGCCGACCGGGACGCCGCCCGTGGCCGAGGACCCCGACGCACTGCGCTTCGTCCGCAGCGCCTATCTGCACGGCAAGCCGGTGGGCGCGCTCGGCTCGGGCGTGGGCGTCCTGGCCGCCCTGGAGCCGCGGGGCCTCGGGCTGGCCACCGGTTCGCAGGGCGTGGTGGCGGACCAGGGGGTGGTGACGGACACGTCACCGGGTCCGGCCGCCACCGAGTTCGTGCGGACGTTCGTCGCCGCGATCGCGGCGCACCGGCACTGGGACCGGCCGCCGGTGCGGCGCTGAGCGCAGCACGTCAGGTGCGGGGAGTCGCCGACTCCCCGCACCGGCGGTCCCGGGCGCCTTCGCGGGTGCGGCCCGCGGCCACCATGCGCCGCGGGTTGCGGCGCAGGTACTCGCCCTCCAGCTGGGCCATGCGATCGTTGTGGGCCCGCAGCGCGTCGGTCGAGCCGTACAGCAAGGTGTCGTGGCGCGTGCGGTGGATCGTCTCCAGCTCCTTCATGAGCTGCTGGTCGTCCAGCCGGCTTGGGTCGACTCCGGTCATGGTGGTGCCCCGCTCGTCGTGTTCGTCCATGCGGTCCGGGTACCCGCCCGGTCAGCACTACCCCCAACGGCATCCGGGAGGGAGCCATGGATCTCGCCTTTCTGCATCCACTCTACGAACATCCGGGGCCCTGGGCCTCCGTGTACGTCGACACCTCCCGGCACACGGAGGACACGCCCCACGAACGGCACCTCACGGCTGTGGCGCTCGCCCGCGACCTGGACCGGCAGGGCGCGGACGAGGCGACGTGCCGGGCCGTGCGGGAGGCCCTCGACGAGCTGCAGCATTCCTCGGAGCCGAACGGGCGGGCCCTGTTCGCCAGGGCCGGCGAGGTGATCCTCGACCCGCCGCTGGCCCGGCCCCCGCAGCAGGACAGCGCCCACTGGGCGCCGCTGCCGCGCACCGCGCCCCTGCTGGAGCTGGCCGGGGAGGATCCGGTCTGCGTGGTGGCATACATCGACCGCAAGGGCGCGGGCTTCGAGCTGCGCACCTCGCTGGGCCGGCAGGACGCCGGCTCGGTCACCGGCCGTCAGTGGCCGCTGCACCGTACGAGCACGGTGGACTGGTCGGAGCGGCACTTCCAGCTCAAGGTGGAGAACACCTGGGAGCACAACTCGGCCGAGATCGCCGAGGCGCTCGCCGGCTGCCAGGAGGAGACCCGCGCCGACCTGCTGATCCTGGTGGGTGACGACCGGGAGAGGCGGTCCGTGCACGAGCGCCTGCCCAAGCACCTCCAGGGCCTGGCGGTCGAGGCCCCGCACGGCACCGGCAGCCGGCTCCTCGACGAGGACGTCGAGCAGGCGCGAACGGCGCATGTACGGCAGCGGGCCGAGCGGGAGCTGGGACGCTTCCTGGCGGCCCGCGAACCGGACCCGGAGGGCCGCTCCGGGGCCGTGGAGGGCGTCCCGGCCCTGGTCGAGGCCGCCCGTGAGCACCGTATCGACGAGCTGCTGATCCGCCCGGACGCCCCCGACGCCCACCGCGAGGTGTGGATCGGCGAGGACCCCGACCAGTTGGCGGTGCGCCGCACGGACCTGAAGATCCTCGGCGAGCAGCACTCCTGGCCGGCCCGCGCGGACGACGCCCTCATCCGCTCCGCGGTGACCACGGGCGCCCCGGCCCTGTCGGTGGCACCGGCGGCCGAGGCGACCGGCGGCCAGATCCCGGCGGGCGGCCTGGGCGCCCTGCTGCGGTGGTCGTGACCCCATGAACGGCGGCCGGCGGGCCGTACATGAGCCCTCGCCCGCCGGTCGTCACCGCACCCGCTCCACGCGCCGCTCGTCCCACACCGGCTCGGTGGTCTCGCGGACGCGACCGTCGCTGCCGAAGACCAGGTACCGGTCGAAGGAGCGGGCGAACCAGCGGTCGTGCGTGACCGCGAGCACCGTGCCGTCGAAGGCCTCGAGACCCTCCTGGAGCGCCTCGGCGGACTCCAGGTCGAGGTTGTCGGTCGGCTCGTCGAGCAGCAGGGCGGTCACGCCCTCCAGCTCCAGCAGCAGGATCTGGAAGCGGGCCTGCTGGCCGCCGGAGAGCCGGTCGAAGGTCTGCTCGGCCTGGTTCGTCAGCTCGTAGCGGCGCAGCCGCGACATCGCCGCACCGCGGTCCTGCGAGTGCTCCTGCCACAGGATGTCGAGGAGCTTGCGGCCCTGCAGCTCGGGATGCGCGTGCGTCTGCGCGAAGTGCCCGGGCACGACCCGCGCCCCGAGCTTCCACTCCCCGCTGTGCGCCACCTCCTCGCCGGCCAGCAGCCGCAGGAAGTGCGACTTGCCGGAGCCGTTGGAGCCGAGGACGGCGACGCGTTCGCCGTAGAAGACCTCCAGGTCGAAGGGTTTCATCAGGCCGGTGAGCTCGAGTCCCTTGCAGGTGACGGCCCTTACGCCGGTACGCCCACCCTTGATCCGCATCTTGATGTCCTGCTCCCGCGGCGGCTCCGGCGGCGGACCCGCCTCCTCGAACTTCCGCAGCCGGGTCTGGGCGGCCTGGTAGCGGGAGGCCAACTCGTGGCTGATCGAGGCCGCCTGACGGAGGTTCAGCACCAGCTTCTTCAGCTGGGCGTGCTTCTCGTCCCAGCGGCGGCGCAACTCCTCGAAGCGGGCGAAGCGTTCCCGCCGGGCGTCGTGGTAGGTGGCGAAGCCGCCGCCGTGCACCCAGGCGTCGGCGCCCGCGGGCGAGGGCTCCACGGAGACGATCTTCTCGGCGGCGCGGGCGAGGAGTTCGCGGTCGTGGGAGACGAACAGGACCGTCTTGCGGGTCTCCTTCAGCCGCTCCTCCAGCCAGCGCTTGCCGGGCACGTCGAGGTAGTTGTCGGGCTCGTCGAGCAGCAGCACCTCGTCGGTGCCGCGCAGCAGCGCCTCCAGCACCAGCCGCTTCTGCTCACCCCCGGACAGCGTGCGCACCTGCCGGAACTGCGCCTTCTCGTACGGCACCCCGAGCGCGGCCGTGGTGCACATGTCCCACAGCGTCTCCGCCTCGTAGCCGCGCACCTCGGCCCAGTCGGCGAGCGCCTGCGCGTACTGCAGCTGGGCGGCCTCGTCGTCGACGGTCATGATGGCGTGCTCGGCCTCGTCGACGGCCTTCGCCGCCTCCCGGATACGGGGCGGCGCGACCGACACCAGCAGGTCCCGTACGGTCGTCTCGTCCCGTACGGACCCCACGAACTGCCGCATCACACCGAGGCCGCCACTGACGGTGACCGTGCCCCCGTGCGGTTTCAGCTCGCCGGAGATCAGCCGCAGCAGGGTCGTCTTGCCGGCGCCGTTGGGTCCGACGAGGGCCACGGCGGCCCCTTCGCCCACCCGGAAGGACACATCGCCGAGCAGCGCCCTCCCGTCGGGGAGGTAGTACTCGAGGTGTGCGGCTTCCAGATGTCCCATGAGGCCGCATTCTGCGGGTGGCCGGCAGGGTCGGGCAAACGCTTATCCCGCTTCGTCGAGCGGGCGACCGGTGGGTCCGCCCTCGCCGGCCGGGGCCACCGTCGCGCCCGCCCAGGTGATCGCCTTCCAGCCGTCCGTGGGCGAGCCCTCCAGGATCACCACGCCGGTGTTGTCCAGGGGGCGGGCGGCGGCGAAGGGAATGTCCACGTTGTCGGCGCGGGCCGCCGTCCACATGCGGATCGCCGCGCCGTGGCTGACCATCGCGACCGTACCGGCGCCGCTGCCCGCGGCCTCGGCGACGACGGCGTCGTAGCGCGCGAGCGCCTCTGCGCCGCTCTCGCCGCCCGGCATCCTCAGCTCCGTGTCCCCGGCGGCCCAGGCGAAGACCGTCTTCATGTACAGCTCGCCCTGCTCGGTGTTCCCGGGCAGCATCTCCAGATCGCCCGCCTCGAGCTCGCGGATGCCGTCCCGGACCAGGACGTCGAGGCCGCGGGCGGCGGCCAGCGGGGCGGCGGTGAGCTGGGTGCGCACGAGGGTGGAGGCGTACAGGGCCTCGATGTCCTCGTCGGCGAGCGCCTCGGGCAGGGCGGCGGCCTGCTGCTCGCCGAGTGCGGTCAGGCCCGGTCCCGGGATTGCGGTGTCGAGCAGGAAGTCGACGTTCGAGGGGGTCTGGCCGTGGCGTATGAGGAGCAGACGCATACAGGGCTCTCCGGGTGTCGATCACGGCCCGCGCGACAAGAAACGGGCACTTCAGGGTAACCGGCACCGTATGAGCCCAGACGTCGACCTCACTCTCCCGAAGCCCGGCCCCCACCCGCTGCGCAGCAGGCTGCTCGCGCTCGACGGCCGTCTCTTCGAGTTCGCCGCCGAGCGGAACTGGCCGGCCGCCGAGCCGGTGCTGCCGCGGCTGAGCAGGAGCGCGAACCACGGTGTGCTGTGGTTCGCCGCGGCGGCCGCGATGGCCGCGAGCCGCACCCCGCGGGCCCGCCGGGCCGCCGCGCGCGGCCTCGCCTCGCTCAGCCTGGCCTCTCTGACCATCAACACCCTCGGCAAGCGCTCGGTGCGCCGCCCGAGGCCCGTGCTGGACCCGGTGCCGCTGGTGCGGCAGCTGAAGCGGCAGCCCATCACCACGTCGTTCCCGTCCGGCCACTCCGCCTCCGCGGCGGCGTTCGCGGCCGGTGTGGCGCTGGAGTCCCCGGCCTGGGGCGCGGTGGTCGCGCCGGTCGCCTGGTCGGTCGCGCTCTCCCGTGTCTACACCGGCGTCCACTTCCCGAGCGATGTGCTCGCGGGCGCGGCGCTGGGCGTGGGCGCCGCGTTCGCCGTACGGGGCATGGTGCCGACGCGCGCCCAGATCGTTCCGCCGGCCCGGCCCCGCGCGGACGTCCCGGCGCTGCCCGACGGCGCGGGGCTGATCGTGGTGGCGAACACCGCCTCGGGGACCGCCGACCGGGTGCGCGCGCTGCAGGACGGTCTGCCCGGGGCCGAGGTCCTCACGTGTGAACCGGCCGACGTACGGGCCGAGTTGGAGAAGGCGGCCGCCCGTGCGCAGGTGCTCGGCGTGTGCGGCGGCGACGGCACGGTCAACGCGGCCGCCGAGATCGCTCTGCGGCACGACGTGCCCCTCGCGGTCCTGCCCGGCGGCACGCTCAACCACTTCGCCTACGACCTCGGCGTGGAGGGCGCCCGCGATCTGACCCGGGCGATCCAGCAGGGCGAGGGCGTGAAGGTCGACGTCGGCCGCTTCGCCTGCGACGGCAAGCAGGGCGTCTTCCTCAACGCCTGCTCCCTGGGCGTCTATCCGGAGCTGGTGCTCGAGCGGGACCGCTGGTCGAAGCGGATCGGCGGCTGGCCGGCCGGAGTGCTCGCGGCACTGCGCGTTTTGCGCGCCGACCGGCATCCGCTGGAGGCCGAGTTCCGCGGCCAGACCAGGCCGCTGTGGCTGCTGTTCGTCGGCAACGGCACCTACCACCGGATGGGTCTGACACCGGGCCGCCGACTCGACCTCGCGGACGGCCAGTTCGACGTACGGGTGGTGCACGGCGGCCGCCGGCCCGCGCTGCGCCTGCTCGCCGCCGCCGTCGCGGGACCGCTGACCCGCTCCCCCGCCCATGCCGCCGTCCAGGTCAACCGGCTGCATCTGACCGGCGTCGAACCGGGCACGCTCCTCGCCTACGACGGCGAAGTCACCGAGGTGGACAGCGAGGTCACGCTGGAGAAGCTTCCCGAGGCGCTCACGGTGTACCGCCCGATGCCCTCTTCCTGACGACCAGTCAGTCCACATTGCAAAACGCAGGTCTCACCATTCGACATGCGGGCGTACGGTGACTCGTACCGGCGACGCGTCGAACAGGGGAGTTCAGTCATGTCGAAACCGCAGGAGACGGCCGTCTACACGCACGGGCACCACGAGTCGGTGCTCCGCTCGCACACCTGGCGGACCGCCGCCAACTCCGCGGCCTATCTGCTCGGCTCACTGAAGCCCCACATGAAGATCCTGGACATCGGCTGCGGCCCGGGCACCATCACCGCCGACCTGGCGGAACTGGTCCCCGACGGGCAGGTCACCGGCGTCGACCACGCGCCGGGGATCCTGGCGCAGGCCCGGGCCACGGCCGCCGAACGGGGCCTGAGGAACGTCGAGTTCGCGGTCGCGGACGTGCACGCCCTGGACTACCCGGACGACACGTTCTGCGTGGTCCACGCCCATCAGGTGCTGCAGCACGTCGGAGATCCGGTGCAGGCGCTGCGGGAGATGAAGCGGGTCGCCAGGCCGAACGGGTTCATCGCCGTCCGCGACTCGGACTATGCGGCGATGACCTGGTATCCGGCGTCCCAGGGCATGGACGACTGGCTGGACCTGTACCGACGGGTGGCCCGCGCCAACGGCGGTGAGCCGGACGCCGGACGCCGGCTCAAGTCCTGGGCGCTGCAGGCCGGGCTGACCGACATCACGGCGACCTCCGCCACCTGGACCTTCTCGACGCCGGCGGAGCGGGCGTGGTGGAGCGGGCTGTGGGCGGACCGGACGCTGGCGTCGGCGTACGCGGAGCGGGCCACCGAAGGCGGGCACGCGACGGCGGAGCAACTGCGGGCCGTGTCGGACGCCTGGCGGGAGTGGGGAGCGTGCGAGGACGGCTGGTTCAGCGTGCTGCACGGAGAGATTCTGTGCCGAAAGGACGCCTGAATCTCCTTTTCCGGGATACCCGTTCGAGCAGGAGGTTCAATTATGGTTGCGATCCTGCTCGTATTGCTCCTGGCGCTGGTTCTCTTCGGCGCCGGATTCGCTTTGAAGGCACTCTGGTGGATTGCGCTGATAGTTCTCGCGGTGTGGCTGCTGGGATTCCTGGTGCGCGGCACGACCGCAGCCGGTCACCGCGGACGCTGGTACCGCTGGTAGTCAGTCCCTGGGAAGCAACGGTCCGAGCGGCCCGAGGTCCAGATTCAGGTCCTCGGGCCGCAGTCCGTACCGCTCGCGCAGTTCGGTCATGCGGTCGTCGAGGAGCATGAGGGTGAGCCCGATCCGCTCTTCCTGGTCCTCGCTGAGGTCGCCGGTGTCGAAGCGGCGCAGCGCCTGGCGTTCCATGAGCTGGCGCAGCAGTTCGACGACGGTCAGGACGAGTTTGACGAGGTCGCGTTCGACGGTGTCGGGTTCCAGGTCCAGCCGGTTGCGACGCTGGGTCATGTCAACTCCCCCCACGGTGACGGCACTTGCTCGTTGACCGAGCTGATCAGCGCGTTCAGGTCGATACGGACGAGGTCGACGTCCGCGATGCGCAGGGTGATGTCACCGGTGATGACGACCCCGCCGGCGAGCAGTCGGTCGAGCAGGTCCACGAGGGCGATCTCACGGCGTTCGACGACCGTCACGACTCTTCCCCCGCAAAGGAATAGGCGGCCCACGGGCCGGTGAGTTCCACACGTATTGCAGGGCTGCTCAGCCTTGTTTCGTCCTTGCTCCGGTCCACCAGTTCCACGAATTCCTCGGAATCATTGCGGGACACCAGATAGGCGGCGTTGAGGACATTCCGGCCGGAGACTCCGGACAGTGCGGGATTCTGCGGAGCGTGCAACCGGGAATCATCGGCATACGCGGAAAGCGCGGCGTGCAGATGGTCGGCGAACTCCTCGGTCTGCTTCCACATGTCCTCGTTCGCCCGCACCCGCATACGCCGTTGGCGCAGATAGTCCCGGCCCGACGCCGCCTTCTGCGGGGGCTCGTCTCTTTCCTCGGGCTCGGTTTCGGCATACACCTTGACGCCCCATTCCACCCGCCCCTCCAGCCGGTCGAGGGTGCGCCGGAAGTCGTCCTCGCGGGCCTCCATCATCACCCGGACACCGCTGTCGTCCCGGAAGACGGTGGCAAGCCGCAGGGGCAGCGGAGTGGTGACGACGGTGAGGGCGTCGATGACGCTCTGGTGGGCGCGGGCCGTCTCGGTCAGCCAGTCCAGGTCCTCCAGACGCCTGCGGAGCGGCTCTTCGGCGAAGTCCCGCTCCGGCACATGGCTGACCACGGCGATCAGGCCGTGGTGGGTCAGCACTCTGGGCGGATCACCTGCCACGCCCTTCAACTGGGACTGCAACGGGGCGCCGAAGGGACGGCAGACGGCGTAGACGTACCGCAGTCCGGTCATGGGGCCTCCTCCTCTTCGCGTTCGCGCACTGCGCGGCCGTTCTCCAGTTGGTCGAGCCGCTCGCGCAACTCGGCGTTCTCCCGGGCGAGTTCCTTGCGGCGGGCGCCGGAGGACAACGCGGGGTCGTCCTCCCACCAGTCGATGCCCATCTCCTTCGCCTTGTCGACCGAGGCGACGATCAGCCGGAGTTTGACCGTGAGGAGCTCGATGTCGAGCAGGTTGATCCGGATGTCACCGGCGATCACGATGCCCTTGTCGAGGACGCGTTCCAGGATGTCGGCAAGGTTGGCGCCCGACCCCTGTCCGTAGGGCTCGGGCAGCCGGCCGGCCATGCTCATCGACGGCCCCTGCCGTCGGCGTACTCGTACTCCCGCTCAGGCTCCTCTGCGCCCTCTTCCTCGTACTCCTCCTCGTACTCGCCCTCGGGCTCCTCGCCCTCCTCTTCTTCCTCTTCCTCCTCTTCGCCCGCTTCCTCCTCGGGCTCCTCTTCTTCCTCTTCCTCCTCTTCCGCCCTGGGCTCTCCCTCGTCCTCGTACTCGCCGTTCTCGTCCTCGCCCTCGTACGACTCCTCGCCCTCTTCCTCGGCGAGGGCGTCCTCGTGGCTCTGGACGACCTCGCCGTCGCGGATCTCGCCGCGCCAGCCGTCCTCCGCCTCGCCCTTGAAGGTGATGAAGCGGACGTAGTTCTTGAGGTCGAGCCGGGCCCGGCGGCCCTGGGCGCGCCAGATGTTGCCGGTCTTCTCGAACAGACCCTTGGGGTAGTACTCGATGACCAGCAGGACGCGGGTGAGGCTGTCGTCGAGCCGGTGGAAGGAGACGACACCCTTGGTGGTGCCCTTGGCGCCCTCCGAGGTCCAGGAGATCTTCTCGTCGGGCACCTGCTCGGTGGTCTTCGCCTTCCAGCTGCGGTTGGACCAGAAGATCTTCAGCTGCCAGTCGGACTGGGTGTCGTCGGCGCGGTTCGCGCTCTTGACGCCCTTGGCGAAGGTGCTGAAGTCCTGGTACTGGGTCCACTGGTCGTAGGCGGTGCGCTTGGGGACGCCCACGTCGACGAACTCGATGATGACCGTCGGCTTGTTGCCCGCGCCGCCCTTGCGCTTGCCCTTGCCGCCGCCGAGGTTCTTGAAGGCCGAGACGACGTTGTCCTTGGCCCTGGTGGCGCCGACCTCCAGGGCCGAGCGCAGCGGGCCCTTGCCCTCGGCGAGCTTGCGGCCGCCGTCGAGCGCGAGCTTGGCGAAGCCCGGGCTGTTGCCCTCGGCGATGTCGTTCAACTTGACGGTGGTCTCGCCGAGTTTGCGGCCGAGGCCCATCATCATGCGCGTGGCCTGTGCGGCGAGGTACTCCTGCAGTTCGGCCTTCAGCCGGTCGGCGGCCTCGCTGTGGGCCACGTCGGTCAGCTGGCCGGCCGCCCCCTTGGCGCCGCTCGCGGCGGAGGTCGCGGATCCGAGTGTCTCGGTCATCGCTCACCGCCTCCCTTCGGCAGGCGGGCCCGGGCCGAGCGGGCCCCGCCCCTGGCGGCGGCCGTCTTGCGG
The DNA here is from genome assembly GCF_040644055.1 of Streptomyces sp. NPDC047043. Classification (NCBI taxonomy): domain Bacteria; kingdom Bacillati; phylum Actinomycetota; class Actinomycetes; order Kitasatosporales; family Streptomycetaceae; genus Streptomyces; species Streptomyces sp. NPDC047043. The sequence continues at coordinate 46,688 of NZ_JBEYVO010000011.1, forward strand.
GCGGCCGTCTTCTTTGCCGTCTTCTTCGCCGTCGTCTGCTTCGACGCGGCCTTCTTGGCCGGGGCCTTCTTCGCGGGCGCCTTCTTCGCCGGAGCCCGCTTCGCCGCCGCCTTCTTGGCCGGGGCCTTGCGCGCGGCCTTCTTGGCGGTCCTCTTCGCCGAGTCCCGCTCGGCCTCGTCGGCCGGAGACTCCTCCTCGGCCTCCGACTCCTCGGCCTCCTCTCCGTCCTGGTCCTCGTCCTCGTACTCCTCCCTGGGCTCCTCCCCCTCACTCTCCTCCGACTCCTCGCTCTCGTCATCCTCGAGGAGGTCCGTAGCCTGCCCGGTCACGCCGGAGAGCTGGTCGCGGACCTCGGCGGTGCGTCCGTGCAGGCGGTCGGCGAGGGCGTCGATCTGCCGCTCGACCATCGCGCCCGAGGCCGCCTTGCCGACACCGCGCAGGTCCTCGCGCAGCTGGTCCCCGATCTCCTTGAACTGCGGATTGTTCTGCAGCTGCTGGGACACCAGATCCGCGAGCGCCCGCGGGCTCAGATGCATCCGCTTGCCGGCCACCAGCGAGCCGACGGCGAACGCCAGTTTCATCTTCTTCGTACGTCCGAGGACGTATCCGGCCCCTATCGCGAGGCCGAGTCCCACTCGGTTCATCCTGTCGTCCCGTTCCCCGGGGCCGCGCCACCGCGCAGGCCGATTTCCAGCCGGTCCAGAAGCTCGTCCTCCCGTCGGTCGAACTCCTCCTCGTCGATCTCGCCCGCCTCCAACTGCTCCTCCAGCCGGGCGAGTTCGGCCCTGACTGTGGCCGGGTCGTAGTAGATCCGCTCCGCCTCGTGCAGTACCTGGCCGATCACCCATGCGCTGCCGCGCACCGGGGCGAAGGGCAGCAGGACCACTTCCTTGATCAGTCCCACGGCTCTCACTCCTGGGCGATGCCCGGGCCGGCGGCACTGCCCGCGTGCTCGGCGGGGCCGGGCTCGACGAAGCTGTACGGCGGCAGCGGGCCGTTGACACGCAGCTCGATGTGCGGATGGCCCTTGCGGACCTGCTCCACCTCGGCCAGGAACGACTCGGCCGAGTCGCGCTCCACCAGGAAGGACAGGTTGACCAGCCAGCCGCTGGACTCGGGGCCCACACTCACCGCGGCGGCGACGGGTTCCAGGGCGCTCTGCACTTCGGCCGCGTCCTCGGCCTCCCGCTCCTTGACCGCGGCGACGACCATCTCGCCGAGCCTGAGCCGCTGCTCGTAACTGCCGCCGCCCGACTGCCGGTTGGCCTCGGTCATGGCGCGGATCTCCGGGTTCTCGGACATCACGCGGTGCAGTACGGCCTCTTCCTGGTGCGTGGCCTTGACGTTGTACTCGACCTTGCCGTCCAGGGCCTGCAGCCGTTCCTTGTAGTGGTCGGCACGCTCGGCGAGCACGCCGGTCACCCTGTCGTCGTCCGGGGCCACGCTGCCGAACCGCATGGGCAGGACGACGCCGCCCGCGCCCGTCTCGGCGAGCACGTTCTGGTGGGCGAGCAGGTCCTTGCGCTTGGGCCGCAGGCCCTCGGGGGCGTCGCTCACGACGGCCGCGAGCTCGCCCTCCTCGAGGACACGGACCTTGCGGGGCGGGTCGCCCACGCCGCCCATGTCCTTGGGCAGCGCGGGATGCGAGCTCGCGGTGATGCCGTAGACGTACGTGCTCACTCCTGCTCCTCCTTCCTGCGCGAGGCCGTGGTCTTGCGGGCGCGCGGCCGGGACTCGGTCTCCCGCTCGCGGCCGCCCTCCTCACGTGCCTGCTTGAAGGCGTCGGAGAGGGTCTCGGCGGCTCCGGAGAGCGCCCCCTTGGACTTGCCGCGCGCGCCGGACTCGGTGATCTCGCCGACGAGGTCGGGAAGACCCGGGTCCTTTCGCGGTCCTGCCTCCAGGTCGAGGCGGTTGCACGCCTCGGCGAAGCGCAGATAGGTGTCGACGCTGGCCACGACGACACGCACGTCGATCTTGAGGATCTCGATGCCGACCAGGGAGACCCGCACGAATGCATCGATGACGAGACCCCTGTCGAGGACGAGTTCCAGAACGTCGTAGAGGCCGCTGCTGCCGCCTCCGCCGCCGCTCTGCTGGGCCGGGACAACGGTCATGCCGACCGCGCCTCCTTGTCTGGGTAGGTTGCGGGAAGGCGGCCTAGCGGCCGCCGGGCCTGTGTGCGTCGGAACGCCCGCGTTCATAGCGGCGGACGCGCCGGTAGCCGGTGAGCTGCCCCTCGGAGTCGAGGTCGACCTGATAGCTCGCCATCAGGCTCATCGTGTCCGGGACCCGGGCCAGCTCGAGGACCTCGATCTCCAGTGACCAGCCGTCCTCCGTCTGCTCGAAGGACGAGACCGTCTCGGCGGCCATACCGGTCAGCTCCGCGAGCTGCGTGCGCGCCTGGCGCAGCACCTCCATGGGGCTCGGCTTGTTGTCCGCCACGTCTTCCCCGCCGGATTGTTTGTCGGATTTCTGTGAACGTTGCGAGTCTTGGGTGTCTTTTGTGTTTGCCATGGCCACCTCTGACTCCGGGTGGCCGCAATGCTGCTGGCCAAACCTTTACGAACCGCCGTTCAGAAGTTCGCGCGCCGCCCCGTCAGGAGCCCCGCAATGCGTCGAGCCTGCGCCGGGCCGGTCCCAGGGCGCGACCGCGGCTCAGGACCCCGTCCCAGGGGTCGGTGCGGGCCTGATCCAGGGCGTCGGCGATGGTCCAGCGGCGGGCGTGCAGGGCCGCATCGTCCAGCTGGTCCCAGGTGATCGGCGTGGCCACCGGGGCGCCCGGCCGGGCACGGACGGTGAGGGGTGCCACGGCGGTCTGTGCGTAGGCGTTGCGGCCGACGTCGAGGTAGAGGCGGTCGCCGCGCTCCTTCTTGCGGGCGGCGGTGGTGAGCCGGTCGGGGTGGGCCTCGGCGAGGGTGTCGGCCACGTCGCGGGCGAAGGCGCGGACCTCGTCGAAGTCGTGCCGGCCGTCGAGCGGCACGACGACGTGCAGCCCGCGCGAGCCGGTCGTCATCAGCGCCGAGGGGAGCTTCAGCCGGTCGAGGAGTTCACCGAGCAGCACGGCCGCCTCGCGCACCGCCGCGAAGTCGTCCCCGGACGAGGGGTCGAGGTCGAACACCATCCGGTCGGGCCGGTCCTCGTGCCCGACCCTGGACAGCCAGCGGTGCAGGGTCACGGCCGCCTGGTCGGCCAGATACACGAGGGTGGCGGCGTCCTCGCACACTGTGTGGCAGACGGTGCCGCCCTCCTTGGCCTCCTCGACGCGGGTGATCCACTCCGGGTAGTTCTCCGGGGTGTTCTTCTGCATGAAGCGCGGGCCGTCCAGGCCGTCCGGGTGCCGTTCCAGCATCAGCGGGCGGCCGCGCAGGTGCGGCAGCATCAGCGGGGCGGCGGCCCGGTAGTAGTCGACGAGGTCGCCCTTGGTGTACTCCTTCGCCTCGCCCGCGCCGGGAAAGAGCACCTTGCCGACGCGGTGGACCTGCACCGTGCGGCGCCCGGCCCGCACGGTGCGTACGTCGTCGTCGCTCACCGCACGACCGCCTCCTCCACCAGCAGCTTCCCGGCCGCCGCGATCGACTCGGCGTCGATGCCCGCGGCGTGCAGCTGCTCGTCCGGGGAGGCCGAGCCCGGCATCGAGCGGACGGCGAGGCGCACCAGCCGCGGCACGGGCCGCCCGTCGACGAAGGCGTCCAGGACGGCGTCGCCGAGGCCGCCCTCCTCGTGGTGGTCCTCCACGGTCATGAGGCAGCCGGTGTCGTCGGCGGCGCGGCGCAGGGTGAGCCGGTCGACGGGCTTGACGGAGTAGAGGTCGACGACCCGGACCTGGATGCCGTCGCGGTCCAGCGCGTCGGCGGCGGCCAGCGCCTCGGCCACGGTGACGCCCGCCGCGACGATGGTCAGCCGGTCGTGGTCGGAGGAGCGCAGCACCTTGCTGCCGCCGATGGGGAACTCCTCGTCGGCGCCGTAGATCACCTTGCTCTCGCCGCGCGAGGTGCGCAGGTAGCGGATGCCCTCGCGGCCCGCCATCGCGGCGACGAGCTGCGCGGTCTGGTTGGCGTCGCACGGGTACAGCACGGTCGAGCCCTGCACCGCCCGCATCATCGCGAGGTCCTCCAGGCCCATCTGGGACGGCCCGTCCTGACCGATGGCGGTGCCCGCGTGCGAGCCGACGAGGTTGATGCCGGCCCCGCTGACCGAGGCCATACGCACGAAGTCGTACGCACGCGTCAGGAACGCCGCGAACGTGGAGGCGTACGGCACCCAGCCGCGCGCGGCGAGCCCGACGGCGGTGGCGACCATCTCCTGCTCGGCGATGTAGCACTCGAAGTAGTGGTCGGGGTGCTCCTTGGCGAAGAACTCCGTGCGCGTGGAGTCACCGACCTCGCCGTCGAGGGCCACGACGTCACTGCGTGCGGAACCGAGCGCGGCCAGGGCCTGCCCGAAGGCGTTGCGGGTGGCGACCTCGTCTCCCTTGTCCCAGCGGGGCAGTTCGTAGTGCCCGGCGCGTACGGCGTGCAGCATGCGGGCGGCGGGCGGCTCGTGGACCTGGACGCGGATGTCGCGGGGGCCGCCGAGTTCGGCGATCGCCTCGTCCGCCTCGGGCAGCGGCTTGCCGTGCAGGCCCTCGCGGTCCTGGACGGACGCGACGCCCTTGCCCTTGAGGGTGCGGGCGAGGATCGCGGTCGGCTGCCCCGTGGTCGAGATCGCCTCGCCGTACGCGCGGTCGACGGCGTCCACGTCGTGCCCGTCGACCTCGATGGTGTGCCAGCCGAACGCCTGGAAGCGGCGGGCGTAGGCGTCGAGGTCGTGCCCGTGCCGGGTGGGACCGCGCTGCCCCAGCCGGTTCACGTCGACGATGGCGGTGAGGTTGTCCAGATGCTCGTACGCCGCGTGCTCGGCGGCCTCCCAGATCGACCCCTCGGCCAGCTCGCTGTCCCCGCACAGCACCCACACCCGGTAGCCGGAGCGGTCCAGCCGTTTGCCGGCCAGCGCGATGCCGACGCCGACGGGCAGTCCCTGGCCGAGCGAACCGGTCGCGGTCTCGACCCACGGCAGCCGACGCGGAGTCGGATGCCCCTCCAGCCGGCTGCCCAGCTTGCGGAAGCTGAGCAGTTCGTCGTCGTCGACAGCGCCGGCCGCCTTGTAGGCGGCGTAGAGGAGGGGCGAGGCGTGGCCCTTGGAGAGGACGAAGCGGTCGTTGCCGGGGTGGGCCGGCCGGTCGAAGTCGTAGCGGAGGTGGTTGGCGAGCAGTACGGCCATCAGATCCGCGGCGGACATCGAGGACGTCGGGTGCCCGGACCCCGCGGCGTCCGCCGCGCGCACACTGTCCACGCGCAACTGCTGGGCGAGCTCGACGAGTTCGGCGGTGTTCATGAGTCTCCTTCCGCGGGAGAGTCGGGGCTTCGCTTGACGGGGCCGGGGGGTTCGGTGGGATCGCCGACGGGTTGGTTCTTGGCGGGTTCACCGCCGGGCTGGTTCTTCGCGGGTTCACCGCCGGGCTGGTTCCTGGCAGGCTCGGCAGGGAGCTCCGGCGCCGACGCGCCTTCCGTGGCCGTGTCCGCCGCCGTGGCCGCCCCCGGCCCCGGACCGGCCGGCGCTGTCTCCGTCGGCGTCTCCCTGGGCTCCGGCCGGCCCGGCACCCGGGCCAGTTCCGGCGACGAGGTGTCCAGCGGTACCGACCACGACCGTACGAGTCCCAACTGGACGGCCTGGCGCGGCAGTACGGCGTCCAGGAGCCAGTCCGCGGCGACGCGGACGCGGTTGCCGGGCATCGCCGCGAGGTGGTAGCCGCGGGTGACCGCGCCCGCCAGCGGGCCGGGCAGGTGGATGCCGAGCGGATTCGCGGCGGCCTTCGTGCCGCCCAGGTCGACCACGAACCCCAGGTCGCGGTGGCGGTAGGCGCGCCGTTCGCCGATGCCGAGGGACGCGGCGACGTTCTGCGCGACGGCCTTGCCGTGCCGCCAGGCGTGCTGCGCGGTCATCGGCGTGTACGTGCCGGGGTCGTTCAGGTCCGGCACCGCGGCGGCGTCACCGCACGCGAACACCTCGGGGCGGCCCGGCACCTGGAGGTGCGGGTCGACGAGGAGCCGGCCGCGTTCCAGCGGCTGCCCGGTGGACTCGACGAGCGGATCGGGCCGTACGCCGACGCACCACACCAGCGTGCGGGTGTCGACGAACTCGCCGTCGGTCAGCAGGACCCCGCCCGGCGTGGCCTCTTTCACGGAGGTCCCCATGCGCACCTCGACGCCCCGCTGCCGCAGCACCTGGTCGGCGGTCTGCGAGAGCCGTTCGTCCATCTCGGGCAGGACGCGGGGCGCGATGTCGAGCAGCATCCAGCGCGGGTGTATCCCCTGCCGGAGCGGGTGCTTGCGCACCTGTGCCTCGGTGTACATCTGCCCGTGCGCGGCGACCTCCGTGCCGGTGTATCCGGCGCCGACCACCACAAAGGTGCACCGTGCGGCGCAGCTCTTCGGGTCGTCCGCGGCGGCGGCGAGTTCCACCTGCCGGGTGACGTGGTCGCGCAGGTACAGCGCTTCGGGCAGCCCGCGGAAGCCGTGCGCGTTCTCGGCGACCCCGGGGATGGGCAGCAGTTTGTTGACGCTGCCGACGGCGAGCACGAGCCGGTCGTAGGCGAGGCTGCCGTCTCCGCCCTCGGGGTCGGTGTAGTGCACGGTCTGCCCGTCCATGTCGACGGAGTGGGCCTCGCCGAGCACCAGCCGGACGTGCGGCAGGGTGCCGGAGAGGGAGACGGTCACCCGTCGGGGTTCCAGGATTCCGGCGGCGACCTGGGGCAGCAGGGGCAGGTACAGGAAGTAGTCGGTCGGGTTCAGCACGGTGATGTCGGCCTTGTGCCGCACCAGCCGGGACAGGGTGCGGGCCGTCTGGTACCCGGCGAATCCGGCACCGACGATCACGATGCGGGGTCGACTCACGGTTCGCCTCCGGCGCTGTCGCGGACGTCGTACGGAGCCTTCCGCGTCCCCCTGGTCAGGGCCCCCAAACGTCCGCCGGTTTCCGCTCCGGGCGCCGGGTACCCGGACGGCGCCCCACCCCTCGGATCAGAGCCAGCGGAGGTGCTCCATGCCCGAGTACGGCTACTTCCTCTCCTGTGAGGAGTTCGGTCCCGCGGATCTCGTCGAGCAGGCGAGGATGGCCGAACAGGCCGGGTTCCAGTCGCTGTGGATCTCGGACCACTACCACCCGTGGAACGACGCGCAGGGCCAGAGCCCGTTCGTGTGGTCGGTGATCGGCGCGCTCTCCGAGGCGGTGTCACTGCCGATCGAGACGGCGGTGACCTGTCCGACCGTGCGGATCCACCCGGCGGTGGTGGCGCAGGCCGCGGCGACCTCGGCGGTGATGACCAACGGCCGCTTCCGGCTGGGCGTCGGCACCGGCGAGGCCCTCAACGAGCACGTCCTCGGCCATGTCTGGCCGCCCGCGCACGTACGCATGGAGATGCTGGAGGAGGCGATCCAGATCATGCGGCGGCTGTTCACCGGCGAGGAGGTCAGCCATCAGGGCACCCACTACAAGGTGGAGAACGCCCGTCTGTACACGGTGCCCGACGAGCCCGTCCCGATCGACGTCTCCGGCTTCGGCCCGGCGGCGACACAGCTCGCCGGACGTGTGGGCGACGGCTACATCACGATGATGCCGGACGCCTCGATGGTCGAGCAGTTCCGCAAGGGCGGCGGCGGCGCCAAGCCGGTGATCGGCGGCACCAAGCTCTGCTACGGCACCGACCGCGACGAGGCCGTGCGCACGGTGCGCAAGCTGTGGTTCAACCAGTTCCTGCCCGGCGAGATGGGCCAGATCCTGCCCTCGCCCAGCCACTTCGAGCAGCTGGCGCCGCTGGTCACGGAGGAGATGGTGCGCGAGAAGTCGGTCTGCGGTGACGACGTCGACGAACACATCACGGCCCTCACCGCCTTCGCCGACGCCGGCTTCGACCGGGTCTACGTCAACCAGATCGGCCCCGACCAGCGCGGCTTCTTCGACTTCTACCGTACGAAGGTGCTGCCGCAGCTGCAGCAGTCCTGAGGGATCGGCAGGCAACGGCGATGAAACTCCACCGCCCGCTCGTGTCGGTGTACACGGTGCCGACCGACGCTCCCGAGGCCGACGGCACGCTGGCCTGGGAGTCCACGACCATCGTGATCGCCGAGGTGACGACGGGCGACGAGACCGGCACCGGCTGGACGTACGGCCCGGAAGCGGTCGGCGACTTCGTACGCGATCACCTCGCGCCCCTCCTCGAGGGCCGCGACGCCCTCGACATCCCTTCCGCGCACGACGCGATGTGCCGCTCCGTCCGCAACGCGGGCCGCCCCGGAATCGCCGCGTGCGCGATCTCCGCGGTGGACATCGCCCTGTGGGACCTCAAAGCCCGCCTCCTCGAACTTCCCCTGGCCCGCCTGCTCGGCGTCTGCCGCGAACGCGTTCCCGTGTACGGCAGCGGAGGCTTCACGACGTACCACGACACCCATCTGGCCGCGCAGTTGAACGGCTGGGTGCACGGGCAGCACATCCCGCGCGTCAAGATGAAGATCGGCGAGAGCTGGGGCCGGGCGGTCCCCCGCGATCTGGCCCGCGTCCAGGCGGCACGCCAAGTGATCGGTTCCGAGGCCGAGTTGTACGTCGACGCGAACGGCGCGTACACCCGCAAGCAGGCCGTACGGGTCGGCCGCGCGCTCGCCGAGCACGGCGTCGGCTGGTTCGAGGAGCCGGTCTCCTCCGACGACCTGAAGGGCCTGCGGCTGGTCCGCGACGCCCTGGTGTGCGACGTGACGGCCGGCGAATACGGCTACGACCTGCCGTACTTCGCCCGGATGATCAGCGCCGGCGCGGTCGACTGCCTCCAGATCGACGCGACGCGCTGCGGCGGCATCACGGAGTTCGTCCGCGCCGCCGCCCTCGCCCAGGCCCACGGCCTCGAGGTCTCCACCCACTGCGCCCCGCACGCCCACGCGGCGGCAGCCGCCTCGCTTCCCAACCTCCGCCACATGGAGTGGTTCCACGACCACGTCCGCATCGAGGACATGTTCTTCGACGGGGCGCTGGATCCGACGGGAGGTGCGGTGCGGCCGCTGGCCGGGGTGGGCCACGGGCTGACACTGCTGACGGACGAGGTGGAGGAGTACCGGGTCGCCTAGGGTCTGTCCGGCGGATCAGCTCGGCGTCGCGGCCCTGGCACGCGCTCCCCCACTCTCGGCTTCGCTCGAGCCGGGGGACCCCCATGGCTCCGCTCGGGGCAACCAAGAAGCACCGTCTCCTGCAGCCGACCTGATCCGCCGGACAGACCCTAGCGGCGGGCGAGCCGGGTCAGTTTCCGTGCGGCCAGGACGCCGGCCCCGACGGTCAGTGCCGTCCCGACCCGGCCTCGGTTCCTGGACACCCACTCCTGCGGGCTGTCCGAGTGGGACTCCTCGTCGAAGCGCCCGTGCGCCCCGAAGTCCCGCCCGTGCGGGCCGTCCGCCGGGCTCCACAGGTTGCCGGGTTCGCCGTGCTCGCCCTTGTCCTGCTGGGCGTCGAAGCCGGTGCGGGCGAGGTAGCGGTCGAGCACGCCGGGGGCCACCGCGTTGGCGATCAGCGTGGCCACAGTGGAGCCGCCGACCCAGTACTCCCGCCGCCGCCCGTGCGAGGCCGCGTGCACGATCGCCAGTGCCGCCACCTCCGGCTGGTAGACGGGCGCCACCGGCCTGGCCTTGCCCGGCATCCGGCTCAACACCCAGTCGAACTGCGGGGTGTTGACGGCGGGCAGCTGCACCATCGTCGTACGCACCCCGCTGCCGTGGTGCAGCAGCTCGCACCGCAGCGACTCGTTGAACCCCTGGATCGCGTGCTTGGCCCCGCAGTACGCCGACTGCAGCGGAATGCCGCGGTAGGCGAGCGCGGAGCCGACCTGCACGATCGTCCCGCGGTCGCGCGGCAGCATGTGCCGCAGCGCGGCCCGGGTGCCGAACACACAGCCCAGATACGTCACTTCGGTCACCCGGCGGAACTCGTCCGGGGTGATCTCGGTGAACGGCGCGAAGACCCCGGCGAAGGCGTTGTTGACCCACACGTCGATGTGCCCGAAGGCGTCGGCCACCTGCTGGGCGGCGTCGTCCACGGCCTTCGCGTCGGCCATGTCCACAGTCACGACAAGGGCCTCTCCCCCGGCGCGCTGCACTTCGTCAGCGGCCGCGGCGAGGCCCTCGCGTCCCCGGGCCAGCAGGGCGACCCGGTCGCCGCGGGCGGCGAAGGCCAGGGCCGTGGCCCGCCCCACGCCGCCGCTGGCCCCGGTCACGACGACGGCCTTGCGGCCCCCCGGAACCGGCATCCCCCAGCGCTTGCGCACCACGCATCACGCCCGGTGGTGCGGCTGCTCGGGGTCGGCCTCCTCGGAGCCCGGTGCCGTCGGCCCGACCCCACCGGGTGCCGGTGTGCCCGCGCCGGGAGCCGGCACGCCCGCGGCGCCGGGTGCCACCGGCGGCATGGGCGGATACGGCACGCCGAGGCCGCTCGGCGGTGCGGCGGGTGCCCGGCCGCCGATGACACGGTCGCCCTGGCCCGCGGCGGCCAGCTCGGCCTCGCGCTCCGGCGTGGGCCGGGTCGCGTGCGGCCGGGCCGCACTGCGCAGGGCGTAGGCGACGACGCCGAGGATCACCGCGGTGATCAGCGCGGCGGCCCAGTCGGGCAGACCGATCGCCAGGGCCAGGCCCACGGTGAGCGCGACGGCCGCGCCCGCGTAGAGGGCGACGGCGCCGGACGCGGCGTACAGCATGGCCGTGCGGCGCTGTTTGCGAGTCTGTTCGCGCAGTTCGTCGCGCACGGTCTCGCGCGCCACCTGCGCCAGCTCGTCGACCAGATGCTTGTCCAGGTGCTCCAGATGATCCAAGCCTTCCATGACCCCCGGGTACCCGTACAGGCGTACGCATAACGCGGTCCGTCACGGCCGGAAAGCGGTGCGTCAGCCCACACCCCCCGGGTACCCGCCCGCTCGCACGACCGCACGACGAAACCCTCACTGACCCCTCTACAGGAGGAAGAGATCGGGATGACCGAGCGCACCGACGTGGTGGAGCTGCTCAAGGCGCAGCACACCCGGATCCGAGAACTGTTCGACGAGGTGGCCAACACCAAGGGTGAGGACCGCAAACGGCACTTCCACGACCTCGTCCGGCTCCTCGCGGTGCACGAGACCGCCGAGGAGGAGGTCGTCCATCCCTTCGCCCGCAAGAACATCGACGGCGGCGAGCTGGTCGTGAAGGACCGGATCGAGGAGGAGGAGAAGGCCAAGCGGGCCCTGTCCGAGCTGGACGACATGGACCCGGACTCCCCCGAGTTCCTGGAGCGCTTCGCGGCCCTGCGCCAGGACGTGCTCGCGCACGCCGACAACGAGGAACGGTACGAGTTCGCGCACCTCAACCGGGTCGCCGACCGCGGCAGGCTGGAAACCCTGGCCCGCGCGGTGCAGGCGGCCGAGGCCGTCGCGCCGACCCGCCCGCATCCGGGTACCGACACTGCCCTGAAGAACGTGGCGGTGGGCCCGGTCGCGGCCGTCGTGGACCGCACGCGGGACGTCGTACGCAAGGCGATGGGCTGACCCACGCCCCGGGGCGGCCGGGCGCAGGCGATCACCCGAAACCGTCGGAAGTGATCTCCTCTCCCGGCCGCCCCAACTAGGCTCGTCCGCATGGACATTCTGGGAGCCACGCTGCGCATCTGCGTCGACGACCTGGAGAGGGCGGTCCCCTTCTACGAACGGCTGGCGGGCGGCACGGCCCTCCGCTTCGAACGCGGCGGCGTCCAGGTCGCCGCCGTTGGCTGCTTCCTGCTGATGAGCGGCCCCGAGGCCGAGCTGGAGGTGCTCCGCAAGGTCGCCGCGACGATCGCCGTGAAGGACGTCGAGGAGGCCCACCGCGTACTCACCGAGCTCGGCGCCCACATCGTCGCGGGCCCGGTGGCGACCCCGGCGGGCCGCAACCTGATCGCGATGCACCCGGACGGCACGATCTACGAGTACGTGGACCGCAATCCGTAGGCCCTCACGCCTCCGTCGGCCGCATCCGGAAGTCGTAGTGCCCCGGGAGCGGTTCGTCGGTCAGCCTCGACCACAGGCGGCCGACGGCCTCCGCGCCCTCCCGCAGATCGGCGGCCTCGAAGCCCGCGCGGAAGACGTCCAGTGCCTCCTCCCGCCGCTCCTCCGCGAGCAGCAGCCCGGCCTCGATCAGCCGGAACCGGCCGCGCTGCCGGGTCGCGGGATGCAGCCGCTCCCAGACGGCGCGGGCCTGCGCCGTGCGGCCCACGGCGAGCAGGGCCTCGATCGCCTCGCGGCCCAGCGCGGCCGTGGCCGCCGTCCAGGACGCGCCGTTGTCGCGCCGCTCGTGGCACAGGTCGTCGAAGGCCTCGGCGTACCGGTCGGCGGCCCGCTCGGGGTTGCCGCTCTCCCGGTCGGCGAGGGCGAGGCAGCGCAGCAACGGCCAGAGGGACGGGGCGAGTTCGAGGGCCCGCTCCCAGCTGCGCACGGCCTGCGCGAGATCACCGGCGTGCCACTGGGCGACGCCCAGGTGGTACTCGGTGAGCGGGGTCGCGGGCGCGGTCTCCAGCATGTCCCGCCAGTGCGGGGCGACCAGTGTCTCGCCGGGCGGCCGCACCCGGCGCGGCTCGGGCAGCGACCCGGCGCGCAGCAGCTGCAGCCAGGGCTCCTGCGCCTCGCCGAGCGTGCTCTCGTCGAAGGGCGTGCCCGGCAACTTCCAGTCGGCGCGCAGCACTTCGAGCGCGCCCCAGCCGGAGCCGGTGGCGAGGATCTCGCCGGGTTCGGTGTCGGCGTGCGGCAACCAGGCGGCGTACGCGGCGTCGACGTCGGCGCGGGGCAGCACGGCCTCGAGGCGCGCCTCCACCTCGTCGACGGCTCCCGCACAACTCAGCGGACCGTACGCCTCCAGCCACGACACCTCGCTCTCCGCATCCAGCCGTACGTGTTCCAGCTGGGTGCGGGCGAGCCCGGCCTGGATCTCGCAGTAGCCGCCCGTGCCGGGCGCGGTCAGCCACTCCTGCCAGCGCCGCCCGCCGGGCCCCTTGCCCCAGACGAAGAGCTTGCGTCCGCGCAGCAGGTCGGTGGAGGTCTGTACCAGCCCGTGCCCGTCCTCGTCGAGGGCGGCGATCCAGCGCCGCCGCTCGTCGGGCAGGTCGTAGAAGTAGTCGGCCGCACAAGGGAGTTGCCGGATTTCCTCGTACGAGGGTGTGGGCACCCGCTCCAGCCGCCGCTCGTACCCGAAGTGATAGGCCTCGTCCGCCGGCACGAGCACCCGGCGCTCCTCGGGGACGGCGATGTTGGACCACCAGTAGGTGGGCACGGGCCGCTCGTGCGGGTTGCGGATGCGGACGGCGACGTGGAGGAAGTCGGATCCCTGCGGCAGCCAGAGGTCGATCTGGAAGGGCAGGTCGCGCAGGCGTTCCCACTCCCACAGGCGGAGCATCTCGCCGCCGTCGGGGGCGGGGACGCGGGCGGCGTGCAGCGGGGAACAGGAGAGGGTGGTGTGACCGGTGGCGCCGATGTTCCATTCGACGCCGCCGGAGAACCAGGCGCCGTTGAGGGCGAAGTTGGCGGGCTGGAACACCGGGTTGCGGTAGAGGAGTTCGCGGCCGGTGGGCTTGTGGAGGAGGGAGGCGACACGGCCGCCGAGGCCGGGGAGGACAGTGGCGCGCAGGCGGTCGTTCTCGATCACCAGGGCGTCGATGTCACGGGGCTCGCGCGACCTGCCGTACCCGTCCCGGACCCGCACGGGCAGCAGGCTCCGCAGTGGCTCGTAGCCCGCCTGGCGGGCCATGTCGCGCGGCAGTTCGTCCCGGTCCCGGTCCTCGATGCGGTGGACCTCGTGCAGCAGCCGCAGCGGGGGCAGTGGATTGTCCGGCCCCAACTCCGCGGCGGGCAACGTCAGTACCTCACGTCGGATGGTCGTCACGATCACCATGGAAGCCGCTCGCCGGTGAGCTGACCAGGGGAGCTACCGGTCAGGTTTCCGCAAAGGCGGACACGACGGTGGTCGAGACCGACGCAGTGCGGCGAGGCGAGCAGCGGCCGCATTGAACAGACCGTCCCCCTCCTGCCACTCCCCCCGGGTCGTAGCGTGGCGGCACCACCACCCCGCCCTCCAGCGCCCGCGGCCGCTGCACGATCCGCTGCTCGCGCCGTGCGCCGACGAGCCTTTAGCAGCCAGGCGCGGTACCGGGGGCGGGCGGGCGCGGGCCCAGGTTGGAGGGGGCGTCGAGCACGACGAAATTCCGCATGCGGTTCATCCTGGTCGACGTACAGTCGGGCCTTCAACGGAAATCGAGGCGGGAGCAGGCGGATGAGCGAGCAGCACACGTACCGGGTGATCGTCCGGGGCACGTGGGACGGGCTGACCGACGAGGCCCGGCGGCGGCTGCTTGCGGAGGCCTCCGATCACGGCCTGACGAGCATGCGGTTCACCGAGGAGGGCTCGCTGTCGTACGAGCCGTCGCCGCTCAAGCATTTCTCCATGCGGTACGTGGTCGTGTCGGAAGCGGCGGACGGTGAGGAGATGGCGGGCGCGCTCGCGGAGGACCGGGCGGAGACCACGCTCCGCGGCCTCGGCTACGGCTTCCGCGACCTGAAGTCCACCGTCACGGACCTCGACACGATGAAGATCAACTTCAAGACCGCATCTCGGCGGTGATCGCCCACCGTTCGTGGTCCCGCCAGGCCCCGTCGATGTAGATCATCTTCGGGGAGAAGCCCTCGAGCCGGAAGCCGCAGGCGCGGGCCAGGGCGATCGACGCGGTGTTCCGGGGCTGCGCGTTGATCTCCAGGCGGTGCAGTCGCATCGGGCCGAAGGCGTGGCCGACCACCAGGTCCAGCCCCTCCCGCATCAGGCCCCGCCCGGCCGCGTGCGCGAAGGCGCCGTAGCCGAGTGCGCCGCACAGGAAGCCGCCCTGGACGATGTTGTTGATGTTGATGAACCCGGCGATGGCCCCGTCACCGAGCTCGCCGTCCTTCTCGCACACGAGGAACCCGGCCTTGGTCGGATCCTCGATCAGCCGGCCCGCGTAGGCGGTGTACGCGTCGGCGCTGTCCGGCGGGAACAGCCACGGATGGTGCAGGTCCTTGCTCTCACGCGCACGGGCGGCGAACTCGGCTCCGTCCTCGTAGGTGAAGTGGCGTATGCCCACGCGAGGGCCTTCGGCGAGATACCGGGATGCGGTGTGCGGCATCCCGCCACCCTACGGCCGTTCAACCGCCCCCTCTCGGGAAATTCATGCCTAGCCGCGGCGCCTCATGAAGTGCGCCCACATGAAATACGCCCCGCACAACGAGCCGATCAGCGCCGTCGCGAGCAGCGCCGCCCACAGCGGCATCGTGACCTCCCAGAACAGGAGGCGGATCTCGGTGTCGCCGGTGTTCTCGAAGATGAAGATCAGGGCAAGGGCGGCGAGCAGCAGTACGGCCACCCGTCCGGGTGTCATCGCCACGCGCCGGCCGCCGGCCTTTGCGCCGCGTTCGGAAGTCTTCGGACTCATACAACCAGCCTGAGCCCGAAGACCTCGTCACGCACGGTGAAACCTGTCCTCCGGGTGACTCAGCCGCCGAGTACCGGCAGCTCCAGCACCCCGGAGTCCTTCCCGGCACTGACCACGGTCACCGGCTTGATCCCCCGGTTCCCGAAGTACGCGTCGTCGCTCGCCGCGATCACGAACCGCAGCCGGTGCCCCTTCTGGTACCGGTGCACGATCCCCGGCAGGGTCACCGTGAAGCCCTTGGTCACATCGGCCACCCGGACCGGCGCGACCAGCCGGTGCACCAGCGTCCTGCTGCCGTCGGGCGCGACGTCGTACAGCTTCGCGAAGAGGACCAGCTTGTCGGCGGCGTTGCCCGAGTTCTGCGTCCGCTGCGCCTTGGGTGAGACGACGCGGAGCGTGGCCCGCGGTGCGCCCACGAGGTCGGTGGTGCGGGCGAGCGGCGCGCTGGTCCAGCCCAGGTAGGTGCCCTTGGTGTCGTACGGCGGCGCGTCCGGCACCCCGGCGGTCTCCGCCAGCGAGTTCTCCGAGTGGCTCGTGGGGGTGAGGGCGTTGGTGTACGTACGGCTGCCGCGGGCCACCTTGCTGCGGTCGTCGACGAGCTTGCCGTCGCCGGAGAGGTAGAGCCGCTGGCTGAGGACGGGGAGTCGGTCGGCCGTGCCGTAGGTGTGCCGGGTGTCGGAGATCCAGTCGCGGTAGTAGGCGAAGGCAGGTCCGGTGTCGATGTTCCTCTGGCGCAGGTAGCGGTCGAACCAGGACAGGATCCGCCTGCCGACGTAGCTGGTCTCCAAGTTGCCCTGGCTGAGGTTGAGTTCACCGGCGGCCGGGGAGGTCATCCCGCCGCTGTGCCCCCACGACTGCCAGATCATCTTGGTGGTGGTGCCCTGGGCCCTGAGCGTCTTGTACGTCGCCGTCGCCTCGTTGAGGTTGAAGAGGCTGTCGGCCTGCCCCTGCACCAGCAGCGTGGGCGCCTCGACCCGGCTCAGGTACGACACCGGGGAGACGCTGCGGGCGTAGCCGAGCAACTCGGCGGTCGCGTCGGGCGGATAGCTGCCGGAGTTGAGCGTGCGGACGGTGTCGCAGGCCCGGGAGACGAAGTGGAGACAGGCGACGGAGTTGATCCGGGACGGGTCGAGGTTCGGCGCCGTCAGCGGCTGGCCCTCGCCGATCAGGTAGAAGCCGTTGGTCCACAGCCACTTGAAGGCGCCGGGGACACCCCGGCCGGCGGTGATGTTGTTGTTCGGGGCCAGCGAGTAGGCGAGGTCGTTCCAGGTGATCAGGGGGACGAGCGCGTCGACGCGGTGGTCGACGGCGGCCGTCGCGAGCTGGATGGCCCCTCCGTAGGAACCGCCGACCATGCCGACCCGCGGGTCGCCGATGCCGTCGAGGGTGACGAAGTCGGCCGTGGTGCCGTCGTCGGCGGCCCGCTTGCCGCCGAGGAAGTCGATCAGCCGGGAGGCGGCCGCGCCGTCGATGCGCGGGTCGTCGAGCGAGATCAGACAGCCGGACGCGCCGAAGCCGAGCCCGGAGTAGATCAGCGACACATAGCCGCGCGCGGCGAAGGCCTTGCCGATGGCGTCGGTCGAGCCGTCGGACTTGCTGCCGCCGAAGCCGTTGGTGGAGATCACGGCCGGTGCGGGGTGCGCCCGGTCCACGCCCGCGGGGCGGTACAGGTCGGCGTCGACCGTGCAGGTCCGGCCGCCCGTCCGGACGGTGAACTTCAGCGCGGAGACGGTGTACTGGCCGACCGTGCTCGCGGGAGCGGAGAGTGTGAGGGGGGCGGTTAGCGCGGCGCCTAGGGCGAGAGCGAGCGGCGCTCGGGATCTGGGCACACGTCGGGACACGGAGACCTCCACACTCATCGCACACACGGAGCAGCTCTGCCTACCGACCAGTAAGTACCAGCCGGTGACATGCTGTGACACGTGTCAGAGGTGGTCAATCGCCCGGACGAGTGTTTCTTGACGGAAGTTCAGTGACGGCTGTTCAGCGGAGCGCGGGTTGATCGAGCGTCAACGTGCCCGCATCGGCGTCGAGTTCGGCCATGACGCCGAAGGGCACGGTCGACGCCTCCGCGCAGTGGCCGAAACCGAACTCCTCGACGACGGGCACGCCGAGGCCGCCCAGCCGGTCGGCGAAGACCGCGCGCAACGCTTCGTACGGCCCGCAACCGGCCCACGAACCGAGCACGACACCGCCGACACCGTCGAGCCATCCGGTCCGCAGGAGCTGGGTGAGCATTCGGTCGATGCGGTACGGCTGCTCGCCGACGTCCTCGATCAGCAGCAGTCCGCCCCGGGCGCCCGCCAGGGCGTGCGGCGTGCCGAGGTCGGAGGCCAGCAGGCTCAGACAGCCGCCCAGCGTGACGCCCCGGGCCCGACCGGGGACGAGGGTGGTGCCGGCGGAGGTGAGGGTGCGCACGGACTCCGGGGCGAAGAGCGTGGCCCGCAGCTGCTCCTGCGCCCGCGCGCTCTTGATGAAGTCGACGCCCGCGGCGGCCGGTCCGTACAGCGTGACCAGGCCCAGCCGGGTGGCGAACGCCTGGTGCAGCACGGTGACGTCGCTGAAGCCGACGAACACCTTCGGCCCGGCGGCCCGCATCGCCGCCCAGTCGAGCAGGTCGACCATCCGCTGCGCCCCGTACCCGCCCCGCGCGCACAGCACCGCGGCCACCGACGGATCGCACCACGCGCGCTGCAGATCGGCGGCCCGGTCGGCGTCGGTACCGGCCAGGTAGTCCAACTCGCCGTGCCGGCCGAGCACATGGGGTGCCACCACCGGGTCGAGGTCCCAGCCGCGCAGCACGTCGAGCCCGGCCTGCAGCCGTTCCTCGGGCACCGGACCGCTGGGCGCGACGACGGCGACGCGGGCGCCGGGGGCGAGTCGGGAGGGTCGTAGGAGTTCTTTCACGTGCTCTCTCACTTGGACAGTTCCAGGGTCGGGATGCCGCGCGGGTTGAGCCCGAAGACCTGGGCGTAGAGGGAGAGTTCGGACTCCAGGACGCGGATCATGGTCTCCGCGCGCCGGAATCCGTGCCCCTCCCCCTCGAAGGCGATGTACGCGTGCGGCACGCGCCGGCCCTCCATCCGCTCCAGGAACCGTTCGCACTGGGCGGGCGGGCAGATCACGTCGTCCAGGCCCTGCAGCAGCAGGAAGGGCGCGGTGATGCGGTCGGCGTGCTCGGCGGGCGAGCGCTCCGTGTACCGTCCGGGCACCTCGGCGAGCGGCCCGACCAGCGTCTCCAGGTACTGCGACTCGAAGTCGTGGGTCTCCCCCGTGCCCCAGCCGGCGAGGTCGAGGATGGGGTAGATGATCGTGCCGCAGGCGTAGACGTCGGTGGCGGCGAGCGAGGCGGCCGTGGTCCAGCCGCCCGCGCTGCCGCCGCGGATCGCGAGCCGGTCGCGGTCGGCGGTGCCCTCGTCGGCGAGGGCGAGCGCGACGGCCGCGCAGTCCTCGACGTCGACCACGCCCCACTGCTCGCGCAGCCGGTCCCGGTACGCGCGCCCGTACCCGGTCGAGCCGCCGTAGTTGACCTCGGCGACACCGATGCCGCGGGAGGTGAAGTAGGCGATCTCCAGGTCGAGCACGAGGGGCGCCCGGCTGGTGGGGCCGCCGTGCACCCAGACGACGTACGGCGGCAGTTCGTCGCCCGGCGAAACGCAGCGGGGGTTGTGCGGCGGGTAGATGTGCGCGTGGATGTCGCGTCCGGCGGGGCCGGTGAAGGTGCGGATCTGGGGCTCGGGGTAGTGGGCGGGGTCGACGGAGTCGTCGTGCTCGGCGCCGATCACCCGGGCCCGGCCGGTGCGGCTGTCGAGCTCGACGACCTCGTAGGCGCTGCGTGGGCTGGCGCCGACGGCGACGACCCGCTCGCCGTGCACCGCGAGCGCGGGCCCGAACTCGGTCCAGGGGCCGGCCGCGTCGACGACCTCGCCGGTCTCGGGGTCCAGTATCCCGAGCGCGCTGGCGCCGCGGCCGTGCACCACGGCGATCAGACCGCTGTCCAGCGGGGCGAACCAGCGCTGCCCGAGCTTCCACAGCGGCCCGCCGAACTCCTCCTCGCGCGGGCACAGCGGTACGCCGTCGCGGTAGAGGTTCCACCAGCCGGTGCGGTCGCTCGCGTGGAGGAGGGAGCCGTCGGACGCCCAGTCCGCCTGGGCGATCGACTCGTCCGGGCCGCCGGCGACCGTGCGCGCATCCCGCAGGGTGCCGTCCTCGGCCACCCCGGCGAGGACCAGTTCCGTGCCGTCCCACGGCATCCGCGGGTGGTCCCAGGCGAGCCAGACCGCGCTGCGTCCGTCGGGTGAGATACGGGGGCCGGTGACGAACCGGTGCCGGTCGTCGGTGAGTTCGCGTACGGCGTCCCGGTCCTGGGCGGCCGAGCCGTCCAGCGGCACCGCGGCGAGGACCCGGCGCACGTCGGTGGGCCCGTCGCCGGTGAACTCCTCGAGCACGCACCAGACTTCACCGCGGTCGAGCAGCAACTGCGGGTCGGCCCAGCGCAGTCCGCCGCCGACGAGGGAGACGGGGGTGAGGGGCTGCGGGTCGTTGCCGGACTCGTAGCGGTAGAGCCGCTGGTCGGCGAAGTTCACGAAGACGACCAGCGGTTGGCCCTCGACCGAGGCCCCGGCCCAGGGCCGGCCGCCGTACTCGATGACACGGCTGCGCACGTTCCACGGTGCGGGCAGCACCGACTCCTCGCGGCCGTCGGCCCGGCGCCGCACCAGGGTGCGTCTGCCGCCCTCGGCGGGCCGGGGCTCGGTCCACCAGGCCTCGTCGCCGACGAAGCCGACGTACTCGGGGTGCCCGTCGTGCGCGGCGGCGAGCGCCGCGTCGATGGGCGAGGGCCAGGAACCGTACGGCAGGGTCTGCACGTTCTCCCCCAACTTGCCTAGGCGGTCCGCAGAAAGCGGTCCAGGACGCGGACTCCGAAGTGGAGCGCCTCGACCGGGACGCGCTCGTCGACCCCGTGGAAGAGGGCCTGGTAGTCGAAGCCCTCCGGGAGCTTCAGCGGCGAGAAGCCGTAGCCGGTGATGCCGAGCCGCGAGAACTGCTTGGCGTCCGTGCCGCCCGACATGCAGTACGGCACCACGTGCCCCTCGGGCGCGAACTCCTCGACGGCGGCCCGCATCTTCGCGTACGTCGGCGAGTCCACCGGCGCCTGGAGGGCCACCTCGCGGTGGTGGTACTCCCACTCGACCTCAGGTCCGGTGAGCCGGTCGAGGGTCGTGCGGAACTCGTCCTCGCCGCCCGGGAGATACCGTCCGTCGACGTACGCGACAGCCTCCCCCGGGATCACGTTGATCTTGTAACCGGCGTCCAGCATGGTCGGGTTGGCGCTGTTGCGCACGGTCGCGTCGACCAGCCTGGCGGCCGGACCGAGCTTCTCCAGGAGCCGGTCCACGTCGTGCAGGTCGGTCTCGATGCCGTAGAGCGCGGCGAGTTCGCCGAGCGCGGCGCGCACGGTCGGGGTCAGCCGCAGCGGCCACTCGTACTCGCCGATCCGCGTGATCGCCGCGGCGAGTCGGGTGACGGCGTTCTCCTGGTTGACCTTGGATCCGTGCCCGGCCCGCCCGCGCGCGGTGAGCTTCAGCCAGCCGGTACCGCGCTCACCGGCCGCGATGGGATACAGCTGCCGCCCGCCCCCGTCGTGAAAGGTGAAGGCACCCGACTCGCTGACGCCCTCGGTGCACCCCTCGAACAGCGCCCCGTGCTCATCGGCGAGAAACCCGGACCCGTCCTCCGCGCTGGCCTCCTCGTCCGCAGTGAACGCGATCACGACGTCCCGCGGGGGCCGCACCCCCTCCCGCGCCCAACTCCGCACGACGGCAAGGATCATCGCGTCCATGTTCTTCATGTCGATCGCGCCCCGCCCCCAGACGACCCCGTCGCGGATCTCCCCGGAGAAGGGATGCACGCTCCAGTCGCCGGCCCGGGCGGGCACGACGTCGAGATGACCGTGCACGAGCAGCGCATCCGCCGACGGATCGGTGCCCTCGATCCGGGCGACGACATTCGTACGCCCCTGGGTGCGCTCCAGCAGCACGGGCTCCAGGCCCGCCCCGGCCAGCTGCTCGGCCGCGTACTCGGCGGCCGGCCGCTCCTGGCAGTCCCCGCCCCCGCGGTTGGTGGTGTCGATGCGGATGAGGTCGGAGGTGAATCGGACGACCTCGTCGAGTGCCTGCGCGTCAGCCATACTGCTCCTCCACGGCGGCCGAGACGATCGTGGTGACCGCCTTGAAGGTACGGATCCCCTCGTACATCGTCTCGCTGGTGTACGCCACCTTCCGCTCCCCGATGCGGTCCACGCCGGGCACGACGGTGGCGGCCATGGCGAGATGCTCGGCGTCGAACTCGAGCGCGACGGTGAACGGCCCCGCGTGGAGCGGTTCCTGACGGACCGCCAGCCGGGCGGCCTCCTTGGCGGCGGCCCGGATGTCGGCGGCGGTCCTGGCCGGCGTACGGCACACGGCCGCGTACCGCGAGACATGGTCCTTGACCGCGACCTTCAGCGCCTCGGGCGCATACCCGAGGGCGTCCTCGCAGGCCACGTCGTCACCGGTCACCAGGACGACGGGTACCCCGTACTCGGCGACCACGCGCGCGTTGAGCAGCCCCTCGCTCGCCCGTACGTCGTTCAGCCACACCCCGGTGATGGAGTTGGCGAGGTACGTGTGCGCGAGCACTCCCTCCATCCCGGCGCCGGCGTGATACCCGACGAAGGCGATCCCGTCGACGTCACCGTGCTGCACGCCCTCCACCATGGACAGGGACTTGTGCCGCCCGGTGAGCATCTGCGTGCGCTCGTCGAGCCGCTCGAGCAGCAGGTTGCGCATGGTCCAGTGGGCCTCGTTGACGAGCACCTCGTCGGCACCGCCGTCGAAGAACCCCAGCACGGCGGCGTTGACGTCCGAGGTGAACATCGAGCGGCACCGCTCCCACTCCGGCGTCCCGGGCAGCACGTCGGCCGGCCAGGTCACCCCCGTGGCACCCTCCATGTCGGCGCTGATCAGGATCTTCATGATGCGTCACGTTACGCGCCGCAGGGGGAACGGGCCAGGAAGCGAAGAAGTCAGAGCGTACGGCCGAACAGGTCCAGCACCGCCGCCCAGTGCCGCTCCGTCGCCTCCGCGCTGTACATCGCCGTGTCCGCCTGCGTGAAGCCGTGGTGGGCGCCTGCGTAGACCTCGGTGCGGTGACGGACGCCCGCCGCGGTCAGGGCCTTGTCCAGCCGGTCGATCTGTTCCGCGGGGTTGGTGGCGTCCTGGTCCGCGTGGCCGAAATAGAGCTCGGCGGTGATGCGGTCGGCGAGCAGGTGGGGGCTGTCCGGGGCGTCGGTGGCGAGGTAGGCGCCGTGGAAGCCGGCCGCGGCGGCGACCCGGTCCGGGTAGGTGCCGGCGGTGCGCAGGGTCAGGCCTGCGCCCATGCAGTAGCCGGTGATGCCGGCCGGACCGTCGGTGGTCAGCGGAGAGGCGGCCAGCCAGTCCAGGTAGGCGGCGGCGTCCCGCATGGCCGCCTCGGGGGTGAGGGTGCGCGCGTGCGGGCCCAACTGCTGGATGATCTCCGGGCGTTCGGCGGGGTTGATGAACTCCGGGAGTTCGACGAGGGGGGCGCGGCCGGAGCGGTGGAAGACGTTGGGGACCAGCACCGTGTAACCGGCCCCGGCGAGCCGGTCGGCCATCGACTTCAGGTGCGGGCGCAGGCCGAAGGCGTCCATGTAGAGCAGCACGGCGGGGTGTGCGGCGTTGTCGTCGGGGTGGGCGAGGTAGGCGTCTGCGGTTCCGTCGGGGGTGGTGATGTCGACGGGGCTGCCCTGTACGGCGGTCATCGGGTCGTCTCTCAGTTCTCTCGGGTCGCGGCGTCGGTCAGTTCCTTCACACGGGCGGCGGGAACCGGGACGCCCTGCGACGCGAAGAACCAGCGCTGCGCATCCTCCTGGCTCAGTCCTTGCGGCCGCTCCCCCATGTACGGCTGCACATAGGCCGGCGTTCCGGGCGCGAGGCGCCAGCTGTCGGCGAGGGTGCCGGTGTCGACAGCGTCGTAGCCGAGGGCGTCGAGCAGTGCGATCACCTGCGCATTGGCGGCCGAGTCGTCACCGGCTACGGGCAGGGCGCTGCGGTCGGTGGCGCCCGCGGGGCGGGCCAGCGTGACCAGGTGGTGGAAGTCGATCGTCGCGAACGTCTTCACCACCCGGGAGCCGGCGAGGTGCCGCTGCACCAGGGCACTCGAGGTCAGCTCGCCCGTGTCCAGCCCGGCGACGGCGCCGTCGCGCTGGGGGTGGAACACCATCGCGTCGATGACGGTCCGGCCCGCGAGGTCGGCGGCCGGCAGCCGGTCGTAGGCCTTCAGCGGGACGGCCGCCACCACCAGGTCACCGGCGCGGGCGGCCTCGGCGGGCGTGGCCGCGCGGGCCTGGGTGCCCAGTTCGTCGACAAGACCGATGAGGGTCTTTGGCCCGCGGGAATTGCTGAGCACCACGTCGAGACCGGCCGCGACGGCCAGGCGGGCCACGGCACCGCCGATCATGCCGCTGCCGATGATCCCCAGGGTCTTCGCCACCGTGGCGCACCTCCGCGTCGTATGTGAAACTGAGTGTCACACTAGCCACTGAGTTTCGACACTGCAAGCCAGAGTCGGCACGACGTTAGGATCGGGGCGTGACCGGAGCAGCGCGTACGAACACGAGGGACATCGCCAGGGCCGCCGTGCGGGCCGAACTCGCCCAGGTGGCCTTCGAGTTGTTCCGTCGCGAGGGCTTCGACAAGGTCACGCTCGACGACCTCGCGGCGGCCGCCGGGGTGTCCCGCAGCACGTTCCTGCGCTACTTCGGCACCAAGGAGGACGCCGTCCTCGGCGCCTTCGACGGGCATGACCGGCGGGTCGCCGACGCGCTGCGCGCCCGCCCCGCGGGCGAGGACGAGTGGACGGCGCTGCGGCGCGCCCTGGACACGGTGATCGAGCGGTACCACGTGGATCCGGCCGGGTCCCTGGAGACGACCCGGCTGGTCCGTGACACCCCGGCGCTGTGCGCCCGGCATCTGGAGAAGCAGTACAGCTGGCGCCCGGCCCTGACCGAGGCGCTCGCCGAACGCGCCGGTTCCGACGCCCCGACGCTCGCCCAGTCGGTCCGCGCGGCCGCCGCCCTGGACTGCCTGAACGTCGCCCTGGACCACTGGCTCGCCTCCGACGGCGACCTGAACCTGGTCGGCCTGCTGGACGAGGCCTTCGCGTCGCTGGCGACGGGGTGAGCGCGCGCCGTCGGTCTCCCTGACAGCCGCGGGCGCCCACCCCACCCGTGGTGGTCAGCGCGGGACGGCGACCGCGCTGAACGTCGTCTCCGGTGTCTGCGGGCTGGTGAACCGGGCGTTGACCAGGTACAGGCGGTCGCGGAACTGCGCGGCGGTGGTGGGGACGTCGAAGCGCGGGTCGGTGATCGTGCGGCGCAGGGTGGCCGTGGTGGCCTTGGCGTCGAGGTCGAACACGCTGATCAGGTTCAGGCGGTTCTGTACGACGTACAGCGTGCGGCCTGTGCGCCACAGGCCGTCGCCGTTGACCACGGTGTCCGCGCCGACCAGGGCCACCTCGGTGGCGTACCCGGTCTTGAGGCTGACGTTGTAGAGCTTGCCGGGTGTACTGCTGACCACGATCAGGCCGCGGCCGTCGGGGGCGGAGACGATGCCGTTGGCGTTGTTGACGTCGGGCGTCTGCACCCAGTCGCCGGTCAGCGGCAGGGTGCGCACCTCGCCGTCGCGGCCACGCGGCACGCCGTACAGGGCGGCGGCGCGCGAGTCGGTGAACCAGGCGCGGTCGCCGAGCAGGGTGATGTCGTTGATGAAGTGGCCGGTCGCCTCGGTCAGTCGGAACGTGGTCAGGACCTCGCCGGTACGGGAGTCGTGGACGCGGGCGACTCCGGTGCTGCCCGCGACGTAGAGCAGGCCGTCGCGGTCCAGCTTGAGGCCGACGGCCACCTGGCCGGTCGCGCCCGCGTAGAGCACCTCGCCCTCGCCGGTACGCAGGTCGGTGCGGTAGATGCCGCCGTTGGCGCGCGAGCCCATGTACGCGTACGGCTTGCTGCCGATGGTGATGCCCTCGGGCAGCCAGCCGTCGGGGAGCGGGAACTCGGTGGGCCAGGTGGCATTCGAGGTCGCGTTCGCGGTGCCGGCGCCGGCCGTCACCGCGAGGGCGGCCAGCGCGGCACCACCGAGCACCGCGCGTCGGGTCGGGTGGGGGTGGGTCGGGGTCATGAGCGGGGGCCTCCATGGCATCGGTTTCGTTGACAACTGCTGCAACAACTACGCTGACAATTCGGCGAGTTGGCAACGAACCAGTGCCACCGGGGGTTCCCTGAACCCCGACTGCCGCCCCTGTCACACCGTGCGCCCCACCACCAGCCACTTGGAGGGCAGCTCGATCCGCGTGCCGTCGGGCGTGAACTCCGTCGTGGTGAGCGGAAGTTCGCCGCTCGCCAGGACGCTGAGGCCGGCCGCGCGCAGATACTCGGGCACGGCGTCGTCGGCCACCTCGCCGGGCGCGATGCCGTGCCGGAAGATCGGCGCGAGCTTGGGCGGCGGCCCTGCGGGGTTCTGCGCCAGGCCCATCAGAACGGGCTTGGCGGCCTCGGAGAGTTCCACCAGGAAGGCTCGGCCGCGGTCGCCGACGAGCGTGGCTATCCCGTCGGCCATGGGCTGCCGGTCGTCGGGGTCGACCTGGTGGAGCACGCCGCGCATGTAGACGTTGGCGTCGCCGAGTTCGGCGTGCAGCGTCTCCGTCTCACCCTTCTCGACGGCGTCGAGCACGCGGTACGTCGCCTGTCCGGCGGGGTCGGCGGTCCGGGCGTGGTCGAGCGCGGCGGCGGACAGGTCGGCCCCGACGACGTGCGGGAAGCGGTCGGCGAGGAAACGGGTCTGGGTGCCGTTGCCGCAGCCGAGGTCCACCATCGCCAGACCCGGGTCGGCGAGATGCGGCTCGAACAGGGCCAGGTGGATGCCGACGGTCAGGGCCGGCTCCGCGTCCCATAACACCGCCCCCTGTTCCTCGGGGGCCTCACGCCAGAAGCCCTCCCAGGCTTCCCGGTACCGACTCGTCACGCTCATGACCGACTCCCCAGGGTGCGACACCGGCCCGTCTCCGGTGACGGGCCAGTACGGTCTATCGCGCACCGGTTCCGGCCACAAGCGCGTCGCGCATACCTTCACGCCGCATTCGATACGCGTACGCCCCCACGCGCCTCTCGCGCCCCTGACGTACGGTCAGCGGCGCGGCAGGGTCAGCTCGAACCAGACGGTCTTGCCGGCCTTCGTACGGCTCGTGCCCCACTCCCGGGCGAGCGTGCTGACCACGCGCAGTCCGCGCCCGAACTCGTCGGCCGGCCCGGCGCTGCACAGCGTCGGCAGCTCGTGGTCGTCGTCGTCCACCTCGCACAGCAGGGTGTCCCCGCGGATGAGGCGCAGTTCGACGGGCCGGCTGTGGGAGTGCCGTACGGCGTTCGTGACGAGTTCGCTGACCAACAGCTCTGTGTTGTGGGCGAGTTTCGCGAGCCCCCAGTCGTGGAGTTGTTCGCGGACGACGGCACGCGCGCGGCCGACCTCGATCGGGTCGAGGGCGAGGCGCCACTCGGCGACGTCGTCGGCCCCGATGCCGTTGAGGCGGGCCATCAGCAGGGCCACGTCGTCCTTGCGGCCGCCGCGTGTGTTGAGGGCGCGGATGATCGTGTCGCAGGCGTCGTCCATGGAGGCGGCCGGGTGGGCCGCGGATTCGCAGAGCGTGGCCAGGCCCACGTCGATGTGCTCGCCGCGCACCTCGACGAGGCCGTCGGTGCACATCACGATCCGGTCGCCGGGCTCCACGCGCACGCGTACCGCCTCGAAGGGCACCCCTCCGACGCCGATGGGCGCACCGGTCGGCAGGTCCAGCAGTTCGCTTCGCCCGTCCTCGGCGCGGACCAGCACCGGCGGGATGTGGCCGGCGTTGGCGAGGTGCAGTTCGCTCGCGATCGGGTCGTAGACGGCGTACAGACAGGTCGCCAGGTAGTTGTCACCGAGGCGCTGGGCGAGGTCGTCGAGGTTGCGCAGGAGCTGAGCGGGCGGCAGGTCCAGGGCCGCCATGGTCTGCACCGCCGTACGCAACTGGCCCATCATGGCGGCCGAGTTGAGGCCGTGGCCCATGACGTCGCCGACGACGAGGGCGGTGCGGGCGCCGGGCAGTTTGACGGAGTCGAACCAGTCGCCGCCGACGCGCCCCAGCAGGGTGCCGGGCAGGTAGCGGGTGGCGATGTCGCAGCCCGCCATGTGCGGCGGGATGTGCGGCAGCATGCTGTCCTGGAGGGTCTCGGCGACGCTCTCCTGGTAGGTGTACATGCGTGCGTTGTCGAGCACGAGGCCCGCGCGGGCGGCGAGTTCGGCGCCGGTGACGCGGTCCATGTCGTTGAAGACGGGCCGCTCCGGGTGGCGCAGCAGGATCATGAAGCCGAGCACCACGTTCCGGGCCTTGAGCGGTACGACCAGCATGGAGCGGTGGGTGATCAGCGGCCGGATGTCCCGCTTCTCGAACTGGGAGGCGATGGCGTGGCCCATCTCCTCGGTGATGCGCGGCACGAGGACGGGCCGGCCGCTGGTCATGCACTGGAAGAACGGCGTGTGCGCGGGAAAGGGCATGGCCTCGCCGACCGGCACGACGTCGTCCCAGCGGCCGGGCTCGTCGGTGTGCTCGACGGCGACGCGGTGCCACATGGTGGTCGTGTCCGGCACGCCCTCGGGGAACCCCTCGCCGGCGACGACCTGCTCGCGCAGATACGTGCCGGCGACGTCCGTGAAGCGCGGTACGACGGCCCGGCTGACCTCGATGATCGTCCGGGACAGGTCGAGCGAGGTGCCGATCTGCCCGCTGACCTCGTTGAGGAACTCCAGGTGTTCGCGTACGGCGGCGTACTCCAGGTCCTCGCCCTCGTCGGCGAGTTCCTGCGGCACCGGCAGGCCCTCGGCCGCCGCGCGGGCGGCCCGCTCGCGGCGCGCCTTGCGCTCGGCACGCCGGGGCACGCCCCAGTCGGGGGTGACGGGCACCCGGTCGTTCTGGCTGAACTCCAGGACGGGATAGCCCAGTTCGAGGACCTGAGAGACGATGCGGGCGCTCTCGTCGACGCTCATGCTGGGCAGGATCTCGGGCAGCCTGCCGGCCAGCTGCTCGGCACCGGGGAAGTCGGTGTGCAGGGCGAAGGCGGGGGCGATCCGCTCGAACGCCAGGTCGCCGTCGAGGCCGTCGGGTTCGTCCTGGCGCATGCCCGCGGTGTCGGCGGCGAGCACGAGCAGCCGCTCGTGGCCCGGGCCCACCAGGGGATACGCCCACCACAGCACGTCGATTCGGTCGTCATCGCGGTCGCGCTCGGGAACGGTGAGGCGGGCGCGGCCGGCGGCCGGGTAGGAGAGCCTGCCGTCGAGGGAGGTTTCGAGGTCGGGGCCGAGTCCGTCGTACGTCCCGTAGGCCCCGTACGGTGTGATCTCCTCGTCGTCGGGCAGGGCGCCGGAGACGGGCAGCAGGTCGGCCGCCGAGCGGCCGAGGGCGTCCTCCTTGGGGACGCCGAACAGACGGCGTGCGCCGGTGCTCCAGTGGGACACGAGGCCTTCGCGGTCCACGACGACCACGGCCAGCGGGATGCGGCCGGCCGCGGCGGACTCCGCCCCCGCGCCGCTCCCAGCTCCGCGGCTGGGAGATACGTCCCTCTCGGTGCCACGGTCCATGGCCCAGGCCCTCTCTCCCCACGGCTCCGCAAAGATCTGTGCCGCCTACTCCACCGTACGGCTCCGCCCGATCGTGATGTGCGGCAATGCGGGAATTGATGCGGTGGCGGAGCCTCGGCGCGCGGGGCGCGCGCCGGTGGTGAAGCGGCCGCGCGTGCCCCAACCGTTCAGTCCTCGTGCCCCAGTTGCAGGTCGCGTTCGGTGCGTCCGCCGCCCGCCACCTGGAGCACCGTGGCGACCGGCGGGTAGCCGGCGGCGATGACGGTGTACTCGCCGGAGGACAGGTCGACGAAACGGAACGTTCCGTCCAGCCCGGTGGTGAGCGAGTCGACGACGTTGCCGGCCGCGTCGAGCAGCGTCACGCGCGCGTCCTCGACGGGCCTCCCCCACCCTTCGGGCGGGGGGACCCCCATCTCGCTTCGCTCCCCGCTCACCCGTACCGTGCCGCGCAGTACGGCGCCGCCGGCGAGTTCGATGTCCTGGCGGGTCTCCCGGGCGCCCTGGACGGTGACGGGGAGCGCGGCCGGGCGGTACGCGGGCGCGCCGGCGGCGGCGAGGGTGTACTCGCCGGCCACCAGCTCGGTGATGACGTAGCCGCCCTCGCGTCCGCTGCGGGTGGTGGCGACGACCTCGCCGTGCACGTCGGTGAGCGTGACGGTGGCGTCCCGCACGGGGGTGCCGTCCGCGGTGCGCACGCTGCCGCAAAGGCGTCCCGCGCCGCCGAGGACGACGTCTAGCTCGACGGGCCGCTCGCCGACGGTCACGGAAACGGCCTGCGGCTGGTGGCCGCCCGCGGCGGCGATGAGGATGTACGCGCCGGAGCCGGGCGTGGCCAGCGCATACCGCCCGTCCTCGCCGCTCGCGCCCCGCCCGATCTGCTGTCCGGCCACGTCGATGAGGGTGAGCGCCGCTCGCGGGACGACGGTGCCGTCGGAGTGCTGCACCGTGCCGCAGACGGGGATTCCGGCGGCGTACGGCGAGCGGAGCGAGATGGGGGTCCCCCCGGCCGAAGGCTGGGTGCGGGCCTGCGGGACCTGGGCGTTGAGGGTCGCGGGTTCCGTTTCGGCGGCGTTGTGGGACACCAGTGGTTTCTCCTCGAGGAAGAACGCGATGAGCAGGCCGAGAGCGAGCACCGGTACGAGGTAGAGGAAGATCCGGGGCATCGCGTCGGCGTACGCCCGGATGTAGCCGTCGCGCAGCGGCGCGGGCAGGGCGTGGACGAGCTGCGGGGTGATCGACTCCGGGTCGGGCAGTTGTGCACCCGCGCGCGTGGGGAGTCGTTTCGCGAGGGCGTCGGTGAGCCGGTCGGCGAAGAGGGTCCCGAAGACCGCGGCGCCGACGCTGCCGCCGATCTGCCGGAAGTAGTTGTTGGCACTGGTGGCGGTGCCGAGGTCGGCGGGGCGCACGGAGTTCTGCACGGCGAGGATCAGGACCGGCATCACCATGCCGATGCCCGCGCCGAGGACGGCCATCCAGATGCTGTACTGCAGCCGCGGCGTTTCGACCTCGAGGCGGGACAGCAGCCACATGCCGACGACGGACACGGCGCTGCCGAGGACCGGGTAGATCTTGTAACGCCCGGTGTGGCTGATGAGTTGGCCCGAGACGATCGAGGCGCCGACGATCCCGCCCATCATGGGCAGCATCAGCAGGCCGGATTCGGTGGCACTGGCCCCGTCGACCATCTGCAGGAAGGTCGGCAGATAGCTGGCGGCACCGAACAGGGCGACGCCGATGACCAGACCCACCAGGCTGGTGACGTTGAAGACGGAATCCCTGAACAGCCGCAGCGGGATGAGGGGTTCGGCGGCGAAGCGCTCGGCGACGACGAAGAGCACGGCGGCGGCGGCCGCTCCGGCGCCGAGACCGAGGATGACGCGCGAGTCCCACGCGTACTCGGTGCCGCCCCAACTGGTCAGCAGCACAAGGCAGGTGGAGGCGGCGGCGAGCAGCAGGGCGCCCAGGACGTCGAGCCGGGGCTTGACTCGCGGTTTCGGGAGCTTCAGTACGACGGTGACGACGGCCAGGGTGAGAAGGCCGAAGGGCACGTTGAAGTAGAAGCACCACCGCCAGGAGAGGTGGTCCGTGAAGTAGCCGCCCAGCAGGGGTCCGGCGACGGAGGCGAGGCCGAAGGCGGCGCCGATCAGGCCCATGAAGCGGCCGCGCTGCCGGGGCGGCACGATGTCGGCGATGATCGCCTGCACGCCGATCATGAGTCCGCCGGCACCGACGCCCTGGACCGCGCGGAAGGCGATCAGCTGGTCCATGGACTGCGCCCGGCCCGCGAGTGCGGAGCCGATCACGAAGACGACGATGGCGAACTGGAAGACGCCCTTGCGGCCGAGCAGGTCGCCGAGCTTGCCGTAGACCGGCAGTCCCACGGTGGCGGTGAGCAGATAGGCGGTGATCGCCCAGGACATCCGGTCCAGGCCGTGCAGCTCGCCGACGATCTTCGGGAGCGCGGTGGCGACGATCATCTGCTCCAGGGCGGCCAGCAACAGCGCCAGCATCAGCCCCAGAAACACCAACCGCACCCGGCGCGGGCTCAGTTCGACCGTCCCGGCGGGTGCGGCAGGGGGTTCCTGCGGGGGCGCCGCGGCCGCCTCACCCCGCAGTTCGTCCTGCACCAGCGTGGTCCCGTCCACGTACCGCTCCCCTCGTCGCGCCGCCGCACGGATTCCCGCTTGAGGCGACAACTACGAGCAGGCGCAACGAGTTACGGCAGATCGGTGTGGTGCACAGAGATCCACTCGAACCGGTGAGGGGGGCAACGACCGCCGGGCGCGCGGGACTTACTTCTCGACCTCGGTGGCGAGCTTCTCGAGCACGGCGTCGTAGATCCGGCCGAGGCCCTTGGGTGCGAAGGTCTTCTCGAAGAAGCCGCCGATGCCGCCGGCGCCGTTCCAGACGGTGGTGACGACGACGCGGGACTTGCCCTCGCCGGCCGGGGTGACCGTCCAGGTGGTGACCATGGAGGAGTTGCGGTCCTTCTCGACGAGCTGCCCGTCGGTGGGCTCGCCGACCTCCAGGAGGCAGTCGCGGACGCGCTTGCTGGTGGCCTGGAGCTTCCAGTGGACGAGGGTGCCCTCGCCGTCGCCGCCCTCGCGCACCTCGTACTCGCTGAAGTGCTCGGGCAGCAGCTTCGCGCGCGTGCCGCTGTAGTCGGCGAGGGCGTCGAACACCTTCTC
Source organism: Streptomyces sp. NPDC047043 (assembly GCF_040644055.1). Lineage (NCBI taxonomy): Bacteria > Bacillati > Actinomycetota > Actinomycetes > Kitasatosporales > Streptomycetaceae > Streptomyces > Streptomyces sp. NPDC047043. The sequence goes on from NZ_JBEYVO010000011.1 coordinate 79,128, forward strand.
CGCGTCCGCCGCGACGACCCGCTCCGTAGTGGCCTCGACCTGCGCCATTGCGTTCCTCCAGGACTTGCTTCTCTCGGGGTTGGGGCAAGCCAACCACCCCCGCCCACGGCCGCCCAAATCGGGGTGCCCCCGGACACCCGAAGCGATCAGGAAGAGGTCTTGCCCCGTAATTCGAACACGTGTTTCACTCTGGGGGCAGCGGTACCTAGGAGGCGTCATGCGCTGGGAGAACCTCACCGTGGAATCCGGCGGCCACAGCCGGGCTGCCGACACCGCGCTGTTCGGCGCGGACGCCGTGGTCAGCCGCCAGTTCGACACACCCGAGTTCAGAGGGATCACGTTCCACGAGGTGCGGGCCCGCTCGATCATCAACCGGGTGCCCGGGGCCTCGCGGATGCCCTTCGAGTGGACGGTCAACCCCTACCGGGGCTGCTCGCACGCGTGCGTCTACTGCTTCGCCCGCAAGACGCACACCTATCTGGACCTCGACTCGGGGCTCGACTTCGACTCCCAGATCGTGGTCAAGGTCAACGCCCCGGAGCTGCTGCGCCGCCAGCTCGGCTCGCGCCGCTGGCAGGGCGAGCACATCGCGATGGGCACCAACGTCGACTGCTACCAGCGCGCGGAGGGCCGCTACCGCCTGATGCCGGGCATCCTGACCGCCCTGCGCGACCACGCCAACCCCTTCTCGATCCTGACGAAGGGCACGCTGATCCTGCGCGACCTCGACCTGCTGGTGCAGTCGGCGCAGGTGACGGACGTCGGCATCTCCGTGTCGGTCGGCTTCACCGACCCCGAGCTGTGGCGCACGGTGGAGCCGGGCACCCCCGCCCCGGAGCGCCGCCTGGACGTCGTGCGCGCACTCGCCGAGCACGGCATCGGGTGCGGTGTCCTGATGGCGCCCGTGATCCCGTTCCTGAGCGACCAGCCGGCCCAACTGCGCGCCACCGTACGGGCGATCGCGGCCGCCGGCGCCACCTCCGTCACCCCGCTGGTGCTGCACCTGCGGCCCGGCGCCCGCGAGTGGTTCATGGCCTGGCTGGCCCACCACCACCCGTACCTGGTGCGCCGCTACGAGCGCCTGTACGCGGACGGCTCCTACGCCCCGAAGTGGTACCAGCGCCGGATCACCCGTCAGGTCCACGACCTGGCCCAGGAATACGGGATCGGCCCCACGCGCGCGGAGATGCCACGACGGATCAGGCCGCCCGAGCCGCCGGAGCCGGAGATGTCCGAACCGACCCAACTTTCGCTTATTTGAGATCGTACGAGCGCATCCCGCGACCCGATTGGGTCAAGTCTTGCCAGAACGAGTTCTTCCGGGGCTCCTTTCCGGGACGATGCGGCGAAGACCGTGAGACTCGCGGTCCAAATCCCTCCGTCCTGGGAGGACTCCATGAGAAAACGCGCGGTCGTGCTGTGCGGTGTCGCCGTCGTCGTGGCCGGGAGCTTCACCGCCCTCCCCGCCGGCGCGAGCACCTCGCAGCCCCCGGAAACCGCTCAAGCCGCGAAAGTCACCTGGAAGAACTGCGGCACCACCGACTATCCGACGCTCCAATGCGCGTCCCTCAAGGTGCCGCTCGACCACCGCCACCCGTACGGCAAGCAGATCACCCTCGCGCTCTCGCGCGTGAAGCACACCGCGGCAAAGAGCCAGGGCCCGCTGCTGGTCAACCCCGGCGGCCCCGGCGGCAGCGGCCTCTCGCTCGCCGGATTCGTCGCGTCCTCGCTGCCCAAGGCAGTCGCGGCCCAGTACGACGTCATCGGCTTCGATCCGCGCGGAGTGGGCAAGAGCACGCCCGCCCTCAACTGCAAGCCGGGCTACTTCAACCCGGTGCGGCCGGACTCCGTGCCGAGCACGCCGGCCATCGAGAAGGCCAACCTCGACCGCGCCAAGTCCTTCGCCGCCGCCTGCGGCAAGAAGTACGCGGGCGTGCTGCCGTACGTCAACACGATCCAGGCCGTGCAGGACATGGACTCGATCCGTGCGGCACTGGGCGCCAAGAAGACCAGTTACTTCGGTTATTCGTACGGCACTTATCTCGGAGCGGTCTACGCCAAGCTCTTCCCGCAGCGCGTGAAGCGTCTGGTCCTGGACTCGATCGTCGACCCGACCGGTGTCTGGTACGACGACAACATCTCGCAGGACTACGCCTTCGACGCCCGCCAGAAGGCCCTGATGGCCTGGATCGCCAAGTACAACTCGACGTACAAGCTGGGCACCGACCCGGCCAAGATCGAGGCCAAGTGGTACGCGATGCGGGCGGCGCTCGCGAAGAAGCCGGCCGGCGGCAAGGTGGGGGCCTCCGAGCTGGAGGACACCTTCATCCCCGGCGGTTACTACAACGGCTACTGGCCCTATCTGGCCGAGGCGTTCGCGGCGTACGTGAACGACAAGAACGCCGACCCGCTGGTCGAGGCGTACGAGAACTTCGCCGCGGTCGACGCGTCCGGGGACAACGGCTACAGCATCTACACCTCGGTGCAGTGCCGTGACGCCTCCTGGCCGCGCGACTGGAACCAGTGGCGCAAGGACAACTGGGCGGTGTACGACAAGGCGCCGTTCATGACATGGAACAACGCCTGGTACAACGCACCGTGCGCCTTCTGGCCGACGGACTCGCTGAAGCCGGTGCACATCGCCAACGACAAGCTGCCGCCGACGCTGCTGTTCCAGGCGACCAACGACGCGGCCACCCCGTACGAGGGCGGCGCGACGGTGCACCGTCTGCTGGCCGGCTCGAGCTTCGTGGTCGAGCAGGGCGGCGGGAACCACGGCATCACGCTGAGCGGGAACGCCTGCCTGGACAAGTACCTGGCGGCGTATCTGACCGACGGCACGGTGCCGCGCAGCGGCGGACCCGTCGACGCGGTGTGCGCCAAGCTGCCCGACCCCAAGCCGCTGAGCACCAAGGCGGCGCTGACGTCCTCGGGCGGCTCGACGTCCGCCGACGGCTCGGTGCTGCACGGACTGCTGGGCTTCCGCGGCTGACGCCGATACGGAGTTGAGGTCCCGTCGGGGGCGTTGTCGGACCCATGGTCCACGATGGACGCATGAGTCAGCCGACCCGGATTCCCGCCCCCGACGGGGTCTTCCCCGCCGCCCAGTACAGCCATGTCGTCATGGGCACCGGCCGTTTCGTGGCGATCGCCGGCCAGCTCGCCCTGGACGAGGACGGCAAGCCCGTCGGCGAGGGCGACCCCGAGGCCCAGGCCCGCCAGGTCTTCGAGAACCTGCGCCGCTGCCTGGCGGCCGCCGGCGCGACCTTCGACGACGTCGTCAAACTCACCTATTTCGTCACGGACATGGCCCACATGCCCGCGATCCGCACGGCCCGCGCCGAGCACATACCCGACGACCGCCTCCCCGCCGCCTCCGCGGTGCAGGTGGCCGCGCTGGTCCGGCCCGAGTTCCTGATGGAGATCGAGGCGTTCGCGGTAGTGGGCGCATGAGCGGTCTCAGGATCCGCGAGATGGCGCTCGCCGACTGCGACCGCGTGGCCGAGATCCGCGTCGGCGGCTGGCGGAGGGCGTACCGGGGGATCATCCCGCAGTCGTACCTCGACGCGATGAGCGTGGGCGAGGACGCCGAGCGCCGCCGCGCCCGCTTCAAGGAGAGTCTGCGGAGCGACGGCGAGGTGGTGAACCTGGTCGCCGTGGCGGACGGCGAGATCGTCGGCTGGGCCTGCCACGGCCCGTACCGGGACGGCGAAGTGCACACCGGGGACGCCGAGTTGTACGCGATCTACGTGGACCCTGCCCGGTTCGGCGCCGGGGCCGGGCGCGCCCTGATCACGGAGTCGGTGCGACGGTGCACGGCCGCCGGGCACCTCCGCATGTACCTGTGGGTCCTCGAGGAGAACGCGCGCGCCCGGCGCTTCTACGAGCGCTCGGGCTTCCACGCGGACGGCACCGCGGAACCCTTCGAGGTGGACGGCGTCGCGGTGCCCGAGGTGCGGTACGCCAGGGACCTCACCGGCTGACGCGGCGTCACCTCTGCTTCGGGATCCGCGCCAGCGCCTGCACCGCCGCCTCCGCCAGCACCGGATGCGCCAGGGCCTCGTTCAGTACGGGCCGGGCGCGGGCGTCCTCGAGGCTGCCGAGCCCCTCCACGCAGGCGAGGGCCACGCGCCGGTACGGGTCGTGCGGGCGCAGCCTGCGCTCCAGGGTGGTGATCAGTGCCGGCACGGATTCGGGGGCGCGCAGCTCGGCCAGCAGCCGGACCGGGTGCAGGGCGTAGGCGACGCGCAGCTCGTTGGTGGCGAGGGCGGCCGCCGCGCGCGCAGTGCGGGGGTCGTCGAGGCGGGCAAGCGCGTACGCGGCGGAGGCACAGCGCTGCGGATCACGGTGGTTCAGGAACAGGACGAGGGACTCGAAGGCCCGCCGGTCGCCCGCGAGCCCCAGCCGGAACGCGGCCAGCTCCCTGGCCCACAGCGGCTGCCCGGGCTCGGTCAGCACCCGCGCCAGCTCGTCGGGGTCCTCGGTCGCCACGAGACGGTCGTACGCGGCGGACGCCCCGGACTCCGCTCGTAAACGCTCCGTGAGTGATCGCAACTCTTCGTCCATGGCACCGAGATTAGAGGCGTCGTCGATCTCTCGGGACGTACATCACAAACACGGGGACTAGCGCGCTCGTTACCCGCCGGTTAAGCTCAGACGAGCGAGTTACCCACTCGCACCTGCTTGCGGCGGCCTGGTGACGCAGCCGTCGTAAGGGCAGTCGGTTCGGTACATCGAGTACCGCAGCACGACCCGGCCTCGGGACAGGGCCGGTCGAATCACCACCGTTCGCTCCAGGCGTGTGCGCGCCGACGGCGACGGCAGGCACCGGGCGTGTGCGCTTGCAGCCCGGCAACACCCGCATCTCATTCACGCACCCGGTGCGCCACGGCTTCGACTCCGGTCGGGCCCGGCTCGGCGCACCCGGGCGCGCTCCCAGTCGTCACCCTCATTCCTGGAGTCCCGCGATGGCCACTCCCCTGTCCCAGACCCCTTCGTCTCCGCTCACGACCATTGCCGTCGTCGGCCTCGGCACCATGGGCACCGGTATCACCGAGGTGCTCGCCAAGGCCGGCCGCGAGGTCGTCGGCATCGACATCAGCGAGGCCGCGACCGCCAAGGCCGTCGCCGCCCTGGAGGCCGCCACCGCCCGTGCCGTGGAGAAGGGCCGGCTGACCGAGCAGGAGCGCACGGACGTCCTCGCCCGTGTCCGCACCTCCACCGACCTGCGGGCCGCCGCCGACGCCGATCTCGTCATCGAGGTGGCTCCGGAGTCGTACGAGATCAAGCACCAGATCTTCCGCGAACTGGACGGCATCGTGCGCCCGGAGACGATCCTGGCGACCGGCACCAACGCCCTGTCCGTGACCCGGCTCGCCGCCGACTCGGCCCGCCCGGAGCGCGTGCTCGGCCTGCACTTCTTCAACCCGGCGCCGGCGATGAAGCTGGTCGAGGTCGTCTCCTCCGTCCTCACCGCACCCACCGCCGTCACGGCCGTCACCAACCTCGCGCTCGACCTCGGCAAGGAGCCCGTCGCGGTCGGCGACCGGCCCGGGTTCGTCGCCGACGGGCTGCTGTTCGGCTACCTCAACCAGGCCGCCGCGATGTACGAGGCCAAGTACGCCTCCCGCGAGGACATCGACGCGGCGATGCGGCTCGGCTGCGGTCTGCCGATGGGCCCGCTCGCGCTGCTCGACCTGATCGGCGTCGACACCGCCCGTACGGTCCTGGAGGCCATGTACGCCGAGTCGCACGACCGGCTGCACGCCCCCGCCCCGATCCTCAAGCAGCTCAGCGAGGCGGGCCTGACCGGCCGCAAGTCGGGCCGCGGCTTCTACACCTACGAGGCCCCGGGCAGCGCCACCGTCGTGCGGGACGCGCTGACGCCGCTGGACGGCGCCACCCTGACGCCGGGCCGCGAGGTCCGCTCCGTCGGCGTCGCCGGCTCCGGCACCATGGCGTCCGGCATCGCCGAGGTCTTCGCCAAGGCCGGCTACGAGGTCGTGCTCGCCGCCCGCAGCGAGGAGAAGGCGCAGACCGCCAAGGCCCGTATCGGCAAGTCGCTCTCGCGCTCGGTCGACAAGGGGCGGATGACCGCCGAGGCCGCCGCGCAGACCCTGGACCGGATCACCGCGGCGGGCTCCTACGAGTCCTTCGCCGAGGTCGACCTGGCCGTCGAGGCGGTCGCCGAGGACCTGGAGATCAAGCAGCAGCTGTTCGCGACGCTGGACAAGGTCTGCAAGCCGGGCGCGGTCCTGGCCACCACGACCTCGTCCCTGCCGGTCGTCGCCTGCGCCCGTGCCACCTCGCGTCCGCAGGACGTGATCGGCATGCACTTCTTCAACCCGGCGCCGGCGATGAAGCTGGTCGAGGTCGTCCGTACGGTGTTGACGGCCGAGGACGTCCACTCAACGGTCCGCGAGGTCTGCGTCAAGATCAGGAAGCATGCGGTCGACTGTGGAGACCGTGCAGGCTTCATCGTGAATGCACTGCTTTTCCCGTACCTCAACAACGCGATCAAGATGGTGCAGGAACACTATGCATCTCTTGACGACATTGACGCGGCGATGAAGCTGGGCGGCGGCTACCCGATGGGCCCCTTCGAGCTGCTGGACGTCGTCGGGCTGGACGTCTCCCTTGCGATCGAGAAGGTCCTGCACCGCGAGTTCCGCGACCCGGGCCTGGCCCCGGCGCCGCTCCTGGAGCACCTGGTGGCCGCGGGCTGCCTCGGCCGGAAGACGGGCCGTGGCTTCCGCGAATATGCCCGCCGCTGACGGCGCCGGCGACTGGTTCAGAGGCGAGACGGACTGGGGTGGACTGCTCGAGCCGGGCAGTCACCCCGTGTCCGCCGGGCCCGGTGCACCCCCGCCCACACCGGGCGGGGGAAGCCCGGTACATGCGCAACAAGCTGCGCACATGCAGTACGTTCGGGTCATGTCCCAGCCCGCCAAGTCCTCACGTACACCAGCCACGCCCGACGCGCCGGAAAGTGCCGCAGGCAGTCGCGCGGCCGCCCAGCGGCTCAAGATGCGCCGCGAGCTGGCGGCCGCGGCGATGGAGCTGTTCGCGACCAAGGGGTACGAGGCGACCACCGTCGACGAGATCGCGGCCGCGGCCGGGGTCGCGCGCCGCACCTTCTTCCGCCACTTCCGTTCCAAGGAAGAGGCGATCTTCCCCGACCACGACGACACATTGATCCGTGCGGAGGCCGTGCTCAATGCGGCTCCCCCGCACGAGCACCCGCTCGACACGGTGTGCCGCGGCATCAAGGAAGTCATGCGGATGTACGCGGCCCGGCCGGAGATCTCGGTCGCCCGCTACAAGCTCACCCGCGAGGTGCCCACCCTGCGCGAGGCGGAGATCGCGTCGGTGGCCCGCTACGAGCGCCTCTTCACCCGCTACCTCCTCGGGCACTTCGACGAGCACGCGCACGACGACGACGCCAACGACGACCCGCTGCTGGCGGAGGTCGCCGCGTCCGCGGTCGTCACCGCCCACAACCACGTCCTCAGACGCTGGCTGCGGGCCGGCGGCCAGGGCGACGTGGAGGCGCAGCTGGACCACGCCTTCGCGATCGTGCGCAAGACGTTCGGATCGGGCATCGGCGCGGGCCGCACGACGGCACCGAAGCCGCCGGCTCCCGCGACGGTCTCCACCCAGGGCGAGGTCCTGGTCACCGTCGCCCGCACCGACGCACCGCTGGACGAGGTCATGCGGACCATCGAGGAGGCACTGAAGGACCGCTGAGCCCCTTCGCGAGGGTGTCCTGGGACACTCCGCGCCTGTGATGACGGCCACCCACCCGGGTGGCCGTTTTGGCATGTCAGGGGCCCTTTTCAGGCGCCTTTCAGACCCTGTTCGATCGATCATCGCTCATTTGTTACGTAAAGATTTCACCTGAGGGCAATCTCTGGCACTCAGTGCCTTGCGGGGTGACACGCGGTGTCATACGTTGAAGGAGTCCGGGCGGCCGGCGTGCAGAGACCTTTCGCACGTCGGCTGTCCCAGCAAGCCAATGGCCTGCACGCCCGGACGCCTGCGTCACAGGCAACCTCCCGCGCCACAAAGCGCTGCCGAACAGCATCACCGCCGAACCGACGGCACTTCCCAAACCCCTCAGCAGCACACCGACGTAACCCTCAGCACCCCTCCCTCAGGGTGCGCATCGCCGGAGGCAACACCGTGACCGTGAAGGACATCCTGGACGCGATCCAGTCGACCGACTCGACGCCGGCCGACTTCGCCGCTCTGCCGCTCCCCGAGTCTTACCGCGCGATCACCGTGCACAAGGACGAGACGGAGATGTTCGCGGGTCTGGAGACCCGCGACAAGGACCCGCGCAAGTCGATCCACCTCGACGAGGTGGCCCTGCCCGAGCTCGGCCCGGGCGAGGCCCTGGTGGCCGTCATGGCCTCCTCGGTCAACTACAACTCCGTGTGGACCTCGATCTTCGAGCCGCTGTCCACGTTCGGCTTCCTGGAGCGCTACGGCCGCCTCAGCGAGCTGACCAAGCGGCACGACCTGCCGTACCACATCATCGGCTCCGACCTCGCGGGCGTCGTCCTGCGCACCGGCCCGGGCGTCAACGCCTGGAAGCCCGGTGACGAGGTCGTCGCGCACTGCCTCAGCGTCGAGCTGGAGTCGTCCGACGGCCACAACGACACGATGCTCGACCCCGAGCAGCGCATCTGGGGCTTCGAGACGAACTTCGGCGGTCTCGCCGAGATCGCGCTCGTCAAGTCCAACCAGCTGATGCCGAAGCCGGACCACCTCAGCTGGGAGGAGGCCGCCGCTCCCGGTCTGGTCAACTCCACCGCCTACCGCCAGCTGGTCTCCCGCAACGGCGCCGGCATGAAGCAGGGCGACAACGTCCTGATCTGGGGCGCGAGCGGCGGCCTCGGCTCGTACGCCACGCAGTTCGCGCTGGCCGGCGGCGCCAACCCGATCTGTGTCGTCTCCAGCGACCAGAAGGCGGACATCTGCCGCGCGATGGGCGCCGAGGCGATCATCGACCGCAACGCCGAGGGCTACAAGTTCTGGAAGAACGAGCACGAGCAGGACCCGCGGGAGTGGAAGCGCTTCGGCAAGCGCATCCGCGAACTCACCGGCGGCGAGGACGTCGACATCGTCTTCGAGCACCCCGGCCGCGAGACCTTCGGGGCGTCCGTCTACGTCACGCGCAAGGGCGGCACCATCGTCACCTGCGCCTCGACCTCGGGCTACAACCACGAGTACGACAACCGCTACCTGTGGATGTCCCTGAAGCGGATCATCGGCTCGCACTTCGCCAACTACCGCGAGGCCTGGGAGGCCAACCGGCTCATCGCGAAGGGCAAGATCCACCCGACGCTGTCGAAGGTCTACTCCCTGGAGGAGACCGGCCAGGCGGCCTACGACGTGCACCGCAACCTCCACCAGGGCAAGGTCGGCGTGCTGTGCCTGGCCCCCGAGGAGGGTCTCGGCGTGCGCGACGAGGAGATCCGCGCCAAGCACATCGACGCCATCAACCGCTTCCGCAACATCTGAGACACCCGGGGTCATAGATGACTGAGCGTCAGCCCGCCGAAGGCAAGCGGGAGAAGGACCGGCCGTGGCTCATGCGCACCTACGCCGGTCACTCCACGGCCGAGGCGTCCAACGAGCTGTACCGGCGCAACCTCGCCAAGGGCCAGACCGGCCTGTCGGTCGCGTTCGACCTGCCGACGCAGACCGGCTACGACTCCGACCACATCCTCGCCCGCGGCGAGGTCGGCCGGGTCGGCGTGCCGGTCGCGCACCTCGGTGACATGCGCCGGCTGTTCCAGGACATCCCCCTGGAGCAGATGAACACCTCGATGACGATCAACGCCACCGCCATGTGGCTGCTGGCGCTCTACCAGGTCGTCGCCGAGGAGCAGGGTGCGGACATCACCAAGCTCCAGGGCACGACCCAGAACGACATCGTCAAGGAGTACCTGTCCCGCGGCACGCACGTGTTCCCGCCGGGGCCGAGCCTCCGACTGACGACCGACATGATCGCGTACACGGTCTCCCACATCCCGAAGTGGAACCCGATCAACATCTGCAGCTACCACCTGCAGGAAGCGGGCGCCACACCGGTCCAGGAGATCGCGTATGCCATGTCCACCGCGATCGCGGTCCTGGACGCCGTCCGGGACTCCGGTCAGGTGCCGCAGGAGAAGTTCGGTGACGTCGTCGCCCGTATCTCCTTCTTCGTGAACGCGGGCGTCCGCTTCGTCGAGGAGATGTGCAAGATGCGCGCGTTCGGCCGCATCTGGGACAAGGTCACACGCGAGCGCTACGGCATCGAGAACGCCAAGCAGCGCCGCTTCCGGTACGGCGTCCAGGTCAACTCCCTGGGTCTGACCGAGGCGCAGCCGGAGAACAACGTCCAGCGGATCGTGCTGGAGATGCTGGCCGTGACCCTCTCCAAGGACGCACGCGCGCGTGCCGTCCAACTCCCGGCCTGGAACGAGGCGTTGGGCCTGCCCCGCCCGTGGGACCAGCAGTGGTCGCTGCGCATCCAGCAGGTCCTGGCGCACGAGAGCGACCTGCTGGAGTACGAGGACATCTTCGAGGGCTCGCACGTCATCGAGGCGAAGGTCGCGAAGCTCGTCGAGGAGTCCCTCGCGGAGATCGGGCGGATCCAGGAGATGGGCGGCGCCATGGCCGCCGTCGAGTCCGGGTACCTCAAGTCGCAGCTCGTCTCCTCGCACGCCGAGCGCAGGGCTCGTATTGAGTCCGGTCAAGAGAAGATCGTCGGCGTCAACATCTTCGAGACGACCGAGCCCAATCCACTGACCGCGGATCTCGATACAGCCATCCAGACAGTCGATCCGGCTGTCGAGGCCCGCGTCATCGCGTCACTGCAGAACTGGCGCGACACCCGCTACCAGCCGCCCTTCAACCACCCGCGCCCCTGCAAGGCGCTGGAGAAGCTGAAGGAGGCCGCCAAGGGCACCGGCAATCTCATGGAGGCCACCCTGGAGTGCGCCCGGGCTGGGGTCACCACCGGCGAGTGGGCCGGCGCCCTGCGCGAGGTGTTCGGCGAGTTCCGGGCTCCGACCGGTGTCTCGTCGGCGCCGGTGGCGGTCCCCGCCGAGGAGGGCTCGGCCATGTCCGAGGTCCGCCGCAAGGTCGACCTGACGGCCAAGGACCTGGGCGTCGGCAAGCTCCGCTTCCTGGTCGGCAAGCCGGGCCTGGACGGGCACTCCAACGGCGCCGAGCAGATCGCCGTGCGCGCCCGTGACGCCGGCTTCGAGGTGGTCTACCAGGGCATCCGGCTGACGCCCGAGCAGATCGTGGACGCGGCCCTCGCCGAGGACGTGCACGCGGTCGGCCTGTCCATCCTCTCCGGCTCGCACGCCCAGCTCGTTCCGGACGTGCTGGAACGCCTCCGTGTGGCCGGTGCCACAGATATACCGGTGATCGCCGGTGGCATCATCCCGAATGGTGACGCCGAGCAGCTGAGGGCCGCCGGAGTGGCCGCCGTCTTCACCCCGAAGGACTTCGACATCACCGGAATCATCGGCCGCATCGTCGACGAGATCCGGAAAGCGAACAAGCTCGACCCCCTGGAGGTCCCCGCATGACCACGCCCGTCAACCGTCTGCGTCCGCGACGCTCCTGCCTCGCGGTCCCCGGAAGCAACCCCCGCTTCCTGGAGAAGGCGCAGGGCCTCCCGGCCGACCAGGTCTTCCTCGACCTGGAGGACGCGTGCGCGCCGCTCGCCAAGCCCGAGGCGCGGCACACCATCGTCAAGTTCCTCAACGAGGGTGACTGGACGGGCAAGACGAGGGTCGTGCGCGTCAACGACTGGACGACCGAGTGGACGTACCGCGATGTCGTCACGGTCGTCGAGGGCGCCGGTCAGAACCTCGACTGCATCATGCTGCCGAAGGTGCAGACCGCCCAGCAGGTCGTCGCCCTCGACCTGCTGCTGACCCAGATCGAGAAGACCATGGGCTTCGAGGTCGGCAAGATCGGCATCGAGGCGCAGATCGAGAACGCCCAGGGCCTCAACAACGTCAACGAGATCGCGACGGCCTCCCAGCGCGTCGAGACGATCATCTTCGGCCCGGCCGACTTCATGGCGTCGATCAACATGAAGTCGCTGGTCGTGGGCGAGCAGCCGCCCGGCTACCCGGCGGACGCCTACCACTACATCCTGATGAAGATCCTGATGGCCGCCCGCGCCAACAACCTCCAGGCGATCGACGGCCCCTACCTGCAGATCCGCAACATCGACGGCTACCGCGAGGTCGCCCAGCGCGCCGCCGCCCTCGGTTTCGACGGCAAGTGGGTGCTGCACCCGGGCCAGGTCGAGGCGTCCAACGAGATCTTCTCGCCCTCGCAGGAGGACTACGACCACGCCGAGCTGATCCTGGACGCGTACGACTACTACACGTCCGAGGCGGGCGGCAAGAAGGGCTCCGCGATGCTCGGCGACGAGATGATCGACGAGGCCAGCCGCAAGATGGCCCTGGTCATCTCCGGCAAGGGCCGCGCCGCCGGCATGCAGCGCACCAGCAAGTTCGAGATCCCGGAGGCCTGAGCGCGATGCAGTTCGGACGCACCTACGAGGAGTTCGAGGTCGGGGCGACGTACAAGCACTGGCCGGGCAAGACGGTCACGGAGTACGACGACCACCTGTTCTGTCTCCTCACCATGAACCACCACCCGCTCCACATGGACACGAACTATGCGGAGAAGACGACGGACTTCGGCAAGAACGTCGTCGTCGGCAACTACATCTACTCGCTGCTGCTCGGCATGAGCGTGCCGGACATCTCCGGCAAGGCGATCGCCAACCTGGAGATCGAGTCGCTCAAGCACGTGGCGCCGACCTTCCACGGCGACACGATCTACGGCCAGACGACCGTGCTCGACAAGTGGCCGTCGAAGTCCAAGAGCGACCGCGGCATCGTCTACGTCGAGACCAAGGGCTACAAGCAGGACGGCACGCTGGTCTGCGTGTTCCGCCGCAAGGTGATGGTGCCGACCGAGACGTACATCAAGGAGCGCGGCGGCGAACAGCCCGGCCGCCCCGAGCTGAAGCAGCAGGAGAAGTAAGCCATGGCGCGACTCGCCCAGACCGCCGGTCTGACCGACATCCAGCAGGAGATCCTCTCCACCGTCCGCGACTTCGTGGACAAGGAGATCATCCCGGTCGCGACCGAGCTGGAGCACCGCGACGAGTACCCGCAGCAGATCGTCGACGGCCTCAAGGAACTCGGCCTGTTCGGCCTGATGATCCCCGAGGAGTACGGGGGTCTGGGCGAGTCGCTCCTCACCTACGCCCTGTGCGTCGAGGAGATCGCCCGCGGCTGGATGTCGGTCTCCGGCATCATCAACACCCACTTCATCGTGGCGTACATGCTCAAGCAGCACGGCACGCAGGAGCAGAAGGACCACTTCCTGCCGCGCATGGCGGCCGGCGACATCCGCGGCGCCTTCTCGATGTCGGAGCCGGCCCTGGGCTCGGACGTGTCCGCGATCACCTCCAAGGCGGTCAAGGACGGCGACGAATACGTCCTCAACGGCCAGAAGATGTGGCTGACGAACGGCGGAACGTCATCTCTGGTCGCCGTACTCGTCCGAAGTGATGAAGGACACCCCGAGGGCACCGCGCCCCACAAGTCGATGACGACCTTCCTGGTGGAGAAGGAGCCCGGCTTCGGAGAGGTCCGCCCCGGCCTCACCATCCCCGGGAAGATCGACAAGATGGGCTACAAGGGCGTCGACACGACCGAACTCATCATGGATGGCCTGCGGATTCCGGCCAACCGCGTGCTCGGTGGCGAGACCGGCCGAGGTTTTTACCAAATGATGGACGGAGTGGAGGTCGGCCGCGTGAATGTGGCGGCGCGTGGCTGTGGCGTCGCTCAGCGTGCGTTCGAGCTCGGCGTCCAGTACGCCCAGCAGCGCCACACGTTCGGCAAGCCGATCGCCCAGCACCAGGCCATCCAGTTCAAGCTGGCCGAGATGGCTACCAAGGTCGAGGCCGCCCATGCGATGATGGTGAACGCGGCTCGCAAAAAGGACTCCGGCGAACGAAACGACCTTGAGGCTGGGATGGCGAAGTACCTCGCCTCCGAGTACTGCAAGGAGGTCGTGGAGGACGCCTTCCGGATCCACGGCGGCTACGGCTTCTCCAAGGAGTACGAGATCGAGCGCCTCTACCGTGAGGCTCCGATGCTGCTGATCGGTGAAGGTACCGCCGAAATCCAGAAAATGATCATCGGTCGCAGGCTGCTCGAAGAGTATCGGTTCCAGGGTTAGATGTCCGGATACGGGGTGTTTTCTTGGAGAAGAAGATCACACCCCGTCAGTTCTCTTCTGCCGCCGACTCGGCTTCCTGGCTTGCCCAGTTGCGGCCCGCGACCGGTACGATCCCGGGAAAGCCGCCGTCCCCCGTTACAGCGCGGCATCATCCGCTACGAAGGTCATCCATGCCCCACAGCCAAACCTCTGCACCACGCGACAGCCTGGCAGGCGTACGTATTGCGCGCGGAGCATCGCCGTGGCTTCTCCCGACCGTCGCCACCGCAGCCCTCAGCCTGGCCCGTGCGCGCCGCTCCGGCGCCGCCAAGGCCGTGGCCGTACCCGCCACCGCACTCGCGGCGGGCATGCTGTGGTTCTTCCGCGACCCCGAGCGTGAGATCGCCCCGGGCCGGGTCATCTCGCCCGCCGACGGTGTGGTGCAGAGCATCATGCCGTGGAAGGACGGCCGCACCCGCGTCGCGATCTTCATGAGCCCGCTCAACGTCCACGTCAACCGCGCGCCGCTCTCCGGCACGGTGACGTCGGTCGAGCACATCCCGGGTGGGTTCGTTCCGGCGTTCAACAAGGAGAGCGAGAACAACGAGCGCGTAGTCTGGCACTTCGACACCGAACTCGGCGACATCGAGATGATCCAGATCGCCGGCGCGGTGGCCCGTCGCATCGTCCCCTACATCCCGCAGGGCACGAAGGTCGAGCAGGGCGACCGTATCGGTCTGATCCGCTTCGGCTCGCGTGTCGACATCTACCTGCCCGAGGGCGTGGAGGTCGCGGTCGAGGTCGGTCAGAAGACCGTGGCTGGGGTGACTCGCATTGACCGTGATTGATCCTGATACCCAGGCGGGCTGGGTGCCCGAGGCCGACGAGGTGGACGAAGAGGAGGAGATGCCCCTTTCTCTCCGCCTCTCAATAGCGGACACCCTCACCCTCGGCAACGCGACGTGCGGCTTCATGGCGGTGTACTTCACGACCACCGGCATCCTGATCCCGCACCTCACCGGTGACCAGGAGACCGGCATGGCCCGCCACAGCGCGGCCACCGCGGTCATCCTGATGCTGTGCGCGGCGGTCTTCGACCTGTTCGACGGCCTCGTGGCGCGCAAGCTGCGCTCCTCGCCGATGGGTGCGGAGCTGGACAACCTCTCGGACCTGATCAGCTTCGGTCTGGCGCCGGCGTACTTCGTCCTCGTCTACGGCATGGTCGCGGACGACGCGCACCAGAGAGTGGCTGCGGTCGGGGCAATCGTGGTGCTCCTGGCGGTGGTGCTCCGGCTTGCGCGCTTCTCGTGCGTGACGGTCCCGAACGGCATGTTCCAGGGCATGCCCTCGCCGTTCGGCGCGCTGACGGTCGTCTCGATCGTCCTGCTGGAGCTGCCCTTCGTGGCAACGCTCCTGGCGATCCTCGGCACGGCCTGGCTGATGGTGAGCCGGGTCGAGTACCCGAAGCCGCGAGGGCGCCTCGCGGTGGCGATGCTGTCCTGGATCGTCGTGTCCATGGGCCTCCTGGCCGCCTGGGCCTTCGACGCCCCGAGCGGCCAGCTGCTCCTCCAGACGGGCTGCGCACTCCAGCTGGTCACCGGCGCAGTGATCCCGCTGTTCGCCACGGCCCGCCGGGTGAACAACTTCCGTGACAACCGGCGCGAGGCACGGGCGGCACAGCTGCCGTAGCGGTTGGAAGCCGTAGCGGTTCTACGACGGTGAAGGGCCCCGAGCCACTCGGCTCGGGGCCCTTCGTCGTTCCGTGAGGCGGCGGCCTCAGCTCAGGAAGTCCCGGCCGATCTGCTCCGCCACCCGCTCCAGGATCGGCCCGGCGTCCGCGATGCACTTGGCGACGTCCGGCTCGACCTGCGTCAGCGGGTACGCCCGGCGGATCCCCGCCCGTCCCAGAGCCTCCGGCGGCAGCGCGAGGCGGCCGCAGACGGCGACGACCTCCTTGTCCGCGGCGCGTGCGGCGGCGGCGACGCCTGCGGGGGCCTTGCCGTGCAGGGTCTGTTCGTCCAGGGAGCCCTCGCCCGTGATGACGAGGTCGGCCCACTCCAGTGCGGGTGCAAAGCCGAGAACCTCGAGCATCACCTCGATGCCGGGGCGGAAGCGGGCGCCGAGCAGCAGGGCGCCGTAGCCGATGCCGCCGGCCGCTCCGGCGCCCGGGGAGGCGGCGTGTTCCGCGGCCTTCGCGCCGACCGCCTCCTCCAGCACCTTGGCGTAGTGCGCGAGGGCGGTGTCCAGGGTCTCCACGTCGTCCGGGGAGGCGCCCTTCTGCGGGCCGTAGACGGCGGGGGCGCCCTTCGGGCCGGTCAGCGGGTTGTCGACGTCGCTCGCCAGGACCAGTTGGACCGAGGCAAGGCGGGGGTCCAGGTCCGACAGGTCGGCGGAGGCGAGCTCGCTCAGGCCGCCGCCGCCCGGCGGGACCGGCTCGCCGTCCGCGTCCAGGAACCGCGCGCCCAGCGCGGACAGCATGCCGGCGCCGCCATCGGTCGTGGCGCTGCCGCCGACGCCGAAGACGATGGTCCGGGCGCCCGCGTCGAGGGCGGCCCGCAGCAGCTCTCCGGAGCCGTACGTGGACGCCGTGAGCGGTGCGAAGACACCGGCCGGCAGCCGCTGCAGGCCGCTCGCCTCCGCCATCTCCACGACTGCCGTGCCCGCGCGCAGTGCGAAGGCCGCCGTCACCTCGTGGCCGAGCGGTCCGGCGACGCGCACCTCGCGGCGCTCGAAACCGGCCGCGACCGCCGCGTCCACGGTCCCGTCGCCGCCGTCGGCCACGGGCAGCGCCTCCACCTGGAGGTCCGGTACGACCTTGCGCAGCCCGGCCATCACCCGTTCGGCGACCTGCACCGCCGTCAGTGACCCCTTGAACTTGTCCGCGGCGATGAGCACCCTCTGGGCACCGATGCCTGCAGCGTCCGCCACCTTGTCTTCCCCTTGCTCTCCGGGCCTCACGCATGTCAAGGCCAGTCGCGCCGCTGCGACCTTAACCGGAGAGCGCCCCCGCCGTCATGCACCGCCCGGACCCTGGGACGTCCCTCTGAGCCGTCTGTGCGCCCTTGTCGAACCGCGGGCAGCATCGTCCGGAATTGGGTAGACCGGAGCTATGACCCCTGTGGGCACTGAGCCAGAGCTCACCGACCGCATCCTCGGGGGCTGGCTGGGCCGGATCGCGGGCAACATGCTCGGCAAGCCGGTCGAGCAGGGCGACCTGTGGACGCGGGACCGTATCGACCGCTATCTGCGGCAGGCCGCCGCCCTGCCCCTGACCGACTACCTCCCCGAGCCCGCCGACGAGAGCGACGGCTTCGAGCTGCGCCCCGAGTGGCGCCAGTGTGTACGCGGCCGCATCCACGGCAGCTGCCGGGACGACGACGTCGACTACGCGATCCTCGGCCTCGACCTCCTGGAGACCCACGGCTTCGGCTTCAGCACCGAGCAGGTGGGTGAACTGTGGCTGCTGCGGCTGCCGTATCTGCAGACCTTCACGGCGGAGCGGGCCACGTACCGCAACCTCGCCAACGGCCTGAAGCCGCCGCTCACCGCCACCTACGACAACCCGTACCAGGAGTGGATCGGCGCCCTGATCCGCGCCGACATCTACGGCTGGACCTGCCCCGGCGTCCCGCGCCGCGCCGCCTCCCTGGCCCGCCGGGACGCGGTGCTCTCGCACACCGGCAACGGCGTGTACGGCGCGATGTGGGCGGCGGCGCTGATCGCGGCGGCGTTCACGGCCCCCACAGTGCGGCACGCGGTGGACCAGGCGCTCGCCGTGATCCCGGCGAGCAGCCGCCTCGCCCGGACGGTCCGCCGGGTCGTCTCGCTCCACGACACCCGGATGACCTGGGAGGACACGCTGACGACGGTCGCCGAGGAGACCGCCGGGCTCGGCTGGATCCACACCATCCCGAACGCCGCCGTACTCACCGCGGGTCTCTTGTACGGCGACGGAGACTTCACCCGCACGATCACGCTGACTGTCCGCGGCGGCCTGGACACCGACTCCAACGGGGCGACGGCGGGCTCCGTGGCCGGCGTGCTGACCGGGGCGGACGCGATCCCGACGCAGTGGAAGGAGCCGTTGGAGGACACGGTCCGCAGTGCGGTGTTCGGGTTCGACGGGGTGCGGATCAGTGAGCTGGCGGAGCGGACGGTGCAGTTGGCGGAGGCCGAGCCTTAGGGAGCAGGGGGTGCGTTCGCCGGAACCGGCGCTGCCGCTTCCGTGAACGCTCCGGCCGTCAGTCCCATCGCCCGCAGCACCAGGCGGTCGCGCAGTCCGTCCGGCAGGAACCGCAGCAGGGCGAGCGCGCGGCCGTCGCGGCCGGTGGTGTAGAGGGTGGCGGGGCGGCGCGCGGTCAGGGCGCGGACGACCGCGTTCACGGCGGGCTCGACGGGACCCGGTGTCTGACGTGCGGCGGTGGCTCGTACGGCGTCCAGGGCGGCGGCGTAATACCGCTGGGTGTCGGTCGAGCCCACCCACCCGAGCTCCGCGCTCGCCTTGTCGGCCGTGGCGAAGATGGCGGTGTCCATGGCGCCGGGTTCGACGAGGGAGACCTTGACGCCCTGGCGGTGCAGTTCCGCGCGCAGGGACTGGGTGAGTGCCGACAGGGCCGCCTTGGAGGCGGCGATCGGGCCGAAGAAGGGCGGCGGCACGCGGGCGGAGACGGCGCCGATGTTCACGATCCGGCCGCCGGTCGTCCGTAGAGCGGGCAGAAGGGCCCGGATCACGGCGGCCTGCCCGATGACGTTGATCTCGAACTGGCGCCGCCACGCCTCGGCCGGCGTCAGCTCGACGGGGCCCTGCCCCATGATGGCGGCGCTGTTGACGAGGCCGTCCAGGCGTGGCCCGACGGCCTCTGCGGCGGCGTGGACGGACTCCTCGTCGGTGAGGTCCAGCCGTACGGGTTCGAGGCCGGCATCCCGCAGCGCGGTCGCGTCCGCGGGCCTGCGGTGGGCGGCGTACACGATCCAGCCCTCGGCGTGCAGCCTGCGGGCCACGGCGGAGCCGACGCCGCCGGTGGCGCCGGTGACCAGGACGGTTCGGGGAGGGGGCAGCTCAGCCACAAGGGCCGCCTTTCACAAGGGAGTTCGATGTCCCTTCCACCCTCCGCCGGAGCGCGGGCCGGTTGAAGAGTGCAGAATTTACTGGTGGCAGCGACACCAGGACCGGCAGGGCAGGACCACGGCCGTAAGGCACTCGGCGTGTTCCTGCGCTCGCGCCGGGAGCGCGCCGACCCGGCGGGGACCGGGCTGCCGCCCGGTGGGCGGCGCCGTACGCCGGGACTGCGCCGCGAGGAGGTCTCGCTGCTCTCCGGCGTGAGCCTGACCTGGTACACGTGGCTCGAACAGGGCCGGGACATCAACGTCTCCCCGCAGATCCTGCTGGCCCTCTCCCGCGCCCTGCAGCTGGACGAGGTGGAGCGCACCCACCTGTTCCGCCTGTCGGGCCTGCCCGTCCCGGAACCGGCCGAGCGTTCCCGCGGCGTCCCCGACGCGGTCCGCACGTTCCTGGACACACTGCTGCCCAACCCGGCGTTCGTGATCGACCGCTGCTTCGACATCCTGGCCTGGAACCGGGCGCAGGAGCAGATCCTCGGCCGTGCGCTGCTCGACCGTGCGCCGGGCGAGCTGAACAGCGTCTGGATGCTGTTCCGTGAGCCGCTGCTGCGGTCGCTGATGCCCGAGTGGGAGGCGGAGGCGCGCTGGCTGACCGGGCTGCTGCGCCAGCAGGCGGCGTACGAGCTCGACAACCCCCGCTTCACGGAACTGATCGACGAACTCCTCGCCACCAGTCCGGAGTTCGCGGCGCTGTGGCCGGAGCACGACGTCGTCGAGTTCCGCTCCTCTTTCCGCCGCTACCGTCACCCGGACGTCGGCGACTTCGAGGTGTCGTACGTGCGCATGGCGCTGGAGGAAGCCCCCTGGCTGAGCCTGATCTGTCACTTCCCCGCGCCGGGCAGCGAGGACGAGAGGCGTTTGCGCAAGCTGGTTACGCTTCCTGAATGACCAGCTCTGAAGATTTCGCCGCGTACATCGCGGGACTCCCCCGCGTCCTCTCCGGGGCCGC
Source organism: Streptomyces sp. NPDC047043 (assembly GCF_040644055.1). NCBI lineage: Bacteria > Bacillati > Actinomycetota > Actinomycetes > Kitasatosporales > Streptomycetaceae > Streptomyces > Streptomyces sp. NPDC047043. Next base: position 99,457 of record NZ_JBEYVO010000011.1, read on the forward strand.
CGCCCTCTTCCGCGACGCCGGGGGCCGGGTGCTGCTCGTCGAGCCCAACTACCGTGAGGGCTGGGCGCTTCCGGGCGGCACGATCGAGTCCGACGACGGCGAGACCCCACGCCAGGGCGCGCGCCGAGAGACGCTCGAGGAGATCGGCCTCGACCGCGCAATCGGCCGGCTTCTCGCGGTGGACTGGGTGTACATGCCGACCTGGCCGCCGCTGGTGGCCTACCTCTACGACGGCGGGGTCCTGACCGAGGACGACTTCAAGGCGATCCGGCTGCAGGAGGAGGAGCTGCTGTCGTGGCGGCTGGTGGAGCGCGAGGAGCTGGCCGAGTACCTGCCGGGGGCGCTGGGGCGCCGCGTTCTGGCTGCGCTGGAGGTCCTGGCGGAGGGGGCGGGGACGGCGGAGCTGGAGAACGGGCATCGGGTCGGCTGAGGGCCGGCGGGTCGGCTGAGGGCCGGCGGGTCGGCTGAGGGCCGGCGGGTCGGCTGAGGGCCGGCGGGTCGGCTGAGGGCCGGCGGGTCGGTTGACGGCCATCGGGTCAACTGCCGGCACTGGGGCGCTTGACGGCCATCGAGTCAGCTGCCGGCACTGGGGCGCTTGACGGCCATCGAGTCAACTGCCGGCACTGGATCGGCTGACGGCCATCGGGTCAACTGCCGGCACTGGGTCGGCTGACGGCCATCGAGTCAACTGCCGGCACTGGGTCGGCTGACGGCCACGGGGGCACCTCACGCGGTCGGCCGGGATCAGCCTCGGCGGTCGGCCGAATCGTGTCCTCGCCGACCGGGATCAACCGCGACCGCCGGGATCAGAACCGACTGCTGGGATCAGCCCCGCGGCCGGGATCAGAACCGACTGCCGGGATCAGCCCCGCGGCCGAAATCAGAGACCGACTGCCAGCTCAGCCTCGTCGGCCAGAATCAAAAGCCGGCTGCTGGGCTCAGCCCTCGACGTCCCTGGGCTTCACGTCCACCTCGCGCAGCGCCTCGTCCCGCGCGGCGATCCGGGCCTCGGTCCGGTGGCCGCGCTCGATGTAGTCGCGGACGACGAGCTCGACGGCGTCCTGGGGGCTGCCCACGCCGGCGAGCACCATGGCTTCCACGACGAGTTCGGCGTCGAGCGAGACGGTGACCTTGGCCATGGCGGGACGCTAGCAGCCTGGCCGCCCCGGCGATATCCATTGGCCGCTCCCGGAGCGCCCGACCTACCCTCGGTGACATGACCAAGCCCCTCGTCGCCATCCTGAGCGGCGCCGGTATCTCCACCGACTCCGGCATCCCGGACTACCGCGGCCCCAACGGCCTGTGGCGCAAGGATCCCGAGGCCGAGAAGCTCGTGACGTACGAGTACTACATGGGCGATCCGGAGATCCGGCGGCGGTCCTGGCAGATGCGGCGCAAGAACCGGACGCTGAAGGCCGAGCCCAATGCCGCGCACCGCGCCGTGGCCGAGCTCGAGCAGGCCGGGGTGCCGGTGCGGGTCATCACGCAGAACGTCGACGGACTGCACCAGCTCGCCGGTATGCCCGCCCGCAAGGTGCTCGAACTGCACGGCAGCGCACGGAGTTTCGTGTGTACCGGGTGTCATGCGCGCGGGCCGATGGAGGACGCGCTCGCCCGGGTCGAGGCCGGGGAGGACGATCCGCCCTGCCTGGAGTGCGGCGGGATCCTCAAGTCGGCGACCGTGATGTTCGGGGAGCGGCTCGATCCGGTGGTGCTGGGTGAGGCCGCAGCGATCACCAAGGCATGCCAGATCTTCATCGCCGTCGGCAGCAGCCTCCAAGTCCAACCAGCGGCCGGGCTCGCGGGTGTCGCAGCGGATCATGGGGCGCGGCTCGTCATCGTCAACGCCGAGGCGACGCCGTACGACGAGCTCGCCGACGAGGTCGTCCGGGAGAGGATCGGCACAGCGCTCCCCCGGTTGGTGCAAGAACTCAAGGAGCAGAGCAGCTACTGAAGTTGAACTCGTGGTGTCGTGCCGTTGGTCAGGGTGGTCCGATGACCAGGCCGGTTTCGGCACGGCAGCCGTCTGTGAGGTCGCTGCGGTACTGGACGTGCCGAAGGCCGCGTTGGATGCACTGGGCGAAGGGTTCAGGGGTGCTGCAGGCGCGGTTGGACAGTCGGCCGCGTCACAGGAGCGACCAGGTGCCTTCGCCGGGGTTGAGGTCGGGTGCTCAGAGCGGCAGCCTTGTGGACGTCCAGGTTGTTCCGCGACAAATTCGCCGCATTCGGCAGTCACTTTGGCGCGAGCCTCGATCACGATGCACACAGCACCTAACCGGAATTCAGCGTCGCACTTCTGTTCCTTGGACTCTACGAATCCCAACTTCCCTTGTAATCAGAACGCCCGCCGGCTGCCGACCGGCGGGACGTTCCGAGCCGAAAGCTATCCGAAATTCTTGACCAGCGGGGCGCCGTTCGGGGGCTTCTTGACCGTGAAGGTCTTGTTGATCGTATTCTTCTCGTTGTCGCTGTCCACACAGGTGACCGTGGCCTTGGCCTTCGTGCCGTTCTTCGGAATCCCTGTCAGAACGACAGAGTACGGTTCGGTCTCGTCATCCCCGGGGAGCTCGTCCGAGTCAGGGTTTCCCTTGGTGGGCTTGATCTCGACGAGAGTCGGCGTCGAATCCCCGAATTTGGCACAGCTCGCGGTCCCCTTGACGGTGACCTTCACTGCTGCGTGCGCCGTGCCGGATGCCGCAACAGGGACGGCGAGTGCCAGCGAGGCCACGACCGCAACAGAGCCGAGCGTCCTCCTTCTATTTCTGCTGCAATTTCGCATTTCAAACTCCCACCGGTCGAAGAATGCCTTTCCAATGGCTCCGGGCTAGACCACGGCATCAAATCGCGCATGTGCGATGGAACCGTCATGTGAGTTCATATGCCTGCCACTGAGGGCTAAGTCCGACCCCGACCCCGCGCGTCCGGAAGGCGGGGCGACTGCGCTTCGCGCTGACGGCTCTGTGCGCCATCGGGGAGACGGTCGATTCCAGCTCCGCCGCCAACTCCCTTGCGTACTGGGTACTTGCACAGGTCTGGCGTCCCTAAATCGACCCTAGCGAGCGGTGGGCATGATGTCCACTTTTGCCCCGGGTGGGCGTAATTGACCCCTCAATCACTGCGGCAACACCGCGATGGCCACTCCGGAGCAATTCCCTTCAACCACGTCGGATCGGGGTGGGGAGACGAACCGCGAGGTCGCTGCCGCTCTGCGGTTGAGCGAGCGGTGGCGCCGGGCCTGGCGCGAGCGCGGCGGGGCCCCGCTTTCCGGTGCGGCCCCGGCTGTGCGAAACACAGATCGCCACGTTGGAGCGGGAGTTGGACCGCGCAGCGCCGGTCCAAGACTGGGCGGACCAGCGGTGGACGCCGGCGCGGATCAAAACGTTGATCGGCCGGATGTTCCGGATCCCCTACGCCGTCGAGGGCACGTGGCGATTGCCGAAGCGGCAAGGCTGCAGCCGACGGCATCCTGCCAGGCGGGCCATCGAACGGGAGGACGATGCCGTCGAGTTGTGGAAGAAGGAGACCTGACCGCGGGTAGGGGCACCGCTGCGGAGCGCGGCGCTTGGTTCGTCTCCGAGGACGAGGCTTGGCAGTCGATGCCCCGCCGCGGTCCAGGACCTGGAGCCGGATCGGTCAGATCCCGTTCGTGCGGGTGGTGGGGGGCGGGCCTCCGGGCGGGTGTCGATGGCGGGCACGGCCTCTTTCAATCCAGGCCGACGGTCGCGTCTCATCTGTGCGATCCGCGCCCGTCAGGGTCGTAAGGGCGAGCCGAAGGGCTTGGCCGGCGGACCTCCGCGACCTGGTCGTCCGCGCCCGTATGCCTCGGGCTTCGGCAACTGCGGCAGAGGCTGGCTCACGGGAGGATCCTCTCCCGACCGACTGCCCGGTGCGCCAGCAGCCGCCTGGTCCGCAGCGGACTTCGAGATCCCGAACCGCGGCGCCACCCTCTGCGACGACACCTCGGGATGAACGGTGCAGCCCTAAGGGCGGATCCCGTCGCACGAGATGGGCAGATGCCGCGGCCCGCGCAGCACGGCGTTCTGGCGGTACGGGGGCGGGTCCTCCAGCAGGCGTGGGTTTTCCAGTTTCCGGGCCAGTTCCGACAGGGCGAGCTGGGTCTCCAGTCGGGCGAGCGGGGCGCCGAAGCAGCTGTGGATGCCGCTGCCCAGGCCGAGGTGCTGGATGTCCCGGCGGTCCGGGTCGAAGCGGTCCGGGTCCTCGAAGCGCTGGGGGTCGCGGTTGCCGGATGCCAGGACGAGCCACAGGGAGGCGCCCTTGGGGATGGTGACACCGCGGACCTCGATGTCGGCGAGGGTGGTGCGCTGGGGCACCAGTTGCACCGGTGGCTCGAAACGCAGCAGCTCCTCGACGATGGGCACGGCCAGCTGCGGATCCGTACGAAGTCGTTCGAGGACTTCGGGATGGCGTAGCAGGGTCAGCATTCCGTTGGTGATGAGGTTGACGGTGGTCTCGTGCCCCGCGATCAGGAGCAGTGCCGCGGTGCTGAGCAGTTCCATCGTCGTCATCGGGCCGTCCCCGCCCTGGGCCGTGGCCAGCTGGGAGAGCATGTCGTCGCCGGGGTTCTTGCGGCGTTCCTCGATCAGGCCGGCCAGGTACATGCCCAACTGCATACGGGCGTCGTGGGCGCCCTTGCCCCGCTCGGTGGGGTCCGCGTCCGGGTCGGGGTCCAGGCTCGCCGCGAGGGTGTCCGCCCAGGTGTGGAAGCGGGCCTCGTCCTCGCGCGGCACCCCGAGCAGCCGGCAGATCACGGTCACCGGGAAGGGGTACGAGAACTGCTCCACCAGGTCGATCCGGCTCGGGTCGGCGATGCCGTCGATGAGGCCGGAGACGATGTCGTGGAGCTCTGCGCGCATCCCGTCGACGCGGTGCGGGGAGTGCGGCGGGCCGAAGGGCCGGTTCGTCATGCGGCGCATCCGGTCGTGTTCCGGTGGGTCGAGCCGCAGGAACCCGGGGGGCAGGGCGCTTTCCTCCTGGGCCGGCTCGGCCAGCGGGTCGCGGGTGGTCGAGGACAGATTGCGGGCGTCGGAGCTGATCCGAGGGTCGTGCAGGAGGCTGCGGATCTCGTGGTAGGTGCTGATGACGTACGGCCCGCCGGCTTCGTGGTGCACCGGCGTCTTGCGTAGCTCTTCGTAGATCGGGTACGGGTTGGCGCGGTTGGCGTAGTCCAGGATCTGGTGCAGCAAGGATTGCGTCATGGCGGGTCCTCGTGGCCGTACGGGTCAGTGCGCGGGGGTGAACGTCATCCGGCGGTCGGCCGGCGAGTATCCGCCGAGGGTCACGGTGGGGCCGTGGGTGGGCACCGACGGGTCGGGGAAGTCGGCGTCGAGCGGCCGCTGTCCGTCCGAGCGCCGGTCGACCGTGGGGAACGGCGGCGGGAACGGCGCGGTGGTCTCGATCAGCTCCTGGTAGAACGGCAGCCAGCGGCCCTGGTCGAAGGTGACCGCGCCGATGACGCGGCCCTGGTACCCGTAGACGCCGACGAACCGGTGGTCCTTGAGCGATCCCTGCGAGATGAGGATCTCCGTACCCAGCGACGGCACCCCGACCGACTTGATGTTGACTCCGAACTGCGAGGACCAGAAGGCCGGCACCTCCATGTGGGGGATGCGGTCGGAGCTCTCGCTGATCATGTTGTGCGCCGCGATCCGAGCCTGGGTGACGGCGTTGCCCCAGTGCTCCAGGGACAGGAACTGGTAGCCGAACAGGGGGTGCGGGCAGCGTGCGACGTCGCCCGCCGCGTAGATGTCGTCGGTGACGATTCCGCGGATGTCGAAGGCCCGGCAGCCGGCGTCGCAGGCGATGCCTCGGGGGCCCGCTCCGAGTCCGGATCCGGCGAGCCATTCGGTGTTGCGGGTGGCGCCGAGCGAGACGATCACCACGTCGGTCTCCACGGTGGAGCCGTCGGACAGATGGGCGGCGCGCACCCGTCCCGAGGCATCGCCTTCCAGCGCGGTCACCATGACCCCGCACCGCAGGTCCACACCGTTCTCGCGCTGCATCTCGGCGGCGACCGCGCCGACGACTCCGCCGAGCGCGCCGACCAGGGGTGCCGAGCCGCGCTCGGCGACGGTGACGGCAAGGCCGCGTTCGCGGCAGGCGGAGGCGATCTCCGAGCCGGTGAACCCGGCTCCGATGACCAGGACCCGCTTGGGTCCTGCGTCCAGCCGCCGCGCGAGGGCGGCGCTGTCGTCGGCCGTCCGCAGCACGAAGACGCCGTCGAGTTCCGCCTCGGCCTCGTGCGGCCACGGTCGTGCCCGGACCCCGGTCGCGATCAGCAGCCGGTCGTACGGCACCTCGTCGCCGTCGGCCAGCCGCACCCGCCGCGCGGCCATGTCCAGGCCGGTGGCCGGGACGCCGAGCCGCCAGGTCGCCTCGACGGTTCGGAGCCTGGGCAGTGCGGTGTGGTCGGCGGCCGCCCTGCCCAGCAGCACCTGCTTGGAGAGCGGGGGGCGGTCGTACGGCTCGTGGGGCTCGTCGCCGATCATGGTCAGGGAGCCCGAGAAGCCCTCGGCACGCAGGGTTTCGGCTGCGCGCAGGCCGGCCAGCGAGGCGCCTACGACGACGATGCGGCCCTCGTGTTTGAGGCGTTCCAGGTTTCCGTCACCGAGCACCGGACACCGCCTCGGCCGGTGCGTCCACCGCGTCGACGAGGATGGCCTGGACCGGGCAGGCCGCGGCGGCCCGGGCCAGTTTCGCGCGCTGCGCCTCGTCGGCCTCCGGGTCGTACAGCAGCGCCTCCTCGCCGTGCATGGCGAAGATCTCGGGGGCGAGGAACGCGCACTGCGCATACCCCTGACAGCGGTTCAGGTCGACGGCAATCCTCACCACGGGATCGGTCCTCTCCTACGGCCCGGTCGGCCCCCTGCTTCCACCCTCGGTGGCCGGACGGGATGCGGCGACGAGAAGCAGACCGTTCGAGTGAGCGGTGCGGTCGGCTCAGGTCGATGTGGCCGGCTGTGGCGGGGCGGGACGCCGGCCTCGCAGGATGTTCAGGCTGAGGAGCAACGCCCAGGCCGGGAAGACGAGTTCGGACCAGGGCACGCTGGACCCCACCACCAGCAGCGTGAGGCCCGCCAGGTAGCCGAGGGCGACGAGCGGGCGCGGGAGGACGCCGCGACGGCGGCCGATGGTCGAGGTCGTGATGATGAACACCGCCGCCATCCGCATGGCGTACGTGGTCAGCAGGGCGTAGGCGAAGTGCCGGCCGAAAGGAGGGTGCTGCTGGCTCTCGGCGAGCACCGTTCCGGCCGCCGCGGCGGCGCCGAACAAGGTGGCGACGAAGACCAGGCCACTACCCAGGAAAACGGTGGAGAAGAACCGGTCCTCGTCCTCGCCGGCCTGCTCGCGCAGGGCGCCCATGAACCAGAGGAAGGCAATCCCGGCGAACGGGAGCAGCTCCAGCGCCGTCCGTACGGCGCTGCGCTGTCCGGCATCGGCGGTCACGTCGCTCCCGCCGGTACCGCCGGGCAGAGCGATGCGCATCAGGACGATCGCCACGGCCATCAGGACCGCGAACACCACCCCGGCCACCCCGGCGGCCCACAGGGTCGCGAGGCGCTCGTGCTTTCGCTGCATGGTCTCCCGCTTTCTGCCCGGTCCTCCTTCGTACAGACACCAGCGATCCGGGGGCTCGCGCCACCGGGGTCACTCGGGAGGAAGAGCGGGGTGCGCCATACAGGTCAGGGCTGGTGGCCCGGTCACGGCCACTGCGACCAGTCCTCGATGCGTTCGGCGGTCACCAGGGTGACCACGGTGCCCGCTGGATGAGGAGAGGCGATGGTCCCGAACCTGCCTCGCCGAATGCGCCGCGGCTCGCCCAGGACGACCTGGACCACCTCGCAGGTCGGCTCGCCCGGGCCGCCGAGGAGGCAGTGCACGCCCGGCTTCAGCGCTTGCGCAGGGGCGGAGACCGAGAACTCCTCCGACCGCACGGTCCGGATCGGCGCGGTGAGCGTCATCGTCGGTGCCCCCGCCTCGGCTCTGATCACGTAGCCGCCGCGGGCGGATTCTTCGTCGTCCTCATCGTCGTCGACCGGAATGTAGGTGGCGTGCCTCGCTCGGGAGGTCGACCGCTTCAGAAACCTCATGGTTCATTTTCCCCGCGACACAGGCCGAGCACGCCGGCACGCTGCTGCGCACGCTGACCGGCTAGAACAGCGCCCTCCCGCTCTCGAAGTCCAGCAGACGCTGTTTGCGGTCCAGGCCGCCGCCGTAGCCCGTGAGGCTGCCGTTCGCGCCGACCACTCGGTGGCAGGGGACGATGATGCCGATCGGGTTCTTGCCGTTGGCGAGGCCCACCGCGCGGGAGGCGGACGGGTTGCCCAGGGCGTCGGCCAGGTCGCCGTAGGAGCGGGTCTCGCCGTAGGGGATCTTGCGGAGCTGGTCCCAGACGCCGCGCTGGAAGGGTGTTCCGTCCAGGCGGAGTTCGAGGGTGAATTCCTTCAACTCGCCTGCGAAGTACGCCTTCAGTTGTTGCTCGGCCTCGGCGAACGGGGTGTCGTCCGGGAGGCCGAAGGTCTCCTCCGGTGGGCGGTGGCGTTGGTCGGTCATGTAGAGGCCGCACAGGACACCGTCGTCGGCGACGAGGGTGAGGGGGCCGTAGGGGCTGGGGACGACCGTGTGTTGTTTCGTCATGGTTGGCCTGACGTCCTTATACCGGGAGGAAGTTGATCGGGTGGCTGTCCGTCGCCCACAGGTACTGGACCGCGTACGCCCGCCAGGGGCGCCAGGCCGCCGCGCGGGCGGTGAGGGCCGCCGGGGTGGACGGGAGGCCCAACTCCTGGGCGGCGCGGCGGATTCCGAGGTCGGTGGGGAGGAAGGCGTCGGGGTCGCCCAGGGCGCGCATGGCGATGACGTCGACCGTCCAGGGGCCGAAGCCGGGGAGGGCGAGGAGGCGGTCGCGGGTTTGCGTCCAGTCGCTGTCCACGCCCAAGTTGACCTCGCCGTCGGCCAGTTGGCGGACCAGCGTGGTGAACGTGGTGCGGCGGGTGCGGGGCATCGCCAGGGACTCCGGGTTCACCTCGGCCAGGGCCTCGGGGGTCGGGAAGAGGTGGGTGAGGCCGCCCTCCGGGTCCTCCACCGGGTTGCCGTACGCCGTGACCAGGCGGGCCGCGTGCGTGCGGGCCGCGGCCGTGGAGACCTGCTGGCCGAGGACCGCTCGTACGGCGAACTCGGCCTCGTCGACCGTGCGCGGTACGCGGCGGCCGGGTGCCTTGTCGACCAGTGGGGCCAGCAGCGGGTCCGTGCGGAGCTGGTCGTCGATCGCGACCGGGTCGGCGTCCAGGTCGAGCATGCGGCGGCAGCGGCTGATGGCGACGGGCAGGTCGCGCAGGTCGCTGAGCGTGAGGCGGCAGGCGACGTGGTCGGCTTTCGGGGTCAGGGTCGCGATGCCGTGGCCGTACGGGAGGCGGAGCGTGCGGCGGTAGGCGCCGTCGCGCCACTCCTCCACGCCGGGTACGGCCGTGGCGGCGAGGTGGCCGAAGAGGTTGTCGGGGTTGAGGGGGGCGCGGAAGGGGAGGCGGAGGGTGAGGACGCCGGGCGCCGACGGGGCGTTCTTCTTCGGCAGCCGGGCGCGCAGTTCGGACGGAGAGAGGGCGAAGACCTCGCGGACCGTGTCGTTGAAGGTACGGATCGAGGAGAAGCCGGCGGCGAAGGCGATCTCCGCCATCGGGAGGGGGGTCGTCTCGATCAACAGGCGTGCCGTCTGGGCGCGTTGGGCTCGGGCCAGGGCCAGGGGGCCGGCGCCCAGTTCGGCGAGCAGCTGGCGTTCGATCTGTCGGGTGCTGTACCCGAGGCGGGCGGCGAGGCCGGGTACGCCGTCGCGGTCGACCACGCCGTCGGCGATCAGGCGCATTGCGCGGGCCACGAGGTCGGCGCGCCGGTTCCACTCCGGGGAGCCGGGGCTGGTGTCGGGGCGGCAGCGCTTGCAGGCCCGGAAGCCGGCCTGCTGGCAGCCGGCCGCGCTCGGGTAGAAGGTCATGTTCTCGGGCTTGGGCGGTACGACCGGGCAGCTGGGCCGGCAGTAGATCCGGGTGGTCAGGACCGCCGTGAAGAACCATCCGTCGAAGCGGGCGTCCTTGGACTGGACGGCGCGTACGCAGCGCTCTCGGTCGGTGTGCATCCCGTTCTGCATGCGTCCAGCATCGGCGATGCGGGCGGGCGGGGCTGGCGAGAATCCGACATCAAGGTGGCGTGCGCTGGGGCGGTCCGGATCACCAGCGGTTCCGTATACCTGAGCGGCCATTCATGTGTGGGTGTGTGGTGGGTACGCTGCCGTCCATGGCGCATGAACGGCAGCGGTCGATGTGGCCGCTGTACGCGGCCGGGTTCACCACCGCCTTCGGGGCGCACGGGATCGCCGCGAACCTCGGGGGTGCCGGGGAGGGTGCGGTCACCTCGCTGCTCGTCCTGGGCGGGCTGCTCGCGCTCTACGACGGCGCGGAAGTGCTGCTGAAGCCCGTGTTCGGCACGGTGGCCGACCGGGTCGGGGCGCGGCCGGTGCTGCTCGGCGGGCTGGCGGCGTTCGCCGTCGCGTCCGCGCTGTACGTCCTCGCGGACAGCCCGGGGTGGCTGTGGGCCGCACGGCTGGGGCAGGGGGCGGCGGCCTCGGCGTTCTCGCCGGCCGCGTCCGCGCTGGTGGCCCGGCTCAATCCGGCGGCCAAACACGGGCGGGCCTTTGGGAGTTACGGCTTCTGCAAGTCCGTCGGCTACACACTGGGCCCGCTGCTGGGCGGGCTGCTCGTGTGGGCGGGCGGGCTGCGGCTGCTGTTCGCCGTGCTGACGGTGCTCGGCGCCGGCGTGGCGGTGTGGGCGCTGGTGGCCGTACCCGTCGTAGCGCCGCTACCGCGGGCCCGGCAGACCGTGCTGGACCTGGCGCGGCGGCTGACGGAGGCGGCGTTTCTGGTGCCGACGGCCGCGCTCGCGGGGGCGACCGCCGCGCTGTCGGTCGGGGTGGGGTTCCTGCCGGTGTCCGGGGCGGCGGCGGGGCTCGGGACGGTGGCGACGGGTGCGGCGGTGTCGGTGCTGGCCGCGTGCGCGGCGGTCGTACAGCCGCGGGTGGGGCGGGCGTTGGACGCGGGGCGGCTCACCGCGCGCGCCGGGCTCACCGCCGGGCTGCTGCTCGCGGCGGCCGGCCTGGCCTGCGCGATGCTGCCCGGCCTGGTCGGCGTCCTGCTCGCCGCCGCCCTCATCGGCACCGGCACGGGCCTGATCACCCCGCTCGGCTTCGCGACCCTCGCGTCGACGACCCCGCCGGAGCGGCTCGGGCAGACCATGGGCGCGGCGGAACTCGGCCGCGAACTGGGCGACGCGGGAGGGCCGTTGCTGGTGGCTGCCGTCGCGACGACGGCGACGCTGACGTACGGGTTCGGGGCACTGGCGGTGGTGTTGGGGTGCGGGGCGGTGGGGGCTGTGGCGGGGGTGCGACGGGGGGAGGCCGGGGCTCGTCAGGGCGGCGACCGGAGCAGCGCGTGAGGCGGCGGATCGCCCTCGGCGGGCCCCGCTTGCTGCTGGCGCACAGCTCGTCTGTCACCGCTGAGCCCGCCCGTCTGCCGCCGCTGAGGCCCACCCGCCTGCCGCTGGTGAGCCGCCCGCTCGTCCTGCTTCCGCTGAGCCGGCCCGCCTGCACCCGCGAACCGGCACCCGTGAGCCGGCCCGCCTTCTGCCGGTGAGCCGCCCGCCCTGCTGCCACCCGTGAGCCACCACCCTGCTGCCGCTGGCCCGCCCTCCCGCCACCCGCGAGCCACCCCGCCGGCCACCGGTGAGCCACCCATCCTCCGGCCGCTGAGCCGCCCCGCTTGCCTCCGATACCGGATCCGCCCCTCACCCCTCCCTCTCGCGGAGCGCCTTGCGCAGGGCCGTCCGCTCCTCCGGGGTCAGTCCCGTGACGAACTGCTGGAGGGCGGTGATCGGGTCCGGGTTGCGGGCCAGGGCCAGGTGCATGGCGTCCGCGGTCATCTGGGCCTCGTTCTTCACCGGGCGGTAGGCACCGCGCCGCCCGTCCGCGTCGCGCAGGACCAGGCCCTTGTCGTGCAGGCGTCGCAGGATGGTGTGCACGGTGTTGTAGGCGAGGTCGCCCTCGATTCCGGACTGGACCTCGGCCGGGGTGAGGGGGCGGTCCGTCGCCCACAGGGTGGCGAGGACCGCGCTCTCCAGCTCTCCCGGGTTGCGCCGCTCGGCCCTGCCGCGAGGGGTCGCGCCTGCCATGACCACCACGTTACGGCGCGTCGGGCCCGCCGGACACCGAGGCGCCGGGAGCCATCACGAGCCACCGAGCGACTACAGTCACGTAGACGGGTCCATCGGACTGTGAACGGTGGACCGATGAGAGCAGCCGAGGAGCGTTTCCATGCCCGAAGGGCAGCAGGACGAGCCGGTCGGAGGACGGGCGGACCGGCGGCCGGCCGGTGAGCTGGAGGCGAGCGTGCTGGCCGCGCTGTGGGCCGCCGACGGGCCGCTCACGCCCGGTGCCGTGCAGGTGGAGCTCGGCGGCGGTCTCGCCCGCACCACCGTGACCACGATCCTCACGCGTCTGCACGCCAAGGGCGCGGTCACCCGGGCGCGCTCGGGCCGCGGCTACGCCTACGCCCCGGTCCAGGACTCCCCCGGTCTCACCGCCCGCCGTATGCACGCCGAACTCGACAAGGACGAGGACCGCGGCACCGTGCTCGCCCGCTTCGTCTCCGATCTGAGCCCCGAGGACGAGCAGCTGCTGCGCACCCTCCTGGACGGCGGGGACGGGACCGCGGGAGACGCCCCGTGATCTACGCCGTGTGGCTTCCGCTGCTGGTGCCGTTGCTGGTGCCGCTGCTCACCGTGCCCGTCGCCCGGCGCGGTGCCGAGCAGCTCTCGCCCCGGACGGCCGCCTGGGCGCTGACCGCCCTCGCGCTGGTCCTCGCCGTCTCCAGTACGGCCGCGCTGGCGCTGCTCGCTCTCGCCGGTTCCCTGCGGCTGCCGTTCGTCGCGGCGCTCGCCCACCTCTCCCCGCGCCTGCTGGGCGTCGGCTCGCCCGCCACCGTGCCGGCCGCGGTCCTGGCCGCGCTCGCGCTGGCGGCACTCGGCGTCGGGCTCTTCCGCAGAGCCCGACGCCATCTCCGTGAACTGCGGGCCGCCCAGCGGCAGTTGGGCGGCGCGTCGAGCGCCGGTGACCTCTGCGTGCGGCACGAGGAGCGGCCCGACGCGTACGCCCTGCCCGGGCGGCCGGGCCGTATCGTCGTCACCACCGGGATGCTGCGTGCCCTCGGCGCACGCGAGCGCGAGGTGCTGTTCGCCCACGAGCGCGCCCACCTCGCCGGCCGGCACCATCTCTTCCTCGCGGCGGCCGAGTTCGCCGTAGCCCTGCATCCGGCCCTGCGCGGGCTGCGCGCCCCGCTGTCGTACGCCCTGGAGCGCTGGGCCGACGAGTCCGCCGCGCGGGCGACCGGCGATCGGGCGCTCACCGCCCGAGCCGTCGGCCGCGCCGCCCTCGCCGCCCGTGCGGCGGACCCCCGCCCCCGGCTGTCCCTCCCGGCCACGGCGGGTCCGGTCCCCCGCCGTGTCACCGCCCTGCTGCACCCCGCCGCGCCCGCTCCCCGCCTGCTCCCCCGCGCCCTGGCCGGTCTGCTCCTGGCCTGCGTGGCTGTATCGGCGACCGCGGCGATGGACGCGGCGACCGATCTGCACGCGGGCATCGAGGTCGCGCAGGGAGAACACTGAGAACTGGGGGCACGGGCCACTGCATCGGCCCCGTCGCGCTACCCGGAGAATTCGGTCGCGCCGGGCCGCCGCGAGAGTTCCTGCGCCTTCCCGACGTCGGTGAGCGGGCGCAATCGGTATGTGCAGGAGTAGTCGCGGTCGGCGAAGAGCTTGTACTCGTCGTGCGTGTGAGCACCCCAGCTGTTGTCGCCGCCCACGCCCATCTGCCGGTGGTTCAGGCGCAGGACAACCTCCTCGCGGGGCGTGAGCCGGTAGTCGTGGCGGGCACCGAGGGACAGGTCCTCCGGGGTGAGGTGCGAGGCGTTGGCCTCGACGAGCGGTTCGCCGGAGACGGGCGGGCCTCGGCCGCGGCCGTCCGTGAGGGCGAGCCGGCGGACGTCGGTCTTGTGGCCGTTCTCCTGCGGGCGGGTGCAGGAGGTCCACTGCCTGGAGACGGTCCCGGAGTACAGGCCGACGTCGGTGTCGTCGTGGCGGTCCCAGTGGTTCTCCTCGGGGCCGCGGCCGTAGTAGTGCAGGTGTTCCAGGCGGCTCGGGAGGAACAGCAGCGTGCCGACCTCCGAGACGTACGGCAGCGTCGCCGCGCCCGGGTGCAGGGTGTTGTCGACCTTGATCTCGCCGTTGCCGAAGACCGTGCAGGTGGTGGTTGTACGTCGACTCGACGGTCGTCGGCAGGGTGCCGCTGACCTTGATCTCCACGGCCCGGTCGCGCAGTTCGCGCACGCTCACGTCCGTGACCTTGCGGCGGGCGCCCGCGGCGCGCCAGGTCTGGTTGCGGGTGTGCCGGCCGTTGCCGTGGTCGTTCCTCGGTGGGCGCCCGCCAGAAGGTGGGCGTGGGGCCGGTGGTGAGGAGCCGGGTGCCGTGGGCCTCGTAGGAGGTGATGAGCCCGCTGTCCTTGGCGACGGTGACGGAGAAGTCGGGGCCCGAGACGGTGCGGGAGTCGTCGTTCTGCTGGTGGCTCAGCGCCGGGACGTTCTCCAGCGGGACGGGGTGACGGCCGGGCTGCCGGCGTCGACGGCGAGTTAGTGCCGGGCCACCTCGAAGCCGGGCTCTGCCCACTTGGTGGACCTCCATTGCGCCGCACGATGTGGCATGCTCCGGTCAACAGATGCACGTAGCCCACGGCCGCCGCCGGCGCACCCCAGCCGACCGGACGGTCGCCGAGCAGGCCGGAATCCCGGCCGCCGCAAAGGAGTTTCGTGTGAGAACGACCCCCCACAGATCCATCGCCGCGCGCGCACTTGCCGTCGCCGCGCTGGCCGCCGTCTCGCTCCCCGCCGCCCCGGCGGCAGCCGCACCGCCCGCCGCCTCGTCGGCGGCCGCGGCCTGCTCTCCGACCCAGGTGGTCGCCAACGGCGGCTTCGAGAGCGGCACTTCGTCCTGGACCCAGTCGTCCACAAGCGTGATCACCAGCCGCTCCGGCCAGAGCGCCCACGGCGGCACCAGCTACGCCTGGCTGGACGGAACGGGCGGCACGCACACCGACACCCTCTCCCAGAGCGTCACGATCCCGTCCGGCTGCAGCACCGCCACCCTCTCCTTCTGGCTGCACATCGACACCGCCGAGGCGACCTCGTCCGTCGCGTACGACAAGCTGACGGCGAAGATCGGCGGCACGACCCTGGCGACGTACTCGAACCTCGACAAGAACACCGGGTACGTGAAGAAGTCCCTGGACGTGTCGGCGTTCGCCGGTCAAACCGTGAGCCTCGCCTTCACCGGCACCGAGGACTCCAGCCTCCAGAGCAGCTTCGTCCTCGACGACATCGCCCTCGACACCTCCGGAGAGACCACCCCGCCGGCCGACTCGACGCGCACGCCGGCCGCACCCTCGTACACGGTCAGCCTCAGCAGCAACACCAGCGGCACCGTATGGACCGGCCACGAGAGCGCGACCTTCACCAACGCCTCCTCCACGGCGCTGAGCGAGGTGTACCTGAGGCTCTGGGACAACTACCACGGCACCTGCTCGTCGATGCCGATCACGGTCAGCAACGTCACCGGTGGCACCGCGGGTTCCCTGTCGGTCGCCTGCACGGCCCTGCAGATCAGTCTCCCCACGCCCCTGGCGCAGGGACAGTCCGCCACGATCGGCTTCGACCTGGGCATCACCGTGCCCAGCGGCGCCGACCGGTTCGGCCACGACGGGGCGTTCAGCTTCATCGGCAACGCGCTGCCGGTCCTCGCGGTCAAGGACGGCTCGGGCTGGCACCTGGACCCGTACACCAACAACGGCGAGTCGTTCTACTCCCTGGCCGCCGACTTCAAGGTGACCCTCGACCACCCGAGTTCACTGCTCGTGCCCGCCACCGGCACCTCGACCGACACCCCCGGCTCCAGCGGCCGCACGGTCACCACCGCCACCGCCTCCAAGGTGCGTGACTTCGCCTGGGCTGCCGGACCGTTCAGCAAGATCTCCGGCACGTCGGCAGCCGGGACCGCGATCAACGTCTACTCCGTGTCGAACATCAGCTCCGCCGACGCCCAGTCCATGCTCAGCACCGCCAAGACCGCGGTCGACGCCCACGCCGCACGCTTCGGCGCCTATCCCTACGGCGAGTTGGACGCCGTCATCGACAACAACTACTGGTTCGGCGGCATGGAGTACCCGGGCTTCGTCCTGGACCTCGTCAGCACCACCGCCCTCACACACGAGATCGGCCACCAGTGGTGGTACGGCATCGTCGGCGACGACGAGTACAACAGCCCCTGGCTGGACGAGTCGTTCACCGACTACGCCACCGACCTGGCGCTCGGCAAGACCGGCACCAACTGCTGGAACAGCGTCTCGTGGGCCTCGTCGGCGGAGAAGATCACCAACTCCATGGCCTACTGGGACGCCCACTCCTCCCGCTACTCCACCGTCGTCTACGGCTACGGCAAGTGCTCCCTGCACGACCTGCGCCGGCTGATCGGCGACACGGCGATGACCAAGTTGCTGAAGGACTACGCCACTTCGCACTGGTACGGCGTCTCGACCACGGCCGAGTTCAAGACGGCCGCGCAGGCCGCCACGACCACGGACCTGACCTCCTTCTGGAGCACGCACCGCATCGACGGCTGACCGGACCGGTTCCCGGCGACCGAGGCTCCCTCGGCAGGCCTGCGCGGCGAACGCCTCGCGGGCCTGCCGATCCGGGGTGCCGCGTCACCCATTGGCGTCGTTCTCAGGGGGACTTTCGGTCCGTCCCTGGGATGGGTGTCCGGTCCCGGGGATGGTTCATATGTCCGACGAGCATGGCTCGGGCGGCGCTTCACAGCGACTGCGGGGTTCTACGGCATCCCGGGCGCTGCTTCACTCCCTGTCACACCTCTGGTACTCGATCGCCCCATGAACTGCCGTGGGGCGCAAGGGAGTTGCCCATGCCCGGAGGCACCATGCGGTCGCGCGTGCGGGCGCTGCTCGTCGTCGGCTCCGTCGCCGCGGCACCCGCGCTGCTCGCCCCGGCCACCGCCCACGCCGCGACCGGCAGACGGAGGACCGTCGCCGCCGGGGAGACCTGGGAGGTCACGGAGGTCACCCGGCTCGACGTCCTCGTCGTGGAGGAGGGCGCCGTCCTCACCGCTCCGGAGGGCCACAGCCTGACCCTGACCGTGAACGGCGTGGAGACCGGGTCCGCCGCAGCCGTATCGAGGGCGTCATCTCCGCCTCGACGTCACGGCACGCCGTCTCCACCATCACCTCGACGGACTGGCGGCAGATCAACCACGTCACCAACACCCCACGGCCCGCCATCAACAACGGTGTGATCGTGAAGCTGGGGGCGGGCTCGGTCTGGACGGTCACCGGGCCGTCGTACCTGACGAAGCTGGTCGTCGACGCGGACGCGACGGTGCAGGCACCGCCCGGCCGGAGCCTCAGCCTGACCGTGGACGGTACGACCAGTGCGCTCACGCCGGGCAGCAGCCATTCCGGGGCGCTGGTGATCACCGTGGCCTAGGGGCGGGCGGCGGGTGCGGGGCGTCAGCCGGCCCTTGCGGCGAACTCCGGGAACTCCGGGAACTCCGGGAACGAGGACGGGACGAGCCTCGTCTTCGTTCAGGGCAATCGACCGAATGGGTTATCGTGCCTCGTCGGCCCCGACTGTTCGCGAACGGGAAGCGGAGAAGTGGACGATCTCGCTGTGTCCGATCTTGGACGGCTCGTCGCCGACCGGTATCAGCTGGTGGAGCGGGTGGGCAGCGGCGGCATGGGCACCGTGTGGCGCGCCGAGGACAGGCTGCTCGGCCGCCATGTCGCGGTGAAGAAGCTGCGCATCCCGCCGCACCTGCACGCGGACGAGGTCCACAGGCTCTACGAGCGCACCCGCCGCGAGGCCCGCAGTGCGGCCCGGATCACCCACCCCAACGTGATCGTGGTGTACGACGTCGTCGACGACGACGGCCTGCCCTGCATCGTCATGGAGTACGTCCCGTCACGCACGCTGAGTGACGTCCTGAAGGAACGCGGCGCGCTGCCACCCGACGAAGCCGCCCGGATCGGCCGTGCCATGGCCGCCGCGCTGCGGGCCGCGCACGACGCCGGGGTCCTGCATCGGGACGTCAAACCCGCAAACGTTCTGCTCGGCAACGACGGGCGGATCGTCCTGAGCGACTTCGGGATCGCCATGGAGTCGGGAACGTCCTCGCTGACCAAGTCCGGCGAGCTGATCGGCTCCATCCGTTACCTGGCGCCCGAGCGCCTGAGGAGCACGCACACCGAGCCCGGTCCCGCCAGCGATCTGTGGGCCCTGGGGGCGACGCTGTACCAGGCGGTCGAGGGGCGGCCCCCCTTCCGCCGCGACACCCCGATCGAGACCGCGTACGCCATCGCCACCGACCCTTACGAGGCCCCGCGCAACGCCGGGCACCTGACCCAGGTGATCGAGGGGCTGCTCGTCAAGGAACCGGAACGGCGCATGGACGTGCACGAGGTCGAACGCCACCTGGCCGATGCTGCAGGCACACGAACCGCTCGACACGATCCGCCCACCCGTACGGCGACGGTTCCCGCCGACCTCGCGCCTCCGGGGCGCAAGGGCAGCGGGAGCCGCCGCCGTACGGTGCTGCTGTCGGTCTCGGCGTTGGCACTCGCCGCCTGTGTGGCAGGCGGCGCTCTGTGGTGGCTCGAGGGCAACCCGTTCGGGCTGCACGGCCGCGCGTCCGGGGCCGCCGCCTCCCCCTCCGCGAGTGCAAGCCCCACTGTGTCTGCACCACCCGCCGGATACCACCTCGCGCAGGCGGACGGCGGCATCTCCGTGCCCGTACGGGACGGCTGGACCCGCAAGACGCTGCCCGGCGGTGAAGTCGCCTACATCGACCCGTCCGGCCTGGTGGGCCTCAGAGTCAACGTCGTCCAGTTCGGGGGCGCCGATCCGCTGCGGCACTGGAAGGACACGGAGGAGGACCAGACCCGTCGCGACAACCCGGGCTATGAACGGGTGCGGATGGCCGAGACCACCTTCCGCGAACGGCCCGCCGGGTACTGGGAGTTCACCTTCGACGGCAGGGCACGGAAGTTCCGCGCGGCAGAACTGGCCTTCGCCGGCGCCGACGGCACCCAGTACGTGATCTACCTGTCGGCACCGGACGCCGACTGGCACACGTACCGGCAGGTCTTCGACACCGCCGTCGACGGGGTTCGTCTGGGTGACGGCGCCTAGCTGCGGTCAACCCACCTGCTGGGCGAACGCCTCGTACGCCTTCTCGTCGAACAGCACGAACCTGACCTCCTCCACCGCCGTCTCCGCGGCCCGCGCGGTCTCCACCGCGATCCGGGCGCAACCGTGGCCGATGTCCCAGACTGGGACGCCGACCTTTCCGATTTTTCGGGGACTCAGGTGCAATGGGTCTGCCCGACCGAGGCCTACTCAGCCGAGTTGCTGGGCGAAAGCCTCGTACGCTCGGTCATCGAAGAGGACGAACCGCACCTCTTCGACCGCGGTCGTAGCGTTCCGCACCGTCTCCACCGAGATACGAGCCGCATCCTCCATCGGCCACCGGTACACGCCGGTGGAGATCGCCGGGAACGCGACCATACGGGCACCCAGCTCGTCGGCCACACGCAGTGACTCCCGGTAGCAGGAGGCGAGCAGTTCGGAGCGGTCCTCGGTGGACGACCAGACCGGCCCCACCGTGTGGATCACCCACCGTGCGTCCAGGTTGCCCGCCGTGGTGGCGACCGCCTGGCCCGTCGGAAGGCCCTTGCCGTAGTGGGAGGCGCGGAGTTTGCGGCAGTCCTCGAGGATGGCGGGGCCGCCGCGGCGGTGGATGGCGCCGTCGACGCCTCCGCCGCCGAGCAGGGAGGAGTTCGCGGCGTTGACGATCGCGTCCGCGGTCTCGCGGGTGATGTCGCCCTTGGCGAGCGTGATGGTGGGCGTCATGTCTGCCTCAGCCTCCTCCAGACGGCCTTCGCCGCGTTGTGCCCCGACATGCCGTGTACCCCGGGGCCCGGCGGGGTGGCTGAGGAGCAGATGAAGACGGCCGGGTGGGGGGTGGTGTACGGGGACAGGGTGAGTTTGGGGCGCAGGAGGGTCTGGAGTCCGCTCACCGCGCCGGAGGCGATGTCGCCGCCGATGTAGTTGGCGTTGCGGACGGCGAGTTCGGGCGGGCCGGCGGTCGCGCGGGCGAGGACGCGGTCGCGGAACCCCGGGGCGAAGCGCTCCAGTTGGCGTTCTATGGCGTCCGTGAGGTCTCCGGTCCAGCCGCTCGGGACGTGGCCGTAGGTCCAGAAGACGTGCTTGCCCTCGGGCGCGCGGGTGGGGTCGGCGACACTCGGCTGGACCGTGATCATGAACGGCCGCTCGGGTGCCCGGTTCTCCCTGGAGGCGGCGCGCAGGGCGGCGCCGATCTCCGCGCTGTCCGCGCCGATCTGGACGGTGCCGGCGACGCGGGCCTCCTCGGCGGTCCACGGCACCGGGCCGTCCAGCGCGTAGTCGACCTTGAAGACCCCGGGGCCGTACTTGTAGCTCTCGTAGTAGCGGCCGAAGCCCGCGATGCGGGCCAGGGCGGTGGGTGAGGTGTCGAAGACGTACGCGCGGGCGGGCGGCAGGTCGTCGAGGCGCTTGACCTCGTAGTCGGTGTGGACCAGGCCGCCCAGGTCCTTCAGATACGCGGTGAGCGCGTCCGAGATGGACTGGGAGCCGCCTCGGGCGACCGGCCAGCCGCGCGCGTGGGCGGCCAGGGCGAAGACCAGGCCGATGGCGCCCGTCGCCAAGCCGGTGAGCGGGGCCATCACGTGTGCCACCAGGCCCGCGAACAGGGTCTTGGCCCGCTCGTCGTGGAAGCGGCGGGTCAGCCAGGTCGACGGCGGCAGGCCGACCAGGCCGAAGCGGGCGAGGGTGACCGGGTCGCGCGGGAGGGCGGTCAGCGGCAGGGACATGAAGTCGCGGGCCAGGGTGTCCCACTTGGGCAGGAACGGCTCGACCAGCCTGCGGTACGCGCCCGCGTCGCGCGCGCCGAAGGAGGCGGCCGTCTCGGCGACCGAGCGGGACAGCACGGCCGCGCTGCCGTCGGTGAAGGGGTGCGCCATGGGCAGCTCGGCGTGCAGCCACTCGAGGCCGTACCGCTCCAGGGGCAGGGCACGGAACGCCGGGGAGTTGATGCCGAGCGGATGGGCCGCGGAACACGGGTCGTGCCGGAAGCCGGGGAGGGTGAGCTCTTCGGTGCGGGCTCCCCCGCCGACGGTGTCGCGGGCCTCGAAGACGGCCACGGAGAAGCCACGACGAGCCAGCTCCACGGCGGCCGTCAGTCCGTTCGGCCCCGCACCCACTACGACAGCATCGAGCATCGACGGCACCTTCGGACCCCTTCGTCAGCCGATGGCCACTGAGGATCAGGATATGCCGGGGCGCTGACAGTCACCGGCGGCGGGTGGTTCCCTCCTCAACAGTCCCCTGACTCAGGCCGTGCCCGACAGGATCCCCTGCACCCGGCGGGCCGTGGCCGCGTCGCGGGCGGCCGTGAACGGCAGTGCGTTGCCGCCCGTGATGCGGAACGGCTCGTCGGCGATCGTCAGGTGGGCGCCGCCCGCCTCCTCGACCAGCAGGATGCCGGCCGCGTGGTCCCAGGCGGCCTCCCAGGAGAAGGCGGTGGCGTCCAACTCGCCGCGGGCGATGGCGAGATACTCAAGGCCCGCCGAGCCGCAGGCGCGGGGTGCGACGCCGTCGGTCCACAGGCCGAGCAGGGCGCGCTTCTGCTCTTCCGTCGTGTAGTCCGGGTGGGAGGTGGCCACTTGGAGGTCCCGGCCGGGGGCGGGCGGGCCGGCGTAGAGCCGCTCGCCGTCGAGGAAGGCGCCCTGGCCCCTTATGGCGGTGGCGAGTTGGTCCCGGGCGGGTGCGTACGTCCAGGAGGCGAGGAGGACTCCGCGGTGCGCGAGCGCGACCAGCGTGCAGAATCCGGTCTCGCCGCGCACGAACTGGCGTGTGCCGTCGACCGGGTCGACTATCCAGACCGGGGCCTCGTCCTGTATCGCCTCGTACGTCGCCGGGTTGGCGTGGACCGCTTCCTCGCCGACGACGACCGAGCCGGGCAGGAGGGCGCGGAGGGTCTCGGTGAGGTACTGCTCGGCCAGGCGGTCGGCGTCGGTGACCAGGTCGTGCGGCCCGCTCTTCTGGTCCACCTCGTGGGCCGCCAGCTGCCGGAAGCGCGGCATGATCTCGGCCGCGGCGGCCTTGCGGACCGCCTCCTCCACGTCGGCCGAGTGGTGGGCGAGAAACTCGTCGATGGTTTCCTTGTCTTCGATCATGGCTCCATGAGAGCACGCGCCACTGACAAACCCCAGCCCCCCGGTGGACGCCCGGTGGAATCGGCGCGAACACCAGGGGTGCGAGGTCGGTGGCCTGGGTGAGAGGTCAGCGGCCGACGGCGTAGCCCTGCATGCCCCGCGGGTTCGCAGCCGCCGACAGGACGCCGGTCTCCGGGTCCCGTGCGACCGCGCACAGGCGTCCCTCGGACCAGGGGTCACCGACGGTGACGTGATGACCACGGCGGCGCAGTTCCCCGACTACGCCGGCGTCCATGCGGGACTCCACGGTCACGCTGCCCGGCCGCATGCCGCGCGGGTAGAACGAGCCCGGGAAGCTGTCGTTGTGCCAGTTCGGGGCGTCGATCGCGCCCTGCAGGTCGAGGCCGCCGCGGACCTGCCCGCGCAGGGCTACGGCGAGGAAGAAGTGCAGCTGCCACTGGTCCTGCTGGTCGCCGCCGGGTGTGCCGAAGGCCATGACCGGCACACCGTCGCGCAGGGCGAGGGAGGGCGTGAGGGTGGTGCGGGGGCGGCGGCCGGGCGTCAGTGAGTTCGGCAGGCCCTCCTCCAGCCAGGTCATCTGCAGCCGGGTGCCGAGCGGGAAGCCCAGTTCGGGCACGACGGGGTTGGACTGCAGCCAGCCTCCGCTGGGCGTGGCCGCGACCATGTTGCCCCAGCGGTCGACGACGTCGAGGTGGCAGGTGTCGCCACGGGTGGCGCCGTCGGCGCGCACCTCCGGTTCTCCGCCACGCGCGCGTGGCACGTCTTCTCCGGCACGCACGCGTGGCTCGCCCGGTACCGGGGACGTCGGCGGCTTGGCTACCGTCGGCTCACCGGCGCCCATCGGGTCGAACCCCGGGTCGTCGCCGACGACCACGTGCGCGTGCCCGCTGAGCCGCGGGGTGCGCCCGTCGGGGCTGCCGGGGCGCAGTTCGTACGAGGCCACGCGGCCGACGAGGTCGCGCCGGGCCGCGTTGTAGTCGGCCGAGAGCAGCGCGTCCAGCGGCACCTCGGCGGCGTCCCCGTACCAGGCCTCGCGGTCGGCCATGGCAAGCTTGCAGCCCTCGATCAGCAGGTGGACGTAGTCGGCGGTCCCGTATCCGGGCAGCTCCGCCGGGAGCAGCGCGAGCTGCTGGAGGAGTACCGGGCCCTGGCTCCAGGGGCGCGCCTTGCACAGGGTCCAGCCGTTCCAGTCGTATGTCGCCGGGGTCTCGTAGGTCGCGGACCAGCCGGCGAGGTCGGCGGCCGTGAGGGTGCCGGTGTGGCGCTCGCCGCTGGTGTCCATGGTGGGGCGCTCGGACTGGCGTATCAGCGCCTCGGCGATGAAGCCGGAGCGCCACACCTCGCGCGCGGCCTCGATCTCGGCGATCCGGTCACCGGCCCCGTCGACCTCGGTGAGCAGCCGCTTCCAGGTGGCGGCGAGGGCGGGGTTGCGCAGCAGCTCACCGGGGTGCGGAGCCTGGCCGCCCGGGAGGTACACGTCCGCGGACGAGGTCCACTCCGTCTCGAACAGCTTCCGTACGGACTCGACGGTCGCGCCGACGTTCTCCACGGGCGCGTGCCCGTGTTCGGCGTATCCGATGGCGTACTTGAGGACGTCGGCGAGGGGCTTGGTGCCGTGGTCGCGCAGCAGGAGCATCCAGGCGTCGAAGGCTCCCGGCACGGCGGCGGCGAGCGGTCCGGTGCCGGGGACGAGGTCCAGGCCGAGCGCCCGGTAGTGCGCGACGCTCGCTCCGGCGGGCGCGACGCCCTGTCCGCACAGCACCCGCACCTCGCCGCCCGCCGGGGCGAGCAGGATCGGCACCTCACCGGCGGGCCCGTTGAGGTGCGGCTCCACGACGTGCAGCACAAACGCACCCGCCACGGCGGCGTCGTACGCGTTGCCGCCGTCCTCCAGCACGGCCATCGCCGACTGGGAGGCCAGCCAGTGGGTGGAGGACACCATGCCGAAGGTGCCCTGGAGGGTGGGCCGGGTGGTGAACTGCATCTCTCACCTCGCTGGTCGGGTGCCCCGGACGGTCCGAAGCGATCACGCCTGCCGAGCATTTCATTCCACGCCTCGAGGCCTGCGAAGAGCGGGGCCTACGAAGATTTTGCGATCCCGCGGGCAGTGCATGAACCGCCTCCCATCTGCATGAAGTCCCCTTTGTCCAGCTGTACGGCCGCTGGGTAATACCGAGTTCACCCACCTTCCCTTCCTCCGCGTTCTACGCGCGTGGTGTCATGCCCACGCTCACCACCCCCCACGTGGGCATCAACTCGACTAGGAGTCACGCATGTTGTGGAAGGTCCTCGGCCGCGCGGGTGTCGCCCTGGCGGCCGGTGCCGCCGTGCTCGCCACCGCCGTCCCCGCGAACGCCGCGAGCTACTCCGCCTTCGCCTTCTCGCTCAGCAGCAGCGAGCCCACGATCTACGACTTCATCAACTCGGCCACCACATCGCTCGACATGACGATGTACGAGCTCGAGGACACCACGGCCGTCAACGACCTCATAGCCCTGAAGAACAAGGGCGTCACCGTACGGGTGGTCCTGGACCGCCAGCACAAGACCGCCAACAACTCGGCGTACACCGCGCTGACGAACGCGGGCGTGGGGGTGGTGTGGTCGCCGTCGACCTTCACCTACACCCACCAGAAGACGATCACGGTGGACGGCACCAAGTCACTGATCCTGACCGGCAATCTGACCTCGCAGTACTACGCGACGGGCCGTGACTACGGTGTCTTCACCGACGACACCCGTGATGTCGCCGCGATCGAGAAGGTCTTCAACGCGGACTACGCCGGCACCTCGATCACCCCCACCGACGGCGACCACCTCCTGTGGTCCCCCACCGACTCCCGCAGCCGCCTGCTGTCCGTGATCAACGCCGCGACCAAGACGCTCGACGTCGAGGAACTGGAGTTCAGCGACAGCACGGTGGTCAACGCGATCGTGGCGAGAGCGGAGGCGGGCGTGACCGTGCGGGTGGTGCTGGAGAGCCCGTCGAGCTACTCCAGCGAGGTCTCCGAGATCGAGGCGGCCGGCGGCACCGTCGTCGGCTACTCCGACCCCGACGGCTTCTACATCCACGCCAAGGCCATGGTCGCCGACTACGGGCTGTCCACCCAGGAGGTGGAGGCCGGCTCCATGAACATCAGCAGCAACTCCCTGTCCAACAACAGGGAGTTGGGCATCATCCTCACCGGCACCGGGGTCGCCCAGTCCGTGGCCACGACCATCGAGACCACCTTCAACAGCGACTACGCGGGCGGTACGGCCGCCTAAGCGGTCTGGGTGAAGTCCGCTACGGGTACCGCGCCCCGCAAGGGGCGCGGGGAACTGCGCGACCAGCCCCCACCGGCCCGCAGGTTCATCACCGTCCTTCCAGCGGAGCGCTTGGCGACACCGAGGACGCCTGCTCACGGCCGCCGTCTGCCCACCGTGAGCAGGTGTCCGCTCGCGCCGAGCAACGTCGGCTCGGACTCGATGCGGCGGGTGGCCGACAGGACGGCCTCCCGTCGCTCCGGGTCGTCCAGCCAGTCCTCGACACCGCCCATCAGCCAGGCGACACCCTCCAGGCCGTACTGGCCCTCCGTGAGGAGTCCGGCGTCGGTGAACTCGCCCGGGACCTCGGCGGGTTGGGCGAAGTAGGCGACGGTGAACAGGCCGCCCTCCGTGCCGTGCCGGCCGTGGCCGCTGACCGCGTCGGTGCGGGCGCGCTGCGCGGGGTCGAAGTAGCGCTCCTCCCGGAGGATGTCGTGCAGGCCCGCGTACCGGTTGATGGTGGCCGCGACCACCGGACCACCGGGCCGGACGACTCGGTGCGTCTCCGCCAACGCCCGTACCCGGTCGGCCCGTTCGGGCAGGTGGTACAGCGGGCCGAGCAGCAGCACCGCGTCGTACGCGGCGTCCTCCGCCTCCAGGGACCGGGCGTCGCCGAGCCGCGCGGTCACCCCCGGCAGCCGGGAGGCCTGCTCGACGTGCAGCGGTACGGGGTCGACGAGTTCGACCCCGTACCCGTCCCGCGCGAGCCACTCCGCGTGCACACCGCTGCCGCCGCCGACGTCGAGCACGCGCGCGGGCGCCGCGGGCAGGATCCGCCGCAGCACGTCCTGGGTACGCCAGTACTCCAGCCGCCCGGCGGGGGCGCCGCCCTGTCTGAGGCGGGCGTCCTCCTTGCCCCGGTTGTAGTAGTCGAGGATCGCCTCGTGGACGGCCGGGCCCTGCGCGCGTGTCGTCTCCGTCATCACCCCAGGTTGCTGATCACCGTGCACGCACCGCAACGGGTTATGTGCCGCAGCGCGGAGCCACCAGCCCCGACTCGTAGGCGAACACCACCAGTTGGGCCCGGTCCCGCGCGCCGAGCTTCGTCATCGCCCGGCTGATGTGCGTCTTCGCCGTGAACGGGCTGATGACCATGTGCGCGGCGATCTCCTCGTTGCTCAGACCGCGGGCGGCCAGCGCCGTGACCTCGCGTTCGCGGCGCGTCAGGCAGTCCAGGCCGGGGGCCGTCGCCCGGTCGGGCGGCCGGGAGACGAACTCGCCGATGAGGGTGCGGGTGACCGACGGGGAGAGCAGGGCCTCGCCGCGGGCCACGACGTCGATGGCCTGGAGGAGGTCGGCCGGTTCGGTGTCCTTGAGCAGGAAGCCGCTCGCGCCCGCCCGCAGCGCCTCGAAGACGTACTCGTCGAAGCCGTAGTTGGTGAGGATCACCACGCGTACGGCCACCAGGGCCGGGTCGGCGGCGATCCGGCGCGTGGCCTCGATGCCCGTCATCACCGGCATCTGTACGTCGATCAGGGCGATGTCCGGCACCTGCGCGCGAACGAGCGCCAGCCCCTGTTCGCCGTCCGCCGCCTCACCCACCACCTCGATGCCGTCCTCGGCCTCCAGCAGCGCCCGGAACCCGGCACGCATCAACGCCTGGTCGTCGACGAGCGCGACCCTGGTCATGACGCCTCCCCTGTACCACTGGTCATGACGCCTCCCCCGCACCCTTCGTCATTGCGCCTCCCCCGCGCCCATGCTCATCCCGCCTCCCGCAGCGGCAGCCGGGCCCGCACCGCGAAGCCGCCTTCGTCGCGCGGGGCGGCGTCCAGGGTGCCGCCGAGGGCGGCGACGCGTTCGCGCATGCCCGTGAGGCCCACGCCCGGTGCAGGCGGGCGGGACGGGTCGGCGGTTCCGTCGTCCTCGACCCGTATCGTCAAGTCGTCCTCGCTGTAGGCGAGTTGGACGGCGATCTTGGCGGCTCCCGCGTGCCGGGCCGCGTTGGTCAGGGCCTCCTGGACGATGCGGTACACCGCCCGGTCGACCGTCGCCGGCAGGGGCCGTTCGGCGCCGCTGACCGTGAGGTCGACGGCGAGGCCCGCCGCGCAGGCCCGCTCCACCAGCAGCGCGGGCGTGCCGGTCGGCTCGTCGGTGCGCAGGATCTCCAGGGTGGACCGCAGTTCGCGCATCGCCTCGCCGCTCGCGTCCTGGATGGCGAGCAGCGCGGGCGGTATCTCCTCACCGCGCTTGCGGGCGAGGTGCACCGCGACTCCCGCCTGGAGCTTGACGATCGAGATGCTGTGGGTGAGCGAGTCGTGCAACTCCCTCGCTATGCGCAGCCGTTCCTCGCCCGCGCGGCGCAGGGCCGCCTCCTCCTTGGTCCGCTCCGCCTCCATGGCGCGCTGCTCGGTCTGGCGCAGATACGCCTGCCAGTTGCGGTCGGCCTGCCCCACGACCACTGCGCACAGGAACCAGCCTGCGAGCAGCGCGGTCCGCTCGACCACGTCGTGGGTCGTCGGGCCCGTCGCGAGGTTCGCCGCCAGGAACACACCGCTCGCCGCGGCGGCCCAGCCCCGGTGTCCCGCACTGGCCGCCGTCGCCACGGCGACGAAGACGGTCAGGGCGGATGCCGGGCCCGGGTGCGCGTGCAGCCCGTAGGCCGCACCGCCCGCCGTGGCGAACACGAGTGCCGTACGCGGGGCCACTCGGTAGAACGCCAGGGCCGCCGAGGACAGCGCCAGGAACACGTAGTCGACGGGCATCGTGTCCGCGTCGAAGGCGGCCACGGTCACGGCGATCGCGCCGACGACGACCGCCAGTGCCGCGTCGGCGAGCCCCTTGCGTGTGACCGAGTACCCGCTCATGCACGCACAGTAGACGGCGGCACCGACAACGGCGTCAGACCTGTGGACGGCTCGGCGACTACTCCCGGCGCAGTACTCCGTGGGGTCGCCGGCCCCGCCGTCGTACTCCCGACTGCCTCCGCCCGTACGACGATTTCGGCCGCCCCCACCGCGCATGCTGCCGCCATGTCCACACAGTTCCGCTTCACGCAGCCGCCGTCGCCCAAGTCGGCCACCGGCAAGGTCGCCGAGGTCTACGAGCAGATCGCCGTCGACTTCGGCATCGACCGGCCCGCCACCTTCGTCGTCCTGTCCTCCGCACCCGAACTCCTCGCACCCGCCTGGGCGTTGATGCGCGAGTCGCTCATCGCCGGCACCGGCAGCCGCACCGGCAAGGAGCTGGCGGCGCTCGGGGTGTCCCTCGCCAACCGGTGCCCGTTCTGCGTGGACGCGCACACCGTCCTGCTGCACGCCACCGGCGACCACGCCCTCGCCGAGCAGCTTGCCCGCGGCGAGGATCCGCAGAGCGAGGAGCACACGCGCGTGCTCGACTGGGGCCTCGCCACCCGCACTCCGGGCGCCGATCTGCGGCCGTACCCGTTCCCGGAGGAGCACGCACCCGCCTACCTCGGCACCGCGCTCGCCTTCCACTTCATCAACCGCATCGCCTCGGCCCTGCTGAACGAACAACTGTTGCCGGGCGGCGCCCAGCGGTTCCGGGCCGTGCGCAGCCTCGCCGGGCGCGTGCTGGGCCGCACCGTGCGCCGCAGCGCCGAGCCCGGAGCGTCCCTGCCCCTGCTCGACACGCTCGGCCCGGGCCCGGACTGGGCGACCGGGACGCCCGTCAGCCCCGCCTACGCGGCCCTGCGCGAGGCCGCCCTGGCGGGCGCCGGCCTCCTCGACCCCGGCGACCGGGTCCTCGTACGGCACACCCTGCAGGAGTGGGACGGGACGCACCCGTCGGCCGTGCTGCGCGGCTTCCCGAACCGGCGGGAGCGGCCCGGCGCGCGCCTGGCACTGCTGGCCGCGCTCGCGCCGTACCGCATCACGGACGAGGACGTGGCCGCCTGGCACATGCCGTGGCACAACGACGAGCAGCTGGTCCGCCTTGTCGCGTACGGGGCCTTTGCGGCCGTCGACCGCATCGAGGCGGCGCTCACTCTTGGGGCACCTGTTCGTGAGCCTCAGTGACCGCGCGGGCACGGAGCGAGTTTCCGCTTCCGTCTCACAGGGAGTCATGTGAAACTGGCGCCCCGTCCGCAGTGCGGACCCCTCCGCACACCGTCCCCCACCGAGAAGTGTGCCCGTGCGCGATTTTCCTCTGCCGCTCGCTCTGACCGCGCGACTTTCACCCGTCGTCGTACTCGCCGCGGCGGGCTGGGCGCTGTCGTCCGGTCCCGCGACGCCGGCCGACGCGCACAACGAGGGGCACAAAACGGGCACTTCATCGCCCTCCGCGCCGTCGGCGACGGCCGTGTCCAAGTCGTACGACGCCGCTCCCGCACCCTGCGGCAGCGTGGCCGTGAAGACGATCAAGTCGCTTGTCCCGGGCGCCAAGACGGCGGGCAAGGAGATCCAGTCGACCGACTCCAAGCTGCGCCGCACCTGCTCCTGGAACGCGCTCAAGGGGTACGACTACCGCTGGCTGGACGTCTCCTTCGAGGTCATGGACTCGGACGAAGCGGCACAGAAGGCGTACAAGAATCGCCTTGCGGAGAAGAGCGGCGGAGGGGATGTTCCGGGCCTGGGTGACTCGGGCTACTCCGTCGTGAACCTCACCACCGAGGACAAGCAGCAGACCCGCGAGGGCGAGGTCGTCGCCCTCGTGTCCAATGTCCTGGTGGTCACCACGTACAACGGCAGCGACTTCGAGAACAAGAAGGCGCCCAGCACGGACGAGATCAACAAGGGCGCCATCAAGGCGGCGAAGGACGCCGTGACAGCACTGAAGGGCAGCCAGTAAGACCGGCTGCCCTTCGCATGCGGGAGGCTCAGGCCTCCAGGCGCTCCCTTCCGCGCAGCAGCATCAGCACCACGTACAGCACCATCGACGTGCCCAGACCGACCGCCCAGCCGTAGTTGGCGAGCGGCTCCAGGGCCGGGATGGGCCGCCCGTCGATCAGCGGCTTGAAGCTGGCGCCGCCGACGGCGAGGACACCGCCGACCACGAAGGCGACGACGGCCCGCCAGTTCCAGCCGCCCTCGTACCAGTAGCGGCCGCCCGTGCGGTACAGGTCGACGAGGTGGAGCTTGCCGCGGCGCAGGATCCAGTAGTCGGCGATGAGGATGCCGGCGACCGTGCCGAGCAGACCGCCGACCAGGCCGAGCCAGGTGAAGATGTAGCCCTGCGGGTCGGAATACAGCTTCCACGGGAAGATCAGCACGCCGATGACGCAGGTGGCGAGGGCGCCGGCGCGGAAACTGACCTTCCTGGGCGCGATGTTGGAGAAGTCGAAGGCCGGCGAGACCAGGTTGGCCGCGATGTTCACGGACAGGGTCGCCACCAGCACGGTCACCAGCGCGAACAGCAGACCGAAGACGTTGTCCGTCTTGGCGGCGAGCTGTACCGGGTCCCAGATCGTCTCGCCGTACACGGCCTGCGAACCGGAGGTGACCAGCACGGAGAGGAACGCGAAGAGCGTCATGGTCGTGGGCAGACCGAGTGCCTGGCCCCACGTCTGCGCCTTCTGCGACTTCCCGTAGCGGGTGAAGTCCGGGATGTTCAGCGACAGCGTGGACCAGAAGCCGATCATGCCCATGAGGGAGGGCCAGAACAGCTTCCAGAAGTCGCCGCCCCAGCCGAGCTTGGAGGGCTGGTCGAGGAGCGGACCGAAGCCGCCGGCCTTGTTGCTCATCCAGATCAGCATCACCAGCGCGCCGACGATGACGAAGGGCGCCGCCCAGTTCTCGAAGCGGCGGATGGTCTCCATGCCCCGGTAGATGATGGCGACCTGGATCACCCAGAAGATCGCGAACGACAGCCACATCGTCCAGGCGTAGCCGCCGACCTTCCCGGCGTCGGACCAGCCGTTGCCGATCAGCTTCCCGGCGAGGAAGTAGATCGCCTCACCGCCGATCCAGGTCTGGATGCCGAACCAGCCGCACGCCACCAACGCCCGTACGACGGCAGGGAGGTTGGCACCGCGGATGCCGAAGCTGGCCCGCGCGAAGACCGGGAAGGGAATGCCGTACTTCGGTCCCGCGTGCCCGGTGAGCAGCATCGGGATCAGCACGATCACGTTGGCCAGGGCGATGGTGAGCACCGCCTGCTTCCAGTCCATGCCGACGGCGATCAGACCGGAGGCCAGGGTCCAGGAGGCCGTGTTGTGGGCCATGCCGACCCACAGGGCGGAGAAGTTGTACGTGGTCCAGGTGCGCTTCTCGACGGGGACCGGAAGCAGGTCCTCGTTCGCGTACGGACCGCTGGGCATCGAGGACCCCGGCGCGATCTCCACGCGCCCGTCGTCGAGGGTGACTTGAGCGGTCGGCGGTATGGCCGTGGGAGCGGTGTCGGTCATGGGCAGGCCAATCAATCAGGGGTGGGTCCGGAAAGGCCGTGCGGGCCGGCGGGGCCGGGGAGGGGCGGGTGCGTTCCCGCGTCGTTCGGTGCGTGCTCTCGGCGTGCCGGGCGAAGGCCCTCGTAGCGGAGCTACTTGGGTCTTCGCCCGGTGCGGCGAGAGTGCGTGCCGGGCGGCGTGGGGATGTGCTCGCCCCTCCCCGGCCCCGCCACCCCTCCCCCGGGACGGCGAGGGAGGGGAGAACTGGAGTGGGGGGATGGGGAGTTGAGCGGTTGGTTCCTATGAGGTTCCCCGGTCGTCAGGCGTTGACGGCCGGGATGACCTTCGTGCCGTACGCGTCGATCACGGTCTCCTGCGCGTCGTGCATGTCGTACACGGCGAACTGGTCGACGCCCAGCTCGCGCAGGGCGTTGAGCTTCTCGATGTGCTTCTCGACCGGACCGATCAGGCAGAACCGGTCGACGATCTCGTCGGGTACGAACTGGGTGTCGGGGTTGTCGGCGCGTCCGTGGTGGGAGTAGTCGTACCCCTCGCGGGCCTTGATGTAGTCGGTGAGTTCGTCGGGTACGGCGGCGGAGTGCTCGCCGTACTTGGAGACGAGGTCGGCCACGTGGTTGCCGACCATCCCGCCGAACCAGCGGCACTGCTCGCGGGCGTGGGCGAGGGCCTCGGGCGAGTCGTCCTCGGTGACGTAGGCGGGGGCGGCGACGCAGATCTTGACGTCGTCGGGGTTGCGACCGGCGGCGACGGCCGCGTCCTTCACGGCCTTGACCATGTACTCGGTGAGGTACAGGTCGGCCAGCTGGAGGATGAAGCCGTCGGCCTCCTCGCCGGTCATCTTCAGGGCCTTGGGGCCGTACGCCGCCATCCACACGGGGAGTTCGGCGCCGGGCTTGATCCACGGGAACCTGACGACCGCGCCGCCGCCGAGGTCGGCCTCGTCGCCGCGGCCGAGCGCCCGGATGACCTTCATGGCATCGCTGATCCGGGCCAGGGTGTTGGGCTTGCGGCCCGCGACGCGCATCGCGGAGTCGCCGCGGCCGATGCCGCAGACGGTGCGGTTGCCGAACATGTCGTTGAGGGTGGCGAAGGTGGAGGCGGTGACCTCCCAGGTGCGCGTGCCGGGGTTCGTCACCATCGTGCCCACGGTCAACTTCTGCGTGTTCGCCAGGATCTGACTGTAGATCACGAACGGCTCCTGCCACAGCACGGCCGAGTCGAAGGTCCAGCCGTATGTGAAGCCGTTGCGCTCGGCCCGCTTCATCAGGCTGACGACCTTCGAGGCCGGCGGGTCGGTCTGCAGGACGAGTCCGAAGTCCATGTGCGCCACTCCTAGTTGAGGTACTGACAGGTGGAGCGCGGGGTGTAGACGCCGTGACCGGCGTGTCCGGTGTACTCCCGCTCAGTGATGACGAGTTCGCCGCGCGAGAGGACGGTCTCGACCCGCCCGGCGGTGCGCTTGCCCTCGTAGGCCGAGTAGTCGACGTTCATGTGGTGCGTCTCGGCGGACATGACCTGCTCGGCGTTCGGGTCGTAGATGACGACGTCGGCGTCGGCACCCGGGGCGATGGTGCCCTTCTTCGGGTACATGCCGAACATGCGGGCCGGGGTGGCGCAGGCGATCTCGATCCAGCGGCGGCGCGAGATGTGGCCCTCGACGACGGCCTGGTGGAGCAGGTCCATACGGTTCTCGACGCCCGGCAGGCCGTTGGGGATCTTCGAGAAGTCGCCGCGGCCGAGCTCCTTCTGGCCCACGAAGCAGAAGGGGCAGTGGTCGGTGGAGACGACCTGCAGGTCGTTGGTGCGCAGGCCCTTCCACAGCTGGGCCTGGTGCTCCTTCGGCCGAAGGGGCGTACTGCACACGTACTTCGAGCCCTCGAAGTCGGGCTCGGCGAGGTTGTCCGTCGACAGGAAGAGGTACTGCGGGCAGGTCTCGCCGAAGACGTTGAGGCCCTCGTCGCGCGCCCGGGTCAGCTCGGCGACCGCCTCCATCGCCGAGACGTGCACGACGTAGAGCGGGGCGCCCGCGACCTGTGCGAGCTTGATGGCGCGGTGGGTGGCCTCGGCCTCCAGCAGCGCCTTGCGCACTTCGCCGTGGTAGCGCGGGTCGGTCTCGCCGCGGGCCAGCGCCTGCTCGACCAGTACGTCGATCGCGATGCCGTTCTCGGCGTGCATCATGATCAGGCCGCCGTTCTCGGCGGAGCGCTGCATGGCGCGCAGGATCTGGCCGTCGTCGGAGTAGAAGACGCCCGGGTAGGCCATGAACTGCTTGAAGGAGGTGACCCCCTCCTCGACCAGCAGGTCCATCTCCTTGAGCGTCTCCTGGTTCACATCGGAGACGATCATGTGGAAGCCGTAGTCGATCGCGCAGTTGCCCTCGGCCTTCGCGTGCCAGGCGTCCAGGCCCTCGCGCAGGGAGTGGCCGACGCTCTGCACCGCGAAGTCGACGATCGTCGTCGTACCGCCCCAGGCGGCGGCCCGGGTGCCGGTTTCGAAGGTGTCGGAGGCGAAGGTGCCGCCGAACGGCAGCTCCATGTGGGTGTGGACGTCGACGCCGCCCGGGATCACGTACTTGCCGGTGGCGTCGATGGTGCGCTCGGCCGTCCAGGCCTCGGCGGCCGGGGTGCCGGACGCGGCGAGGGCGGCGATACGGCCGTCCTCGATCAGGACGTCGGCGTGGAGTTCGTCGGACGCGGTGATGACGAGGCCACCACGGATGACGGTACGGCTGCTCATTCTCCCTCTCCTTATGACGGACGTTGCTCGAAGCTCCCGAGGCCCCGCAGGCCCGATCCCCGTGCACCGGACCTGCGGGAGTGCACGACGCCGGTCAGGGAGCGGTCAGCGGGGCGTACGCGTCGGGACGGCGGTCG
Organism: Streptomyces sp. NPDC047043; assembly: GCF_040644055.1. Classification (NCBI taxonomy): domain Bacteria; kingdom Bacillati; phylum Actinomycetota; class Actinomycetes; order Kitasatosporales; family Streptomycetaceae; genus Streptomyces; species Streptomyces sp. NPDC047043. Next base: position 134,375 of record NZ_JBEYVO010000011.1, read on the forward strand.
CGGAAGAACTGCCAGCGGTCGCGGACCTCGCGCAGCTTGTTCAGGTCCAGGTCGCGGACGACGAGTTCGGTCTCCTTGTCGCTCGCCACCTCGCCGACGAACTGGGCCTCCGGGTCCACGAAGTACGAGGTCCCGTAGAAGTCGTTGTCGCCCAGGTCCTCGACCCCGACCCGGTTGATCGCGCCGATGAAGTACTCGTTGGCGACGGCGGCCGCCGGCTGCTCCAACTGCCAGAGATAGCGGGAGAGTCCGCGCGAGGTGGCCGACGGGTTGAAGACGATCTCGGCGCCCTCGAGGCCCAACGCCCGCCAGCCCTCCGGGAAGTGGCGGTCGTAGCAGATGTAGACGCCGATCTTCCCGACGGCGGTGTCGAAGACCGGCCAGCCGACGTTGCCGGGGCGGAAGTAGAACTTCTCCCAGAATCCCGGTACTTGGGGGATGTGGTGCTTGCGGTACTTGCCGAGGTACGAGCCGTCCGCGTCGATCACGGCCGCGGTGTTGTAGAGGACGCCCGGCTGCTCCTCCTCGTACATCGGCAGGATCAGGACCAGGCCCAGTTCCTTGGCCAGCGCCTGGAAGCGCTTGACGATCGGGCCGTCCGGGATCTGCTCGGCGTACTCGTAGAACGCCTTGTCCTGGACCTGGCAGAAGTAGGGCCCGTAGAACAGCTCCTGGAAGCACAGGACCTGAGCACCCTGCGCGGCCGCGTCGCGGGCCGCCTGCTCGTGTACCTGGATCATCGACTCCTTGTCGCCCGTCCACGCGGTCTGGAAGAGGGCGGCACGAATCACTCTGCTCATCGGGACCTCCGGTCGCTCGGTGTGCTGGGGCGGGCGTCGGAAGTGTCGTCGTCCGCCCGAAGGGCGGGCCCTGCGGCGTCCGGTGCGTGCTCTCGGCGTGCCGCGCGCAAGCCCTCGTACTGGATGTACTTGGGCTTGTGCGCGGTGCGGCGAGAGTGCGTGCCGGGCGTCGCGGGGCAGACGGCACTTCTGACGCCCGCCCCAGAAGACTAGGAAGTCCGAAAACCGGCTTTGAGTTGCAGCGTGTCACGTCTGCGGGCGTACGGCGTGCCACGGTGTCACCCTCTTGTGGGCCCATGTTTCACCGCCGTTTTCCCAGGTCGTGGCATGTTTCACCCCTGTTGCGCGTCGTGCGCGAGGAGCGCGATGTGCACCGAGGCAGCCTGCTCGAAGTCGTCGAGGTCGACACCCAGCCGCCCCTGTATCGCCTCCAGCCGGCGGTAGAGCGCGGGCCGGGAGACATGGTGCAGCTGGGCGGTGCGGGACTTGTTGCGGCCGGTGGCGAGATAGGTCCGCAGCACGGACAGCAGGTCGTCGTCGGCCGAGCACAGCAGCCCGTCCAGCTCCCGCTCCGCGAACGACTGCACATGAGGATCGTCCCGCAGCAGCCGGATCAGCCCTCGCAGATGTACGTCCTTCAGGCGTACGACGGCCGGGAGGTCGAGGGCGGCCGAGGAGTCCGCCACGGCGTCGGCCACGTGCTGCGCCTCGCGCAGTCCGGCCGGCACGTCGTCCCAGGCGATGCGCGGATCGGCAGCTGCCACGACCGTCCTGGTGGACCCCGATTCCGTACGCAGCCTGCCCGCGAAGTGCGCGGTGAGCGCCTCGGCGTCCTGGTCGCGGGCGAGGCTGAGGAGAATCGCGGTCGCCTCGTCGGCGAGCTCGGCGACGAGGCCGGACAGTCCCAACATCCTCAGTACGCGGTCGAGTTGGGCGAGGTCGCCGTCCCGTACGACCAAGGGCACGAAGGTGCGCCGGTTGACGGGCAGTCCGGCGGCACGCGCGCGGGGCAGCAGCTGCCGTGCCGGTACGACACCGCTGACCAGGTCGGTCAGCAGGCTCTGCGCCGACTGCTCCTCCCAGGTGTGCGCGGAGTTGCCGCCGAGCATGCGGTGCAGGACGAGGGCCTCGGCGGCCCGGTCGGCGAGGAGGCGTCCGGTGGCGGTGTCGCCCCGGTGGCCGCACAGCACGATCTGGCCCCAGCGCTCGCCGCGCCCGCCCAGCTCGGCGCGGATCCAGCCGTCGCCCTCGCTGCCGCCGGCCTGCCGGGAGATGCGCTCCCAGTCGCGCAGCACGTCGTCCACGGCCGGCCGCTCCCCCGCCGTGGCGAGGACCCGGTGGGCGAGGTTGGTGACGACGACCGGGCAGGCGCTGTGCTGGGCCACCTCGTCGAGGAGCCGTTGCAGCGGGGCGCCTGCCGTGATCAGCCCGGTGAGAGCGGTCCGTACGGACTCCGAGAGGCTGACGGCGGCGAACTTCCGCCGGATCAGCCGGGCCTGGACCTCTTCCGTCAACTCCGCGAAGGGAAAGGGCCGGTGGAGGACGACCATCGGCAGCCCGCACCGCTCGGCGGCCCGGCGCATGACGTCCGGCGGCGCCGGAAAGGCGCGCCCGAGGCCCAGCACCACGGCGGCGGCCTCCGCGCGGTGCAGGGACCGGATGTACTCGGCCTGCTTCTCCTCGTCGCCGGCGAGCAGCACGCCGGTGGTGAGCACCATCTCGCCGCCGCTGAGCATGACGCCCACGTCGGGCGCCTCGGCGACGTGCACCCAGCGCACCGGCCGGTCCAGCTGGGCCGCGCCGGCCACCACCTCGGGCTCCCCGGCGAGCACCCGTTCCAGGGTCAGCACCTGGCGTACCGACAGGGCGGGTTCGAGGGTCCCGAAGGTGGTGGTCATGGCGTGTTTCCCTTGCTCAATCCACTGCTACTGGAGGCTCCTCAGAGCGCGTTCGATGATCGCGGCGCCCTCCTCGGCCTCCGCGACCGTGAGGGACAGGGGCGGGGCGATGCGCAGGGCGCTGGTGTTGTGGCCGCCGCCCTTGCCGAGGAGCAGCCCGTCGGCGCGGGTCGCCTCCAGCACGGCGCTCGCCGCGTCCGGGTCGGCCTGGTCCGTGCCCGGCTTCACCAGCTCGATGCCGAGCATCAGCCCGCGCCCGCGCACCTCCCGTACGTGCGGAACCTGCGCCGCGACGGCCCGCAGCCGCTCGATGAGCAGTCCGCCGACGCGCCGGGCGTTGCCCTGCAGATCGTGTTCCAGCAGGTAGTTGAGGTTGGCGAGGCCGGCCGCCATGGTGATCTGGGTGCCGCCGAACGTCGAAATGCTGTTGGCGTCCAGGCAGTTCATGATCTCGGCGCGGGCCACGACACCGCCGATGGAGCTGCCGTTGCCGATGCCCTTGGCGAAGGTGATGATGTCCGGCGGGCCGCTTCGGCCGTGTGCCTGCCAGCCCCAGAAGTGGTCGCCGGTGCGGCCCCAGCCGGTCTGCACCTCGTCGGCGATCCAGAGGATGCCGCGCTCGGCGAGGACCTCGCGGAAGGCGGCGTAAAGGCCGTCCGGCCCGGAGGTGAAGCCGCCGACGCCCTGGATGGGCTCGGCGATCAGGGCCGCGGGCGGGCGGGTGTGGCCGAGCAGGTCCTTCAGGTCGTCGACGCAGGCCGCGATGAAGTCGTCGTCGCTCAAGGACGCGTACGGGCCGCGGGTGCGGACGCCGCCGTGGACGTACAGCGTCTGCAGCGGCGACAGGGACGTGGGCGACCAGCCGCGGTTGCCGGTGATGCCGACCGCGCTGAAGGAGCGGCCGTGGTAGCTGTTGCGCATCGCCAGGACGGTGTTGCTCTGCCGGAATGTGGTGGCGAGCAGCAGCGCGGTGTCGTTGGCCTCGGTGCCGGAGGTGGTGAAGAAGACCCGGGCGTCCGGGATGCCGCTCAACTGGGCGATGCGCTCCGCGAGTTCGACCATCGGGCGGTTGAGATACAGGGTCGAGGAGTGCAGGATCCGCCCGGCCTGCTCGCTTACCGCCTTGGTGACCTCGGGCAGCGCGTGCGCGGTCATCGTGGTCAGGATGCCGCCGAAGAAGTCCAGGTACTTGTTGCCGTCCGAGTCCCAGACGTACCGGCCCTCGCCGTGCGTGATCTCCAGCGGGTCCTCGTAGTAGAGGGCGAGCCAGTCGGGCAGCACGGACCGGTGGCGTGCGTACAGGTCGCTCACGGCTGCACCAGCCCCTCGTACGCGTCGGGACGACGGTCCCGGTAGAACGCCCACTGCTGCCGCACTTCCTCGATCACGTCGAAGTCGAGGTCCCGCACCAAGAGTTCCTCCTTGCTGTCACTGGCGACGTCACCCACGAACTGCCCGCGCGGGTCGACGAAGTAGCTCGTCCCGTAGAAGTCGTTGTCCCCGTACTCCTCCTGGCCCACGCGGTTGATCGCGGCGATGAAGTACTCGTTGGCGACGGCCGCGGCGGGCTGCTCGAGCCGCCACAGGTAGGAGGAGAGACCGCGGTGGGTGGCCGACGGGTTGTACACCAACTGGGCGCCGTTGAGGCCGAGTTGCCGCCAGCCCTCGGGGAAGTGGCGGTCGTAGCAGATGTAGACGCCCACCTTCCCGACGGCGGTGTCGAAGACCGGCCAGCCCACGTTGCCGGGTTTGAAGTAGTACTTCTCCCAGAAGCCCTTGACCTGGGGGATGTGGTGCTTGCGGTACTTGCCGAGGAAGGTGCCGTCGGCATCGATCACGGCCGCGGTGTTGTAGTAGAAGCCGGACTGCTCGACCTCGAAGACCGGCACGACGATCACCATGCCCGTTTCGCGCGCGAGCTCTTGCATACGACTCACGGTCGGTCCCTCGGGCACGGGCTCGGCCCAGCGGTAGTGCTCGGGCTCCTGGACCTGACAGAAGTACGGGGCGTTGAAGACCTCCTGGAATCCGATGACCTTCGCACCCCGGCGGGCCGCCTCGCGGGCGTGCTCCTCGTGTTTCGCCACCATGGACTCGGTGTCGCCGGTCCAGGTGGCCTGGACCAGAGCGGCGCGTACGACGTTGGCCATGAGCTGCTCCTTCGGCGGGTCGTCAGAGCCTCTACGCCCGTAGATGCAGGCCGTAGAGGGATGAACGTAAGCCTCCGGGAGAGCCTTGCCAAGACCATCGCCGTTAACCCGCGGAGTCGATCACGTTTCGCACTCCTGTGGGTGAGTGGAGTTGCTGGTGAGGGAGTGGAAGGGGTTGTGTCAGGCGGCGAAACCGGCGACCCGGAGGGCGTGCACCAGATCCCAGTGTCGCTCGTCCGAAACACCCTGCGCAGCCTCGAGCAGCAGCGGCACGAGGGCCTGCGGGTCGGGTTCGGCGCTGCGGGCCGCCTCCTCGGGCGTACGGACGCGGACGTACGCGTCGAGCAGTGCGCGCACCTCGCGGCGACGGCCCTCTTCGGCCAGCCCCAGCACGGCCCGCCCTATCTCGGTGGCCGGACGGGCGACGCCCTGCCGCAGGATCTGCTCCCCGTCCTCCCCGCGCCCGGCCGCGACCAGGGCGTCCGCCGCGGCGACGAGCTTGTCGGCGGGCAGCGAGGCGGCCTCCCACAGCAGGGTCGCCCAGTCGGCGCCCAGCCCCGCGCGCTGCAGCCCGGCGGCGAGCAGCGGGAACCGGGCGGCGGGCCAGTGGGCGGCCTCCACGAGCAGCGCGTGCGCCTCGCCCGTGCGCCCCTCGGTGCGCAGCCGCACCAGCGTCTGCACGGCCCCGGCGACCTCCCGCGGCCCTTCCGCATCCAACGGCGCGGGCTCCGGCTGCACCGGCGCCTCCACGACCTCGGCGGCCCCGGCGAACCGGGCTCCGCGCGGGTTGCGGCCGGTGGCGGCGGCCGGGGCGGGCAGCGTCGGCAGGGTGGGATCGGCGGTCGGCGGTACGACGACGGGGGCGGCCTCTTCCTCGACCATGCCGGCGAAGCGGGCACTGCCTCGGCGGCGTTTGCGCTGTTTGGGGGCCGCTTGCTTGGGGGCCTTTTGTTGGTGGGCCGCCTGATCCCGGGTGGGCGATTCGGCGGGTGCCGGTTCCGGTGCGGCCTGTTGCCGTATGTGCTGCCCAGGGCCGGACGGCTGCGGGGCCGGGTCCGGGAATTCGCCGCCGTAGGAGACGGGACGCTGCGGCGCTGCTGGATTTGCGGCTTCGAAGGAGCCGCGGTGCTGTGCTCCGCCCTGGTTCGCGGCCTCGAACGGGCCACGGTACTGCGGCGTGCCCGGAGTAGCTGCCCCGTACGGATGGTCCGACCCGGCCTGGGCCTCAGGGGCGTATGAACCGCGCTGCATACCCGCAGCGCCGTGGTCGTAAGGCCGTCCGTCGCCCGAGGACGCCTCGTCCGCCGCGAAGTCCCGGTCGATCCGGTACACGGCCCCCTCTCCCAGGTGACCCCGGCGGATCGCCGCCGCCTGGCCGCCGGCCGTGCGGTGGTCCAAGTCGGCCATGCGGGCACGGAGTTCGGCGCAGCGGGCGGTGGCCCGTTCGTGGTCGTCGCGGGCCCAGGCGAGGTCGAGGCGGATGGCGTCGGCCTCCTGCCGGGTGGTCGCGGAGGCGAGCAGACGGCCCAGTTCCGCCTGGCGTTCGGCGGCGTAGCGCTGTTCGCGGAGCATGACGTCGAGCCGGTCGCCGAGCGCGTCGCGGCCGCCCGGCCGGGCGTCGAACGCGGCCAGCGCTGCCGAGTGCAGGGCGCGGGCCCGGTCCTTCTCCTGGGCCACGGCACCGGGGCCGTACTCCGCGGCGAGATCCTGCAGCAGCGCCTCCAGCACGTCCCAGGGCGGCACTTCACGCCCCTCGAGACAGGCCCGCATACCCTCGGGATCGCGCTGCCAGAACACCGCGCACCAGCCGCCACCCGGATCCAGGCGCGTCAGCAGGCGGTCCAGGTAGTCCACGAACTCCCGCAACCTGCCCGGGAGTTGATCCACAGCCATCGCTCAACTCCCGCCAGACCGGAGCACTCCGGTCCGTAAGGCAACACCAGTCGTGTTACGGGCGCGCTACGGGGAGTTTTCGACGGGCGCGCGGACCCTTCATTACGCGATCTTGACCGATGTGCGCCGGATCCCGCCCGACGTGCGTCACACGGCCAGCAAAGCGCACCGCTCCACCAACTCGTCCATCGACAGCCCGAGCGCCCGGGCGAGCGCAGCGACGGTGAAGAAGGCCGGGGTCGGCGCCCGTCCGGTCTCGATCTTGCGAAGCGTCTCCGCGGAGATACCCGCCTGAGCCGCAACGTCCGCCATGCTCCGCCCGCCACGGGCCTCGCGGAGCAACCGCCCGAGACGCTCGCCGCGTTCGCGCTCTTCCGGGGTGAGAGGGGTGCGCACCATGCCGTCATTGTAATACCGGTATAGTAATTGGCATGGTGGAGCTGAAGACAGACACATCGATCGACGCCATGTACGCGGCGGGACAGGTGGTCGGGCGGGCCCTGACGGCCGCACGGGACGCCGCCGACGTGGGCGTTTCCCTGCTGGAGCTGGACGAGGTGGCACGCGGGGTGCTGCGGGGGGCGGGCGCGTCCTCGCCCTTCCTCGGCTACCGCCCCTCCTTCGCCCCCTTCCCTTTCCCCGCCGTCATCTGCGCCTCGGTGAACGACGCGATCGTGCACGGCATCCCGACCGCCTACCGCCTGCGCGACGGCGACCTGGTCTCCATCGACTGCGGCGCCGAACTGGCCGGCTGGGTGGGCGACTCGGCGATCAGCTTCACGGTCGGCACCCCGCGCCCGGCGGACGTACGGCTGATCGAGACGGCCGAGCGCGCCCTGGAGGCCGGCATCGCGGCGGCCGTCGTGGGCAACCGCATCGGCGACATCGCGCACGCCATCGGTTCGGTGTGCCGGTCGGCGGGCTACGGCATCCCGGACGGCTTCGGCGGACATGGCATCGGACGCCGTATGCACGAGGACCCCGGGGTGCCGAACGAGGGCCGGCCCGGCCGCGGAATGCCGCTGCGCCACGGCATGGCCCTCGCCATCGAGCCGATGGTGATCGGAAGCGGACGGGACGGCTACCACGCGGCTCCGGACGGCTGGACGCTGCGCACGAACGACGGCTCCCGCGCGGCCCACGCGGAGCACACGGTGGCGATCACGGATGCGGGGCCACGGATCCTCACCGAGCGCAATTCAAAGCATTAACACAGCTTGCTCCTGAGCCCTTCTAATCACCGCATGCAGATCGACGTCTTTTCCATGAATTCCCTGGGTCGCTGAGCAGGCTCGGGCGGGCCGCCCGTATACATGTCCGAGACGGGCGGATAAATAGCCGCCGGCAATCAGCTGTAATGAGCTGCAATCAGCGAAGGAGTTCTCATGGAAAACGTGCGCATGCGAGTACCGGTCCCCCGGCCCCCGCGGCGGCGCCCCGTACCTCCCCCGCCGCCTCCGCAGGGGCCGCGCCCGCCCCGGCCGAACGACGCCGGACGCTGATCGTGCGGCGCGGGCCGGGCGAAGGGATGCCCTTCGCCCGGACCGCGCCCGAGGCGGGAGGAAGGCGATGTTCCGGCGGCACGCGAAGATCTCACCGGCGGCTGCTTTTCGAAGACTGTGGCCGCTCACCCGGCCGGAAAGAGTTCACCTCTGGACCGCCGTATTGTGTCAGACGATTTCCGTCGGATGCGACACTGCGGCAATTCAGGTTTTCTCCTATCTCACCGACACGGTGCTCACTTCGGCGCAGCCGGAGAAATTCTGGAAACCTGCCGGATTATGGTTCGCGGTGGCTCTGCTGGGCGCGGGCGTGACGTTCGCGGCCCATCAGCTGACCAGCCGCGCCGAGGAGGGCTTCCGGCTGCGCTGCCGCGACGAGGTCTTCCAGCACGCGCAGCGGCTGCCCCCGCACTACTACGAGAACAACCCGCCGGGCGATCTGCTGGCCCGGTTCACCGGTGACATCGACGAGGCGGAGCACGTGGTCGCCTCGGGCCCGGTGCAGCTGCTCAACACCGCCGTCAGCCTGCTGTTCTTCGCGGGCGCCGCGCTGTGGCTGCGCTGGGAGCTGGCGCTGCTGACCTTCGCCGCGGCCCCGGTCCTGTGGCTGGCCACGCGCCGGCTGTCCCGCCCGATCAGGGCGCTGTCCCGTGCGGAGCGCGACCGCTACGGCGAGCTGGTCGACGCGCTCGACGAGAACCTCCTGAACATGCCGGTGGTGCAGGCCTACAACCGGCAGGACACCGAGCGCCTGCGGGTGCACCGGCGCGGCGCCGCCCGGATGCGCAGCAGCCTGGACCGCGCCCGGCTGTCCAACGCCTACCTGCCGCTCGCCAACGTCGTCGAGTCCGTGACCGTGCTGGCCGTCGTCGGGGCGGGCGCCTGGGAGATAGCCGAGGACCGGCTGACGGTCGGCGGCCTGCTGGCCTTCGCCGCCTACCTCGGCCACCTCTACCCGCAGGTGCAGTCCCTCGGCGGCCTCGCCGTGAGCATTTCCTCCGCCACCGCGGCCTGCGAACGCCTCTTCGAGGTGCTCGACACCCGCCCCGCCGTCAGCCGCAGCACGCCCCGCACCGAGGGCGGCACCGGCCCACCGCACGGCAGCGGCCCAGGCGTCGTGACCCTGGAGAACGTCGGCTTCACCTACCCCGGCGGCGACCGCCGCATCGTCAGCGGCCTCCACTTCACCGCGTACCCGGGCCAGTTGGTCCTCGTCGACGGCCCGAGCGGCGCGGGCAAGTCCACCCTGGCGAAACTGCTGCTGCGCTTCTACGACCCCACCGAGGGCCGCATCCTCCTGGACGACCGTGACATCGCCACCCTCCCCCTGCGCAAGCTCCGCGAGCTGATCACCCTGGTCCCCCAGGACCCCATGCTGCTGGACGGCACGATCCACGAGAACATCGCCTACGGCCGCCCCGGCGCGGACGAGCACAGCATCCGCCGCGCGGCCGAGCTCGCCGACGTGGACGGCTTCGCCCGCCGCATGCCCCGGGGCTACCACACCCCCGTGGGCCCCGGAGGACGGCAGCTGTCGGGCGGTCAGCGCCGCCGGGTGGCCATCGCGCGGGCGCTCGTACGGGACACCCCGGTCCTGGTCCTGGACGAGCCGACGACCGGCCTGGACGGCAACTCGGCCCGGCGGGTGATGGATCCGCTGCGCCGCCTCATCGCGTCCCGCACCACGTTCCTGATCACGCACGACCCCCAACTGGCTGCCCGGGCCGATGCCGTCCTGCCCGTGGGAGAACTGCCCGTGTTCCTGGAGGTGCCCCCCTCGGGCGGTCGTGCGAAGGTGGTGTAACCGGTCCGAAGGTGGTGTAACCGGGCCCTTGCAGGGGCACCCGCGTGGACCGGCACGTCGATCAGCGAGCGCGTCCCGTCAGGCGCGGGACGCCGGAACGGAACGAACGCTCATGACCAGCGGATTCAACGGTCCAAGCGACTTCGGATCGGATCCTTTCGGAGAATTCCTCGCCCGCTTCTTCGGTGGCCCGCGCCAGGGCCCCCGACAGATCGACATCGGGAGGCTGCTCAGTCAGCCCGCCCGGGAACTGGTCCGCGGCGCGGCCCAGTACGCCGCCGAGCACGGCAGCCGCGACCTGGACACCCAACATCTGCTGCGGGCCGCGCTGGCCACGGAGCCGACCCGCAGCCTCCTCAGCCGCGCCGGCGCGGACCCCGACTCCCTCGCCTCGGAGATCGACGAGCGCTCCGGCCCGGTGCAGCACACCCCGGACCAGGCACCGCCACCCACCTCGCTCTCCCTCACCCCGGCCGTCAAGCGCGCCCTGCTGGACGCGCACGACCTGGCGCGGGCGAGCGGCGCCGGCTACATCGGCCCCGAACACGTCCTCAGCGCCCTGGCCGCGAACCCGGACTCGGCCGCCGGCCACATCCTCAACGCGGCCCGTTTCGCGCCCTCGGCACTGCCGCCGGAGACACCCGCGGACACCACGCAGCCCCGCAGCGAACGGCCCCGCTCCACCGGCACCCCGACCCTCGACAAGTACGGCCGCGACCTCACCGACCTGGCCCGGCAGGGCCGTATCGACCCGGTGATCGGACGGGACCAGGAGATCGAGCAGACCATCGAGGTGCTCTCCCGCCGCGGCAAGAACAACCCGGTGCTGATCGGGGACGCGGGCGTCGGCAAGACCGCCGTCGTGGAGGGCCTGGCACAACGGATCGCCGACGGGGACGTGCCCGACGTACTCATCGGACGGCGGGTCGTCGCCCTCGACCTCACCGGTGTCGTCGCGGGCACCCGTTACCGGGGCGACTTCGAGGAACGCCTGAACAACATCGTCGGCGAAATCCGCTCCCACTCCGACCAGTTGATCGTCTTCATCGACGAGGTGCACACCGTCGTCGGCGCCGGTGGCGGCGGCGAGGGCGGCGGCGCGATGGACGCCGGCAACATCCTCAAGCCCGCGCTGGCCCGCGGCGAACTGCACATCGTCGGCGCGACCACCCTGGAGGAGTTCCGCCGGGTCGAGAAGGACGCGGCGCTGGCCCGCCGCTTCCAGCCGATCCTGGTGCCCGAGCCGTCCGTCGCCGACACCATCGAGATCCTGCGCGGCCTGCGCGACCGCTACGAGGCCCACCACCAGGTCCGCTACAGCGACGAGGCCCTGGTGGCCGCCGTGGAACTCTCCGACCGCTACCTCACCGACCGCCGCCTGCCCGACAAGGCCATCGACCTGATCGACCAGGCCGGCGCCCGGGTACGCCTGCGCGCCCGTACCAAGGGCACGGACGTACGGGCCCTGGAGCGCGAGATCGAGCAGCTGACCTGCGACAAGGACCAGGCGGTCGCCGACGAGAAGTACGAGACGGCGACCCAACTCCGGGACCGCATCACGGAGTTGAAGCAGCGCATCACGGACACCTCGGGCGGCGACGAGGCCGACGAGGGCCAGCTGGAGGTGACCGCCGAGGCGATCGCCGAGGTCGTGTCCCGGCAGACCGGCATCCCGGTCGCCAGCCTCACCCAGGAGGAGAAGGAGAAGCTGCTCGGCCTGGAGGAACACCTCCACCAGCGGGTCGTCGGCCAGAACGAGGCCGTCAGCGTGGTCTCCGAGGCCGTCATGCGCTCCCGCGCCGGGCTCGCCAGCCCCGACCGCCCGATCGGCAGCTTCCTCTTCCTCGGCCCGACCGGCGTCGGCAAGACCGAACTGGCCCGCGCCCTGGCCGAGTCCCTGTTCGGCAGCGAGGAACGCATGGTCCGCCTGGACATGAGCGAGTACCAGGAGCGCCACACCGTCAGCCGCCTGGTGGGCGCCCCGCCCGGCTACGTGGGCCACGAGGAGGCAGGCCAGCTCACCGAAGTCGTACGGCGCCACCCGTACTCGCTCCTCCTGCTGGACGAGGTCGAGAAGGCCCACCCGGACGTCTTCAACATCCTCCTCCAGGTGCTGGACGACGGCCGCCTGACCGACTCCCAGGGCCGCACGGTCGACTTCACCAACACGGTGATCGTCATGACCAGCAACCTGGGCTCCGAGGCGATCACCCGCCGCGGCGCCGGCATCGGCTTCGGGGCGGGCGGCGCGGAAGCCGACGAGGAGGCACGCCGCGAACAGATCCTCCGCCCCCTGCGCGAACACTTCCGCCCGGAATTCCTCAACCGCATCGACGAGATCGTCGTCTTCCGCCAGCTCACCAGCGACCAACTCCGCCAGATCACCAACCTGCTGCTGGAGAAGACCCGCCGCCTCATGCACGCACAGGGCGTCACGGTCGACTTCACCGACGCCTCGGTCGACTGGCTGGCGGAACGCGGCTTCCAGCCGGAGTACGGCGCCCGTCCTCTGCGCCGCACGATCCAGCGCGAGGTCGACAACCAGCTGTCGCGCCTGCTGCTGGACGGCACGATCGCCGAGGGCGGCACGGTGACGGTGGACGTCGAGGACGGGCGTCTCGCATTCCGTACGGAAGCTGCGACGCCCGCTCCCGAGTTGTGACGGCTACGGCGCCGGATCCACCACCTGAGCCGATCCACCACCCCGCCGCACGGTCTCAGCCGCCGCCAGCCACTTCCCACCCGGCAACCGCTGCACACCGGTCGCGGCACCGATCTCGGGGTTGAGCTTGAACGAGTGCCCGATGGCCTCCAGCTGAGCCCTCAGCCCACTGGCACTCGTGTCGTTGTACAGCGCAGGCTCCAGCTCGGTCTGCGCAGCATTCCGCTGACTGGCCCGCGGCGCGGCGATCGCATCGACAAGCGGCAGCCCACGGTCGAGGAACTCGGTCAGCACCTGCAGCACGGTCGTGATGATGGTCGCCCCACCCGGCGAACCCACCGCCACCACCGGCCGGTTGTGCTTGTCCAGGACGATCGTCGGCGAGATCGAAGACCGCGGCCGCTTGCCCGGCCCGGGCAGGTTCGGGTCGTGCACGGCCGGGTTGGCCGGCGTGAACGAGAAGTCCGTCAACTCGTTGTTGAGGATGAACCCACGCCCGGGCACGGTGATCGCACTGCCCCCGGTCTGCTCAATCGTCAGCGTGTAGGACACGACGTTCCCCCACTTGTCGGCCACCGTGAGGTGCGTCGTGTTCTCACCTTCGTACGTCGTCGGAGCCGCCGTACCACCGGTGTTGCAGGAAGCCGGGTTCCGCGGATCCCCCGGCGCCACCGGACTCGTCAGCACCGCATCGTCCTTGATCAGGCAGGCCCGCGAGTCGGCGTACTTCTGCGACAGCAGCTCCTTCGTCGGTACGTCCTCGAAGGCGGGGTCGCCGACCCAGCGCCCGCGGTCCGCGAACGCGATCCGGCTGGCCTCGATGTAGTGGTGCAGGTACTGGACCTCACTCGCCTTCGAAAGATCCGTGTGCTCAAGGATGTTGAGGGCTTCCCCGACCGTCGTGCCACCGGAGGACGAGGGCGCGATCGAGTTGACCTTCAAACCCCGGTACGACGTCTCTGTGGGGGCCTGGAGCTTGGCACGGTAGGCCGCGAGATCCTTGTCGGACAGCTTGCCCGGCCGGGCGTTCCAGCCCGAACTCGGGTCCACGGGCGGGTTGTTCACGGTGTCGACGATGTCGTCCCCGAGGTCGCCGTGGTAGATGGCCCCGACGCCCTTCTTACCCAACTCCTCGTAGGTCTGGGCCAGTTCGGGGTTCTTGAAGGTGGATCCGACCACCGGGAGCTGCCCACCCGGCAGGAACAGCTTCGCCGTGTCGGGGAAGTAGCGGAACCGGGTCTCGTTGGAGGCGGTCTGCGAGCGGAAGGTGTCATCCACCGTGAACCCGTCGCGCGCGATCCGCTCGGCCGGCTTGAGCACCGTCCCGAGTCTTCTGCTCCCCCACTTGTCGAGCGCCGTCTGCCAGGTGGCGGGCGTGCCGGGCGTCCCGACGCTCAGACCGCTGCTGACGGCGTCGGCGAAGGCGAGCGGCTTGCCGTTCTCGATGAACAGGTTGGAGTCGGCGGTCAGCGGCGCGGTCTCACGGCCGTCGATCGTGCGCACCGTACGGGACTTGGCGTCGTAGTAGACGAAGTAGCCGCCTCCGCCGATGCCGGAGGAGTAGGGCTCGGTGACGCCGAGCGCGGCGGCGGTGGCGACGGCCGCGTCGACCGCGTTGCCGCCCTTCCTCAGGACCTCGATGCCGGCCGCCGAGGCGTCCGCGTCCACGCTCGCGACCGCGCCGCCGTAGCCGACGGCGACCGGAACCTTGGCAGGGGTGCTGCTCGTTGGTGCGGCAGGTGGCGCCGCCGCCCCGACCGACACCACGGCGGCCGAGACCGCCAGGACCGACAGTTTCCGCGCGACTGGGCGACGCATCCGTACCTCCGTTGAAGGGCCGTTCGCGCAGCCTATGCCATCACCATGGCCACGTCAGGAAGGCATGACAGGCCGCGTCGAACACGGGTTTGCGTTGGCCCGCTACCATGCGCGCCCATGAATGACGACGTGCGCAACATCGTCCTGGGCGTGGTCGCGGCGGGCATCAGTGCCACGCTCGGCTGGCTGGCCCGTACCTACCTGTGGCGGCGGAAGCTCCGCCGCAAGCAGGCGTTCTTCGGGCTGCCCGACAACTCCGAGTCGCTGCTCGTCGTCAACCGCGACGCAGCCAGCGCCGACCTCGCGGTGCACCGCTACGACGTGTTCGCACTGTTGGAGCTCTCCGCGCTCATCAAGGACTGCGGCGCGAACGCCGAGGTGGTCACGCAGGACGCGGCCCGGCAGGGCTTCGGCGAGCGCACCGAGTTCTGCGTCGGCGGCCCGAGTTCGAACCGGCGCATGGCGGCCCACATGCACGCCATGCTGCCCGGGGTGCGCGTCAACACCGACCCGGAACCGGGCCCGGACCGGCTGGCGTTCCAGATCGGCAGCGAGCGCTACCGCATGGAGAAGGGCCTGTCCGAACACGTACTGCTGGCCCGGCTCACGGCCGGGCAGCCGGGCCTGAGCCGGCCCGTCTTCCTGTTCTGCGGCCAGACCGCGATCACCAACCAGGCAGCCACCCGCTACCTCGCCCGCAACCACGAAAGACTGGCCCGCAAGTACGGCAACAGCGCCTTCGTGCTCCTGCTGAAGGTGGTCAACTCACAGGCGTACGGCCCGGACGTCGCCGAGCTGGTCGCGGACGTGACACGGGCGGCGCAGACACCGCTGCCGACACCTGCGGCTCCCCGCAACTCGCACCGGGCCTCCTGAATTCATTCACACCACAACAATCGTTACTCCCACGTAACTTACCGACGGGTTACCTCCGGTAAAGGGGCGAGGTTACCGTTCGGTCACTTTGCACTGACACGAGTGAGGAGTGACCCGTGGGACATCATCGCAAGGCCCTGCGCACGACCGCCGTGGGCGCCGTCTCCGCGACACTGATCGCCGGTGGCGTCCTCGGAGTCGCCCCCGCCGCCCAGGCGGCGAGCGCCGTCCGCTTCGTCGACATCACCGGCGACGGCGGCACCGTCCTGAAGGCGAACGTCATCACGCCCGCGGGCGCCGACGGCTCGCGCCGCTACCCGCTGCTCGTGCTCCCCACGAGCTGGGGCCTGCCCCAGGTCGAGTACCTCGCACAGGCCCAGAAGCTCGCCGACTCGGGCTACGTCGTGGTCAGTTACAACGTGCGCGGCTTCTGGCAGTCCGGCGGCGAGATAGAAGTGGCGGGGCCGCCCGACATAGCCGACGCCTCCAAGGTCATCGACTGGGCGCTCGCCAACACCCCCGCGGACTCGAAGCACATCGGCATGGGCGGCGTCTCGTACGGCGCCGGCATCAGCCTGCTCGCCGCCGCGCACGACAAGCGGATCAAGGCGGTTGCGGCGCTGAGCGGCTGGGCCGACCTGATCGGCTCGATCTACTCCGGCCGCACCCAGCACGTCCAGGCGGCCGGCCTGCTGGACGGCGCGAGCCTCGTCACCGGCCGTCAGAGCCCCGAAATCCGGCAGATCTTCAACGACTTCTACGCCTCCAACCTGTCCAAGGAACAGGACATCATCAACTGGGGGAAGAAACGTTCGGCCGGGACATACGTGGACCAGCTCAACAAGAACGGCACGGCCCTCATGCTCGCCAACTCCTGGGGCGACACGATCTTCCCGGCCAACCAGTACGCGGACTTCTACGAGAAGCTGACCGGCCCGAAGAGACTGGAGTTCCGCCCCGGCGACCACGCGACCGCCGAGCTGACGGGCCTGTTCGGGCTGCCCAACGACGTCTGGACGGACACCGAGCGCTGGTTCGACCACTACCTCAAGGGCGTGGACAACGGCATCGACCGCGAGGCGCCGGTGCAGCTCAAGTCCCGCTCCACGGGCGGCTACGAGGGCTATCCGGACTGGAAGTCGGTCGCCGCGACCGAGCGGAAGATCGCCCTCGCGGGCACGACCACGATCCACACGAACGTCGACTCGGGCGCCGACGGCGGCATCGTCTTCCTCTCCAGCATCCTCGACCAGGTGGCCCAGCTGCCCCCGATGGCCTCCATCCCCCTGCTCCCCCGCCGCTGGGCCGCCGTATGGCAGTCGGAGAAGTACGCCACGGCCCAGCAGATCCGCGGTACGGCCGAGTTGCACACCACGGTCACTCCGACCAAGGAGAGCGGCACCCTCGTCGCCTACCTCTACGACGTGGGGCCGCTCGGCCTCGGCAAGCTGGTCAGCAACGCGCCGTACACCTTCCACGGGCTCACGCCCGGAAAGCCGTTCGGTCTCGACCTGGAGCTGTTCTCCACGGCCTACGACGTCCCGGCAGGGCACCGTCTTGCCCTGGTCGTCGACACGGTCGACCCGCTCTACATCGAGCACAACCCGTCCGGCGCGCAGCTGACCTTCTCCTCGCCGGCGAACGACCCGTCGTACGTGTCGATCCCGCTGCGCGAGCAGTGATCTCCGGCTGCCACCGGCCGGGTACGGCTCCGTGACTGCTGCCCCCTACGGTTCGTCAAGGACCGTGGGGGGATCCCCATCCGGCGGCGTCCGTCGGGGTCGCCGCCGATGCGGGGATGAACCGCACATCGTAGTCGAGGTCCGAGGACACGACTTCCTCCCGCTCAGTGCTTGAGGATCTTGGACAGGAAGTCCTTGGCGCGCTCGGTGCGCGGGGCGGTGAAGAACTCCTCGGGGGTGCGGTCCTCGATGATGCGGCCGTCGGACATGAAGACGACGCGGTTGGCGGCGGAGCGGGCGAAGCCCATCTCATGGGTGACGACGACCATCGTCATTCCCTCGCGGGCGAGTTGACGCATGACCTCCAGGACCTCGTTGATCATCTCCGGGTCGAGTGCGGAGGTCGGCTCGTCGAACAGGAGCGCCTTGGGCTCCATCGCCAGGGCGCGGGCGATGGCCACGCGCTGCTGCTGGCCGCCGGAGAGCTGTGCCGGGAACTTGGGCGCCTGGTCGGCGAGTCCGACGCGGTCGAGGAGGCGACGGGAGCGCCGGTCGGCGTCGTCCTTCTTGCGTCCGCGGACCTTGATCTGGCCCAGCGAGACGTTCTGCAGGACGGTCTTGTGGGCGAAGAGGTTGAACGACTGGAAGACCATGCCCACATCGGCACGGAGTCGCGCGAGGGCCTTGCCCTCCTCGGGCAGCGGCTGCCCTTCGAGCAGGATCGTGCCGGACCGGATGGTCTCCAGCCGGTTGATCGTTCTGCACAGCGTCGACTTTCCCGACCCGGACGGGCCGATGACCACGACCACCTCCCCCTTGCCGACGGTGAGATCGATGTCCTGCAGAACATGCAGCTCACCGTAGTACTTGTTGACTTCCCGCAGTTCGATCAACGGATCGACGGCCATACGCAGCCCTACCCACTCTCAGCGGTGTCGTGGTTGCCGCAAACTATCCACATAAAGGTGGAGTTAATACACGACACGCACTTTTCGGGCATTAGCCGTATTTACGTCTGCGCTTCATACCTCGGCGACCTCGGCGTACCGCTGCGAGAGCTCGGGCACGCCGCTCGCGGCCCACTCGTGGCCGGAGGTCACGACGTCGAACTCACGGCCGGAGGCGAGTCGCACGACGGGCTCGTCGTCCGGCGAGATCTCCCAGACCGCGCCCGGCACGGTGCGCACGATCACGGTGCCCAGATACAGGCCGGCGTCGTTGCCCAGCCAGGGCAGCACCTCGGCATCGTCCCGCCAGCGCGGCAGCAGCTGGTCGAGCGCCTCCAACGAGGCGGCGGAGTCGTCCAGTTGGACGCCCGCCCGGGACGCCTGAGAGCGGAGCAGTTCGCACTCGGAGAGGAGTTCGGCGAGGCCCTCCGGGTCGCGCACCGGGGGACTGTCGCGTCGCCTGCCGAGGAAAGGGATGTTCATAAGCTCAGCCTCGCATCGTCCACGGCCTGGCACCACAGGGCGCGCACGGTGCCCACGGCGCCGCCCCTGGTTGGCCTGAGTGTCACCTGTGCACCTCCTTCACCTGTGGCTACTGTCGTGACGTCAGTACCCCGGCAGTGAGGGAGTCCGGACGTGCGCCCACGGCCCTTGAGGCGAGGACTCCCGGCAGTCGCCGTCGCCATGCTCGCCCTGTGCGCCGTGACCGTGCCCGCCGGAGCCGCACAGGCGGCGCCCCCTGGCGGGCCGCTGCCGCTGGAGCGGCTCTTCGACGGCTCGGCGGTCAGCGACGACGCCCACCCGGACACGGCGGACCTCGACGGCACGGGTGCCTCACTGTCGGCGCAGGACCTGGCGGCGGCGGGCTGGACGCCCGGCCGCACGCTCACCGTCCAAGGGGCCCGGCTGACCTGGCCGAACCGGCAGCCGGGCGAGCCGGACAACGTGCGGGCCGACGGGCAGGCGGTGCGCGTGAGCGGGCGCGGCGACGCCCTCGCCTTCCTGGTCGCGGGCACGGGCGGCGGCGAGGCGAGCGGCACGGGCACGGTCTCGTACATGAACGGCGCCCGCTCCTCGTACCGGCTGACCGTCCCCGACTGGCGCACCGGGCCGCTCGCCACGAAGGCGGTCTCGCTGCCGCACGTCAACACGCGCGACGGCCAAATCTCCGAGCGGGCACGGCTGTACGTGGTGACGGTGCCGCTGCTGCCGGGGCGCCAGGTGTCTTCCGTACGGCTGCCGCGCGCGTCCGGCCTGCATGTGTTCGCGCTGGCGGTGCGGGCGTCGAACCGGGGCTGGACGGGCAGTTGGGCGGCCGCGACGGGCGGTCATCCGACCGTGGGGCCGTGGAGCGACCGGACGCTGCGGCTGGTGGTGCACACGTCGGCGGGCGGGCCGCGGGTGCGGCTGCGGTTCGACAACACCTTCGCGGCGGCGCCGGTACGGATCGCGAGCGCGACGGTGGCCGTGCAGGCGCAGGGGGCGACGCCGCGGGACGTGCCGGTCCCGCTGTCCTTCCGGGGCGCGGCGGGGGTGGAGATCCCGGCCGGGGCGCAGGCGTTCAGCGATCCGCTCGACTTCCGGGTGCCGGCGGACACCAATCTGCTGGTGAGCTTCCATCTGCCGGACACCGTCGCCGCGGCGCCCGTGCACAAGCTCGCGGTGCAGCGCTCGTACGTGAGCGGGCCGGGCGACCATGCGGCGGACGGTTCGGCGGCGTCGTACACCACGACCGTGACGAGCTGGCCGCTGCTGACCGGTGTGGACGTGGGCGGCGGGCCGGGGTCGGTGGTGCTGCTCGGGGACTCGATCACCGATGGCGACAAGTCCACGACGGACGCGAACCGGCGGTGGCCCAATGTGCTGGCCACCCGGCTGCTGCAGCAGAATGTGGTCCCGCACTATGGGGTGCTCAACCAGGGGATCTCCGGGAACCGTGTGGTCACCGACCGGTATCCAGGCGACGGGGTCTCCACCGACACCGCCGGGGTGAGCGCCCTGCACCGGCTGGACCGCGATGTCCTCGCCCAGACCGCGGCCCGTACGGCGATCGTCTTCGAGGGCGTGAACGACGTGCGGTGGCAGACCACGGCCGCGCAGGTGATCGCCGGGCCGCGGGAGATCGCGGACCGGGGCCACGCACACGGGCTGCGGATGCTGGCGGCGACGATCCTGCCGTGCGAGGGCGAGGCACTGTGCACGGCCGCCGCTGACGCCGAGCGGGTCGCGGTCAACGCCTGGATCCGGAGCAACGAGGTGTTCGACGGCGTGCTCGACTTCGACGCCGTGCTGCGCGACCCCGCCCATCCGGCGCGGATACTGCCCGCGTACGACAGCGGGGACCATCTGCATCCCGGGGACGCGGGGTTGGCCGCCCTCGCCGAGTCGGTGGACCTGACGCTCCTGCAGGGACCGGGCGCCGGCCCGGACGGGAGCTACACCTCCAGGTCGACGACCACCGGCGCGTGGTCCGACGCGCCCTTGCCCTTGCGCTCCTCGCGGTCCACGTAGGCGTCGGAGACGGCCTTGGCGAACGGCTCGTTGCCGTACACCAGGTCGATGCGCATGCCGCGGTTCTTGGGGAAGCAGAGCTGGCGGTAGTCCCAGTAGGTGAAGGGGTGGTCGTACTTCAGGGGGCGCGGGACCACGTCCGAGAGGCCGGCCTCGCGCAGGGAGGCCAGGGCGGCGCGCTCGGCCGGGGTGACGTGGGTGAGGCCCTCGAAGGCGGCCACGTCGTAGACGTCGTCGTCCGTCGGCGCCACGTTGTAGTCGCCGAGGACCGCGAAGGGGCGGCTGCCGGCCGCGTCACCGGCGACGGCCGCCTTCAGGGCCTCGAACCACTGGAGCTTGTAGGCGTAGTGGGGGTGGTCCACCTCACGGCCGTTCGGCACGTACACCGACCAGACGCGGACCGGGCCGCAGGTCGCCGAGATGGCGCGGGGCTCCGGGGCGCCGTCGTACCCCGGGTCGCCGGGCAGGCCCTTGACGACGTCCTTGAGGCCTACGCGGGAGAGCACCGCCACGCCGTTCCACCGGCCGGTCGCGTTCACCGCCGACTCGTAGCCCAGGTCGCGCAGTTGGTCGAACGGGAACTGCTCCTCGGCCAGCTTGGCCTCCTGGAGGCAGAGCACGTCGGTGCCGCTGCTCTCCAGCCAGGCCAGAAGCCTCGGCAGGCGGGCGGTGATCGAGTTCACGTTCCAGGTCGCAATGCGCATGCCTCACAACCTACCGGGCGGGTCTGACAACGCCGCCGCCCCGCCCGCCGTCCATGGCGCGGGGCTCAGACCTCCGCCGACTCGCCCGGGGTCAGGCGCAGGTGGTCGGAGCCGCCGAGTGCGCCGATCTGGCGGTCGTAGATCGGGCGGGCGAGGTCGGTGAGCAGGGCGTCGTGGATGTCGTACGCACGCTGGGGTTTGACCTCCCGGACGTACTCGATGACCTCGGAGATCTTGTTCCAGGGGGCCATGACCGGGAGCATCAGCGTCTCGACCGGGTGGTCGGGGACGGTGAGGGCGTCGCCGGGGTGGAAGACCTTGCCGCCGTCGATCAGGTAGCCGACGTTGGTGATGCGCGGGATGTCCGGGTGGATCACCGCGTGCAGTTCACCGTGGACCTGGACGTCGAAGCCGGCGGCGGTGAAGGTGTCGCCGTGGCCGACGGTGTGCACGCGGCCCGGGAAGGCGGCCGCGATCTGTTCGGCCACGGAGGCGAGGGTCCAGATCTCGGCGGCCGGATTGGCCTCCATGGCGGCACGCAGCCGGCCCTCGTCGAAGTGGTCGGGGTGCTCGTGCGTGACGAGGATCGCGTCCGCGCCGACGGCGGCGTCCTGCTCGCTGAATCCGCCGGGATCGAGGACGAGCGTCCGCCCGTCCTTTTCGAGACGTACGCACGCGTGCGACTTCTTCGTGAGCTTCATGGCTCCCATCCTGCCCCGTCCGTGGCCGGTACGGGCGGCTGAGCCTGGTGCTCTCACTGCCCCGCTGACGATCACTCCGTAGGAGTCGTCTCCTCCTTTATGACCTGCTGCGCCACCTTGAACGCGCTGTTCGCCGCCGGTACGCCGCAGTAGACCGCCGCCTGCAGCAGCACTTCCTTGATCTCGCTCGGCGTGAGGCCGTTGCGCAGCGCGGCGCGGGTGTGGAAGGCGAGCTCGTCCAGGTGGCCGCCCGCGACCAGGGCGGTGAGGGTGACGCAGCTGCGTGAGCGGCGGTCCAGGCCGGGCCGGTCCCAGATCTCTCCCCAGGCGTACCGGGTGATGAACTCCTGGAAGTCCCCGGAGAACTCGTCGGCCTGCGCCAGCGCCCGGTCGACGTGGGCGTCACCGAGCACCTCGCGGCGGATCTTGATGCCGGCGTCGTAGGGGTCGGGCCGCCCGTTCGCCGGCGGAGGCACCACGACGGCCGGGGCGATCTCGGCAATCGGGGCCGACTGCGGCGGCTGCAGGGGCGGCGCGGCCAGGGCCGGCTTGACCGGGGCCGCCGGGATGGCGATCTGGCCGGTGGACGACTCGACGTAGCCGGGCTGCCAGGCGGTGGAGAAGTGCCGTACCAGAAGGTCGGTGACGGCGGCGGGCTGCTCGACCGGCACCAGGTGCGAGGCGCCGGGGACGACGGCGAGACGCGCGTCGGGGATGCCGGCGACCAGGGTGCGGGCCGCGGCGGGGCCGGTGACCTTGTCCTCCGAGCCGACGAGGACGAGGGTCGGTACACCGACGCTGCCCAGCTCGGACCGTACGTCGAAGGCGGCCAGCGCCTCGCAGGAGGCGATGTAGCAGCCGGGGTCGGTCGTGCGCACCATCTGCACGGCCCACTCGGTGATCGCGGGCTGCGCGGCGGCGAACCCGCCGGTGAACCAGCGGTCGGGGGATGTGCGGGCGATGGGGTCGAGCCCGTTCGTGCGCACTATCACGCCACGCTGCCGGAACTCGTCGGCGGTGCCGAACCGGGGCGAGGCGGCGATCACCGCGAGCGAGGCGAGCCGCTCCGGGTGGCGCAGGGCCAGCTCCAGACCGATCGCACCGCCGAGCGCACAGCCCGCATAGCCGAAGCGATGCACGCCCAGCGAGTCGAGCGCGGCCAGCAGCCGGGAGCTGAGCTCGGCGACGGAGCCCGCCGGGTACGCGGGCGCGCCGCCGTGCCCCGGCAGGTCGAAGCGGAAGACACGCCACTGCTTCGCAAGCTCCGGCACCTGGCGGTCCCACATGTGCCAGGTCGTGCCGAGCGAGGGACCGAGGATGAGGACCGGGGCGTCTTCCGGGCCGTCGAAGCGGTACTGGAGGGCAGGGGTCTTCGTCTCACTCACCGCTCCACGCTAACCGCCTTTTCTCGCCGTCCGTGCGCTGGGCCCCCAGTCCCCACACGTGACTCCTGCGGATCACCGGTGAACCCTCACACCGCCTTCACCGGATGGCGGACCACGGCGTCGAAGAGGTAGCCCTGGGTGTTGAGGACGGTGGTGTCGGGCTGGGTGCGGCCGGTCGTGTCGGTGGCGCGGGCGAGGAGCGTGTACGCCCCCGGGGCCGACGCCCGCCAGTCGACGGACCACCGGACCCATCCGTTCCGCTGCGGGGCGTCGTGCAGACGCGCGCGGCGCCAGCTCGTGCCGCCGTCGGTGCTGACGTCGACGCGGGCGATCCCGCCGTGGCCGGACCAGGAGCGGCCGGTGAGCCGATGCCGTGCGTTCGCGTCGAGGTTCGCGTCCCAGGCCAGCTCCCAGGCGCTCTTGATCGTCTGCCGGGCCAGTGGCGCGCTGCCGCCCGCCGGATAGGCGTCCCCGAACAGCCGGTAGAAGTCGGTGTTCCAGGGCGAGTAGAGCGGTTGCGCGGACACCTCGATTTCGCCGACCCACTTGATCGAGGAGATCCCGATCCAGGACGGCACGAGGACCCGTACGGGATGACCGTGGTCGTACGGCAGCGGCTCGCCGTTCATCTCGTACGCCAGCAGTACGTCGTCGAGGGCCTTGGAGACGGGAAGGGGGCGGCGGACCCGGCCGAGATCGGTGCCGTCGGCGGTCACGTAGTCGGGGTCGAGTCCGCGGGGCATGACGTCGACGGCGTGCCGCCCGAGCCCCGCATGCCGGAGGACATCGGCGAGCCGCACACCCCGCCACCTGGCGGTACCGATCGCACCGAGCGTCCAGGCCGTGCCGGTGACGGTCTGCCCCTGCTGGCCGGTGAAGAAGCTGCGCCCGTTGCCCGCGCACTCCACGAATGCGGTACGGGTGACGGCGGGCAGCTCCTTCAGGTCGTCGAGGGTGAACTCGACGGTTCGGTCGTGGGTGAGACCGTCACCGTGGACGGTGAGGGTCCAGCCGGCGGCGTCCAGAACGGGAGTGGAGGTGTGGTTCCGGACGAAGAAGTGGTCGACCGGGGTGTGGTAACCGGTGCCGGCGAGAGAGGCGAACTTGGTCTCGGCGTTGGTCCCGCGGACAGTGAACCAGTCGTCGGGCAACGGTTTGACGATGCCGGGCGAAGTGGCGGCCGCGGCCGGGGTGTTGAGGCCGAGGGGGACGGCTGCGGCGGATCCGGCTCCGGCTGCGGCGAGGAGCCGGAGCATGTCCCGCCGGGAGACACCGTCGGCACGGGCTTCGCCGGAGAGCCATTGGCGGAGTCTGCGGCGGTCGTAGGTGGATTCGGGAGACTTGGGGGTGCGCATGGGTCTGCCTTTCCGTACGAAGAGGTGGGCGAGGCCTTGCGGGATGCGAAGAACGCGGAGGCGCGGGCGCGCGGGGAACATGGCGAACGCTGAAGTGGTCGTTCTGGAACGGCTGTTATGCGGCAGGAATCACGCGAAGGATCAACAACAGCGACACGACGCGAGCACGCGGAACCGCGAAGCGGCGGGGCGGCGTCGGCTGAGGATCATGGGCGCCATCGTACGAGGGTGTGGTGGGCGGGGGTGGCGAAACGGCGGAGTCGGGGCGGGGGCGGGAGCGGGAGGGCGGCGCAGTTGGAATGGGAACGTGCGCGGTCGGAGCGAGACGGGACGGCAGCTCCGGTTGGACCGGGAACGTGCGCGGGACGGGACGGCGGAGTCGACGTGGCAAGGGGGGCGGCGGAGTCGGGGCGGGGCGGGGTTGTCTCGGGCCACGGACCCTTCGGCATACGAGCCAGCTCAGTAGGGCGGTCCCGTCGGGGCGGGGTCGGGTGGCGCGGGGCGTCAACGGTCTTTGGAGCTCAGGGAGAGTTGGGCGTGTTCGGCGCGTGACCGTGCTCACCGGGGCCGTGTCAGGCGGCGCGAAGCGCCAGCGGTCCTGGACTCGGCGGCCGTACGGCGTACCCAGTCTCGTGAGCTCACCCATCCGGTCCAGATCGAGCGGTGCCAAGCATCAACGATCCAGGGCTCAGCGGCCGTTCAGACCAGTCGGCGCGCCCACCGGGATGAGGTCGGGGATTGAAGGCACCAACGGCCCGGGATCAGAGGTCGTTCG
>NZ_JBEYVO010000011.1:159936-303340 GCF_040644055.1 Streptomyces sp. NPDC047043
TCCAGGGCTCAGCGGCCGTTCAGACCAGTCGGCGCGCCCACCGGGATGAGGTCGGGGATTGAAGGCACCAACGGCCCGGGATCAGAGGTCGTTCGGTGTGCCCAGGCCCGTGAGGGCGCCCACCGGGTCCAGGTCGGGGGTGCCGCGGGGCCACCAGTCGTCGTGGCCCGGTTCTGATTCGTAGGCGTACCACAAGCCGTCGCGGCCCAGGCGGAGTTGGACGTGGGCGCGGGGGTGGGTGAGGTGGTTGCGCCAGGGGCGGAAGGCCGGGAGGTCGGCGGCGAGGAGGAGGGGGCGGGCTCGGTCGAAGCGGCCGGCCGGCGGGTCCCAGGGTTCCTCGAGGACGGCCAGCCCCTCGAGGCCGCCCTGCCGCCAGGCGGCGACCGCGCGCGCCAGCTCCGCCGGGGTGCGGTCGGCGGCGGAGGCGAGTGCGGCGTACAGCGCGCGGGTGCCGGCGGTGAGGCCGGATCCGGGGCGGGCGGCGGCGAGGCGGACCGCGTCCTGCCACAGCGTCAGCTCCGCCACCGGATCGCGGCCGGTGGCCAGCAGGGCGTGGGCGCGCGCGGCGGCGTCGGTCGCCAGCTGGTCCAGCGCGAAGGGGTCGGGGCCGCCCGGGGCGGCCGGGTAGACCGGGGGCTGCTCGGGGTGCGGGGGCACCGGCAACGGCGTCGGGAGCGGCGGGAGTTGACGGTCTCCGAGGACGACCTCGGTGGCACGGACACCGGTGAGCGGGGCCGGTTCCTTCTCCTGGGCGGCGCGGGCCGCTCGGGCGGCGTTCAGGCGGGAGAGGCCGTCCAGCAGCTCGCGTTCACCGCGGCCGCGCAGGAGGAGCAGGACGAAGGGGTCGGCGTCGAGCAGGCGTGCCGTCTGGTAGCAGAGGGCGGCTGCGTGTTTGCAGGGGTGGCCGCGGTCGGGACAGCTGCAGTGCGGGTCGAGGTCCCGCGGGCCCGGCAGCAACGGCACTCCGCAGTCGACCAGCGAGTGCGGCAACTCCTTGTCCAGCAGCGCAGCGATGTGCCCCGGCCGCTCGGCGGCGGCGTCGAGGAACCGCGCCCAGTCCTCGTCCTCCAGCGTCCGCAGCCGTACCTGTACGCGGTACGGGCGCGGGCGGCTGCCCTGCACATACGCGAGTACGAGCCCCGGTGTCACCGTGATGGCGTCCACGTT
This sequence comes from Streptomyces sp. NPDC047043, assembly GCF_040644055.1. Taxonomy (NCBI): domain Bacteria; kingdom Bacillati; phylum Actinomycetota; class Actinomycetes; order Kitasatosporales; family Streptomycetaceae; genus Streptomyces; species Streptomyces sp. NPDC047043. The sequence goes on from NZ_JBEYVO010000011.1 coordinate 161,104, forward strand.
GCCCTGCTCGGCGTAAATCCTCCCGCGCGCAAGCCGCTTGGCGTCCAGCGCGCCCTCCTCCAACGCCGTGACCCAGGCGTTTCCCCACCAGGTCTCGGCGAAGGGGGTCGCTGTGTCCGGGTCTGCGTCGGCTGCAGGGGCGGCGGAGGCGTGCGGCGGGAAGGCGGGGAAGGTGCGGCGCAACTCGCTGTCGCGGGAGGGAGCAGCCATGGAGTGCGGGCGGAGGGTGGCTGCCGGGGTGGAAGGGATGGCCGTGTCGTCGGGGGCTGGGGGGAGGGTGGGGAGTGCGGTGTCGGTCCGGTGTGTGTAGGCCTGATGTGCGTCGGTACGGGGGGTGTCGGCGCCGTGCGCTTCGGTGGAGGAGTCGTCGACCTCGCCACGGGACTGGCTGCGCCCAGCTGACTTCGCGCCTTCGCCCTGCGTAGACGTACGGGACCCCGAACTCCGATCCCGCGTGGTTCCGTTGTCGTCGGTCCCTTCCTCCGGCCCGGACGCCGAGTCGGGCATACGGAAGCTGTCGGCGAGCAACTCCCGCAGTTCACGGGCCCGTACGCCGGCGGCCTGGCGGGGCGCACCGCCACGGGTCCGGTCGTTCGGCGGCGTGGGGCGGCGCGGCCGGCGCCCGGCCTCGACTGCCGCACGCTCGGCATCCATCCGCGCCTGCCGCGACTCCGCGCGAGCAGCACGCAACGCCTCACGGGCGACATCAGCGGGACGGGGTCCCGCAGTTCCGGCGGCTTCCGCTGTTCCGGATTCCGCGCTCCCGGACTCCGCGCTCCCGACCTCCGCTTCCGGAGCCCCCGCAGCGCTCGCCTCCGACGGTCGGGCAACCGGCGCCACCTCACCTTGCCCGTCCGCTCCGCCTGCCGCACCGGAGGCACTTCCCGACCCGCCCCCGGCCGACATGCCACTGTCGGAGCCGTCGTTCACCAGGTCGTTGTCGGAAACGTCGTCCGCGGCGGCCCCCGTGGGCTCGGTGGGCTCGGCAGCCCCGGAGCGCTCGGCCTCGGAGTGCGGGCCACCGACGCCCTCGCCCCCGTCACGCCTGGCAGAAACGGCCCGACGCAACGCCGCACGGGCAGCATCACCGGGCCGCGCCTTCGCATCATCGGCCCCCTCGGAACCCCGGCCCCGCGCAAGGGACTTCTCCGAGCCCTCCTCCTGCCCGCAGGCCGAACCTGTCGCTGCCTCGTGCACCGCGCCCGACGCCCGCACCCGCTCTCGCCCCGCGAGTTCACCAGGCGCTGACGCCTCGCCCGCGGATTCCCTCGACCGTGCCGTCTCCGCTGGAGGGCCACCCGCGACCGACTCCTGCTCCCCCAACCTCTCGGACGTCAACTCCGACCCCGTAGAACGACCCGACGACGCCACTTCGCCTACGCGTCCGCCGCTGACCGACCCCTCCCCCGCAGCCCTCTCCGACGCCGATTCCTGCCCCGCATTCCCCTCCGCCGGCGCCCCCTGCCCCGCAGCCCTTCGCGGCACCGATCCGCCGACCACCGGCTCCCCGACCCCCTGCTCTCCCCGCTCGCGCCGCCCTCCCCGCTCACGCCTCTCCCGAGCCTCCCGCAAGGCCCGCCGCGCCTCGTCGGCCGGTCCCGGCGTCATGACGGCCTCCGCAGGCTCACCAGGTCGGACAGCTCGCGGTCCGTCAGTTCCGTGAGGGCCGACTCGCCCGTGCCGAGGATCGCGTCGGCCAACGCCCGCTTGGACTCCAGCATTTCGGCGATGCGGTCCTCGACCGTGCCCTCGGTGATGAGGCGGTGGACCTGGACCGGCTGGGTCTGGCCGATGCGGTAGGCGCGGTCGGTGGCCTGTTCCTCGACGGCCGGGTTCCACCAGCGGTCGAAGTGGATGACGTGGCCCGCGCGGGTGAGGTTCAGGCCGGTGCCCGCTGCCTTCAGTGACAGCACCAGGACCGGTGTTGCGCCGCTCTGGAAGCGGTCCACCATGCGTTCGCGCTCCGGGACCGGCGTGCCGCCGTGCAGCAGGTCCACGGGGACCGCGCGGGCGGCCAGGTGCGCGGTGATCAGGCGGGCCATCCCGACGTACTGCGTGAAGACGAGTGCCGAGCCGTCCTCCGCCAGCAGTGTGTCCACCAGCTCGTCGAGGAGGGCGAGTTTGCCGGAGCGGGCCAGCAGGCGGCCGTCGGATCCTGCCGCTGCTTCCTCCTTCAGGTACAGCGCCGGGTGGTTGCAGATCTGCTTCAGCGCGCCCAGCAGCTTCAGCACCAGGCCCCTGCGCGCGATGCCGTCCGATGTCTCGATGACCAGCATCGACTCCCGCACCACCGCCTCGTACAGCGCCGCCTGTTCACGGGTCAGCGGCACCGGATGGTCCGTCTCCGTCTTGGGCGGCAGCTCGGGGACGATGCCGGGGTCGGACTTCTTGCGGCGCAGGAGGAACGGGCGGACCAGGCGGGCCAGTCGCTGCACCGCTTCCTCGTCCTCGCCGTTCTCCACCGCGCGCGCGTGCCGGGCGCGGAAGGACTTCAGGGGGCCCAGGAGTCCAGGTGTCGTCCAGTCCAGGAGGGCCCACAGCTCCGACAGGTTGTTCTCGACCGGGGTGCCCGTGAGGGCCACGCGCGCGGGGGACGGGATCGTGCGCAGGGCCTTCGCAGTCGCCGAGTACGGGTTCTTCACGTGCTGGGCCTCGTCCGCGACGACCATGCCCCAGTGCTGCTCGGCCAGCCGCGGTGCCGTCGTCCGCATCGTGCGGTACGTCGTCAGGACGAAGCCGCCCGCCAGGTCCTCCAGGGTGCGGTCCGGGCCGTGGAAGCGGCGGACGGGGACGCCGGGCGCGAACCTGGTGATCTCCCGCTGCCAGTTGCCCAGCAGGGAGGCCGGGCAGACCACCAGGGTCGGTTCGGTGCGGGCGCGCTTCAGGTGCAGCGCGATGACCGTGATCGTCTTGCCGAGTCCCATGTCGTCTGCCAGGCAGCCGCCCAGGCCGAGGGAGGTCATGAGGTCCAGCCAGGACAGGCCTCGGAGTTGGTAGTCGCGGAGGGTGGCCCGCAGTCCTGGTGGAGGTTCTGCGGGGCGGACGCCCACCGTCAGGCGGTCGCGCAGGGCGGCGAGGGCGCCGACCGGTACCGCCTCGACCGTCTCGCCGTCGACCTCCGCGCTGCCGCTGAGCGCGACGGAGAGCGCGTCGACCGGGTCGAGCAGGCCCAGTTCGCGCTTGCGTGCCTTGCGCACGAGGGCGGGGTCGACCAGGACCCAGCGGTCCCGCAGGCGCACCACCGGACGGTGGGCCTCGGCCAGCGCGTCCATCTCGGCCTCGCTGAGCGGGTCGCCGCCGAGCGCCAACTGCCAGCGGAACTGGAGGAGTTCCTCGCTCTCGAAGAACCCGGAGCCGTCGGTCGCCGAGCCCGGTGCGGGCCGCACCACCGCGGCCGCGCTCAGGTCCTGGGCCAGGTCCCGCGGCCAGTGCACGGCGACCCCGGCCGCCGCGAGCCGCGTCGCCGCCACGCCGAGCAGGTCACCCAGCTCGTCGTCGTACAGCGCCAGGACGTCGGGCACGTCCTGCTCGGCGAGGCGGTCCAGCGGCGGCCAGATCCGGGCCGCGCGCCGCACGGCGAGAGCCGCGTCCACGCGTGCGCGTGGGCCGAAAGCCGCGTCCGCCTCGCCCGCCCACAGGGCCGCCGCGTCGGCGATCACCGTGGGGTCGGCGAGGCTGTGCACCTGGACGATCACGGCACCCGCGGTGCGCACGCCCTCCTCCCCGTCGAACAGTTCGTACGCCGACAGGTCCAGCCGGAGCGAGATGCGCACGCCGGCGTCCATGCCGGCGGCGACCTCCGCGGCCCAGTCATGGGCGTCGGGCAGGCGCTGCGGGCGGCGGTCGGCGAAGGGCTTCCCGGACGCGTGCGGTGCGGCAGGGGTGCGGGGCAGGGTGTCCGCGACCGCGTCCAGGAAGGAGCGCATCAGCGCCTCCGGCTCGGGCAGCCGGAGCGGGCCCGGTCCGGGCAGCGGGACCGCATGGCCCTCGTACGGCAGGGCGGCGGCGACCGCCCTCAGGTGCGCGATGTCGTCCGGGTCGAGCGGGCCGGCCCGCCAGGCGTCGTGGCCGGTGGCCGTCAGGCCCGGCAGCAGGCGCCCCCGCGCGGCGAGCCGCAACGCGTGCAGGGCGGCCGCGCCCCAGCAGGCGGTGGCCGGGTGCGCGGCCGGGTCGCGCCGGGCACGGACGAGGAGGGGCAGGGCCTCGCCGACCGGGAGGGACAGCGCGGGGGCGGTCCTGCGCCGTACTCCCGCGCCATGAGGTCGTACGACGGTGAGCTCGGTGCCCTCGGAGGGCAGGGGCCCGCCCTGGGGATCCCAGAAGGCGATCCGGCCGTCCCGCGGCAGCGGTGCGGGCAGGAAGACGGCGGCGAGCCGGACGGGGACGGACTCCCCCGCACTCTGCTCGCGCTCGGCCACCGCAGCCGCGTCGCCCATACGACCTGTCACCTCCCGCCCGTGTGTCGGATCAGACGTCTTCGACTCTACGGGCGGGGTCTGACAATCGGCCCCGGCGACCGCTCCGGGGCCCGCCGCGTCACGGAACGGCGCGGGAGACGACGTAGAAGAACGGGTTGTGCGGGTCGGACAGGTTCACGACCACGTCCTGCGTCGGCTTCGGGTTCTTCTGCTTGTGCACGAGGCCGTACCAGGGGCCGGACCGCGTGAACTTCCAGCCGGTGATCTTCTGGTCGCGCGCGCTGATCGTGATGGCGTCCCGCTTGAGGTCGGCGCGGGTGACGCCCATGTCGTGGAGGAAGACGTCGAGGTTCCGGACCGGGGTCTGGAACTGGACGTAGAGACGGCTGGTCTTCCAGTTGTTCGTCTCGTAGTAGGCGACCTTGCCGGACGGGTGCGGCATGGGCACCTGGTAGAGGCGGCGCTGGACCTTCGACGGCCAGGCCTTGACCAGGCCGGTCGCCGCGTACTTCGCCTCCTTGTCCTTGCCGCTGTCGCGGCTCTGGTTCGCGGAGATCACCAGATAGCCGGCCGGGACGCCGATGAGCAGCACGATGATGAGCAGCGTCAGGGCCCTGCGGCGGATCTTGTGGCGGCGGTCCTCGGCCGGCGGGGACGGCTCGTCCGGGGGCGCGGCCTGGCGCGGCAGCGAGGCCGTCATGCGGTGTCCCGGGTCGAGCGGCGGGCCTCCGTGTAGCGCGCATAGCGCTCGTACCGCTCCACCCGGCGGCGGTTGGCGCGGCGGAAGCGGCGGGCGACCAGCCGGGCCAGGTCGGCGGCGCCCACCATGCCGGCCTCGGGACCGAGCTGGGCACGGACGATACGCGCCTCGGGACGGTAGCCGCGGCCGGTGAGCTGGCGCTTGAAGGCGTCGCGCGCGGGGGCGATCAGCAGGTCGTCGGCCGCGCTGACGCCGCCGCCGATCACGAAGCAGGACGGGTCCAGGGCGGCCGCGAGATTGGCGATGCCGACGCCGAGCCACTGGCCGATGTCCTGCAGCAGCTCGATGCACATCGCGTCGCCCTCGCGGGCCAGCTCGGTGATCATCGGGCCGGTGATGTCGGCGATGTTGCCCTTGACGTGCTCGATGATCCCGTACGCCACCGGGGAGTCCGCGGCGGCCAGCTCCTTGGCCTCGCGGACCAGCGCGTTGCCGGAGCTGTACTGCTCCCAGCAGCCGCGGTTGCCGCACGGGCAGCGGTGCCCTCCGGGGACCACCTGCATATGGCCGAACTCGCCCGCGACGCCGTACTTGCCGCGCTTGACCTGGCCGTCCTCCAGGATCGCGCCGCCGATACCGGTGCCGAGCGTGATCATGACCAGGTGGTCCTCGCCGCGGCCCGCGCCGAAGCGCCACTCGGCCCAGGCGGCGGAGTTGGCGTCGTTGTCGACCAGGACCGGCACGGCCAGGCGGCCGGCGAGGCGGTCGCGCAGCGGCTCGTTGCGCCAGGAGAGGTGGGGTGCGAACAGGACGCGGTTGCGTTCGGCATCGACCCAGCCGGCCGCGCCGATGCCGACCGCGTGCACGTCGTGGCGGTCGGACAGGTCCAGCACCAGTTCGACGATGGTGTCCTCGACGACCTTGGGGCTCTTGGACTTGTCCGGCGTCTCCGTGCGGACCTTCTCCAGGATGTTGCCGTCGGCGTCGACGACGCCCGCCATCACCTTGGTGCCGCCGATGTCGATCCCGACGGTGGGGACACGGGGAGCGGTCAGGTGTGACCGGCGCTCCCGGGTGCCGACGGTTCGCAGTGCGGGGGCGCGGCGGGAGCCTATGGGGGCCGTGAAGTTGCCGTAGGTGCTCATCAGGCCCGATTCTGCCGCACGCTCACGCTGAGTGCCGAGCGGGGGAGCAAAGGGGGTGCGCGATGTGTGCCGTCCAACGGTTCGATGTGGCTGGTCGCGCAGTTCCCCGCGCCCCTGAAGCATGGTGCAGCTCACGTCGGCCGGATTGTCCTGTCATTGCGACTAACTCGACCAAGAGCGCTCAAAGCGGTCAGGAGCGTAAGAACGCGGCGCTCATGACCGCACGAGCAGCTGGAACTCGAAGGAGTAGCGGGTCGGGCGGTAGGTGTGGCTGCCGTACTCGACCGCTCGGCCCGTGTCGTCGAAAGTCACTCGCTGCATGGTGAGCAGCGGGGCGCCCTCGGACTCGGCGAGGCGTTCGGCCTCGACCGCGGTGGCTCCGCGGGCGCCGATCGTCTGGCGGGCGCTGTGCAGGGTGATCCCGACGGCGCGCATCATGCGGTACAGGCCGGTCGTCTCCAGCTGGGCCGTGTCCAGGTCGAGCAGTCCCGGTGGGATGAAGTTGCAGAGGTACGCCATCGGCTCGCCGTGGGCCAGCCGCAGGCGCTCCACCTGGTGCACATCGCTGTCCTCGGCCACATTGAGGGCGGCCGCCACCTCGGCGGTCGCCGGGACGAGCGTGTTGACCAGCACCTTGGTCGCGGGGCGCTGCCCGGCCGCCTCCAGGTCGTCGTAGAGGCTGCTGAGTTCCAGCGGGCGCTTGACCTGGCTGTGCACGACCTGCGTGCCGACGCCCCGGCGGCGCACCAGCAGACCCTTGTCGACGAGCGACTGGATGGCCTGGCGGACGGTGGGCCGGGACAGGCCGAGCCGTCCGGCGAGCTCGATCTCGTTGCCCAGCAGGCTGCCGGGGGTAAGCGCACCGTGCTCGATGGCCGCCTCGAGCTGCTGCGACAGCTGGAAGTACAGCGGCACGGGGGAGCTGCGGTCCACGCTGAGCTCGAGCGACACGGTCGGATCCACTTCTGGTTTCGGCACGCGCCGAGCGTAGCTCCACATGTTGTTGACGGGAAGTTGTGTAGTTCGATTGTCCGGACATAAAGATTGACAGCGTGCGCACTGAACCCTCACTTTGTTTTCATGCGCATCGGGGTCATCGGTACGGGGCGAATCGGCACCATTCATGCGAACACGCTCAGCCGCAACCGTGACGTGGGGTCGCTGATCCTCACGGACGCGGATCCGACGCGCGCCCAGGAGCTCGCGCACCGCCTCGGGGAGACGGCGGCGCCGGGCGTGGACGAGATCTTCAAGTGGGGCGTCGACGCCGTCGTGATCACGACCGCGACGGCCGCCCATGCCGAACTGATCGGTCGGGCAGCACGTTCGGGGCTGCCGGTGTTCTGCGAGAAGCCCATCGCCCTCGACCTGCCGGGCACGCTCAACGCCATCGCGGAGGTCGAAGCCGCCGGGACGATTCTGCAGATGGGGTTCCAGCGGCGCTTCGACACCGGTTACACGGGCGCCCGGGAGGCCGTGCGCTCCGGCCGGCTCGGGCGGCTGCACACCGTACGGGCGCTGACGAGCGACCAGGCTCCGCCCTTGCCCGCGTGGCTGCGGCTGTCCGGCGGGCTCTACCGGGACACGCTGATCCACGACTTCGACGTCCTGCGCTGGGTGACGGGGCACGAGATCGTCGACGTGTTCGCGGCCGGGTCGGACGCCGGGCCCCCGATGTTCCGGGAGGCGGGCGACGTCGACACGGCCGCGGCGCTGCTGACGCTGGACGACGGCACGCTCGCGACGGCCACGGCCACCCGGCTGAACGGCGCCGGGTACGACGTGCGCATGGAGCTGGCCGGGGAGCTCGACCAGATCGTCGTCGGGCTGGACGACCGTACGCCGATCGCCTCCACCGAGCCGACCGGGCCGCCGGCCGCGGACAAGCCCTGGACCGGCTTCCTGGAGCGCTTCGGGCCCGCCTACGAGGCCGAGCTGGCCGCCTTCGTCGAGGTCGTGCTCGGCCAGCGGGCGAACCCGTGCGACGGCCGCGAGGCCCTGCAGGCGCTGCGGATCGCCGAGGCGGGCGAGATCTCCCGGCGGGAGCGCAGACCGGTGGCCCTGGTCGAGATCCCGGGGAGGGTCGAGTCGGCGTTCAGGTGAGCCCTCCTCGGAGCCCCGGCCAAGGGTCCTTCGCTACCACCGCACCGGCAGCTTCCGCACCCCCCGCATCAGCATCCCCGGCAGCCATTCCCCGGGCGGGCCGTCCAGGGCGAGGCCCGGGGCGCGCTCCAGCAGCGTTCGTATCGCCGTACGTGCTTCGAGGCGGGCCAACGGGGCGCCCAGGCAGTAGTGGATGCCGTGGCCGAAGGCGAGGTGGCCGCGGGTGTCGCGGCGGATGTCGTAGCGGTCCGGGGCGGGGTAGCGCAGCGCGTCGCGGTCGGCGGCGGTGAGGCCGACCATCACCGCGTCGCCTCGCACGATCTTGGTTCCGGCGATCTCCAGGGTTTCCGCGGCGAACCTGAACGTGGCGTTCTCCACCGGGCCTTCGTAGCGCAGCGTCTCCTCCACCGCCCCGTCCACGAGGCTCAAGTCGGCGCGCAGGGGGGCGAGTTGGTCCGGGTGGGTGAGCAGGGAGTGGACCGTGCTGCTGATCAGGTTGACCGTCGTCTCGTGGCCGGCGATGAGCAACACGAAGGCCATGCCACGCAGTTCGCCCGGGGAGAGCCGGTCGCCGTCCTCGGCGGTGGTGCGGATCAGGTCGCTGAGCAGGTCGCCGCTCGGGCCCGCGCACCGCTTGTCCTCGATGAGTTCGGTGAGGTACTCGGCGAGCCGTACGAAGGCGGCGTGCTCGCTGTCCGCGTCGGTCGGCGCGACCGCCTCCGTCGACATCTTGCGGAACTCGGCGCGGTCCATCTCGGGGACGCCGAGCAGCTCGCAGATCACGGTGATCGGCAGCGGGTAGGCGAACGAGTCCACGAGGTCGGCCCGGCCGCGCGACAGCATCGCGTCGAGGAGCTCGTCGGTGATCTCCTGGATCCTGGGCCGCAGTTCCTCGACGCGGCGCATGGTGAAGGCCCGTGAGACCAGGGCGCGCAGACGGGTGTGCTGGGGCGGGTCGGTGCCCAGCAGGTACTTGCCGATCAGCTCCTCGTCGAGGAACAGCATGCCGATCTTGCTGCCGTCCTTGGCCAGGCGCGGGTCGGCGAGCGCGGCGCGCGCCTCCTCGTACCCGACGACGAGCCAGGTCTCGTGGTGCGCGTCGACCCCGGGCAGCCGCACCCGGTGCACCGGCCCGCGCTCGCGCAGCCGCGCGTAGACGGGATGCGGGTCCGTGCGGAACCCGTCGCCGAAGTCCCCCAGGTCGATCAGTTCCGTCATGCTCTGCCTGCCCTCCCCCGTCCCCCGCCGGGTTCTCTCCCGGTGCACGGAGAACGCACGGCGAGCACCGCTAGTGCCCGTCCGGCTCCGATCCGTCCAGAAGTCCCGCGTCGTACGCCAACAACGCGATCTGCACACGGTTGTTGAGGTCGAGCTTGGCCAGGATGCGGGAGACGTGGGTCTTGACGGTGGCGACGCTCATGAACAGGTCGGCGGCGATCTCCGCGTTGGCGAGGCCGCGGCCGACCGCGACGGCGACCTCACGTTCGCGGTCGTTGAGGGCGGCGATGCGCGCACGTGCGCGCGTGCGGCGCGTGTCGGCGCCGGTGCCCACGGCATGCTCCATCAACTGCCGGGTGACGGTGGGCGACAGCACGGGGTCGCCCACGGCGACCCGCCGCACCGCCTCGACGATCTCGGCGGGCGCGGTGTCCTTGAGGACGAAACCGGCGGCGCCCGCGCGCAGCGCGCGCAGCACCTGTTCGTCGGCGTGGAAGGTGGTCAGGACGACGACCTGCGGGGCGTCCTTGCGGCCGCGCAGCCGCTCCGTGGCCGTGAGCCCGTCCACCGACGGCATCCGGATGTCCATGAGGACGACGTCCGGACGGGTGCGGTCGACGAGCGCCTCGACCTCGCTGCCGTCGGCGGCCTCGCCGACGATCTCGATGTCGTCGGCACCGCCCATCATCAGGGACAGCCCGGCCCGCACCAGGGGGTCGTCGTCGACGAGGAGCAGTCTGATCGCAGTCATGGGCCTTACGTAATCACGCTTGTGCCCGCGGGAGGTGATCCTTCAGCCACGCAGGGACACCCCGTGGAGCGTGCGCAGCCGGTGGATCTCCCACCAGGCCACGGCAGTTACGGAGGCGGGCCCGCCGAGCAGCGCACAGATCCGGACCAGCGGCGGCCCGGGCGGCAGCCCGCCCGTCGCGACGCCGACGACCGCGAACTCCCACACCAGGACGCCGGTGAGCAGGGCGGGCAGGGCCGCGTGGATCGGCGCGGTGTTGAAGCCGCTGCGGACGGCGGGGGCTGAGGCGAACAGCACGAAGACCACCAGCCAGATCATCGGCACGAACATCGCGAGCGCGGCCCAGGGCGCTGCCTGCTTCCCCACGGCCGGTTCGGCCAGCCCGAGGAGGATCACGAACAGCGGCACGGCCGTCACCGCGCCGACGTACCAGAGAGCCGCCCGCCCGGCGGCGTGCAGCCGCGGGCGCATCCGCGCCTTCGTCTGCGGCGACGCCCACCGGAACAGCAGCCCGACCACCAGGGGCGCGCTCACCAGCAGCATCGGCGGAGTGAGGGCGAGCCGGGTCAGATACTGGCCCTCGGCCTGGCTCACGCCCTCGAACCCGCCGTACACGACCAGGATGAGGAGGGAGATGACGAAGGCGGTCCAGGCCCGGATCCGCTGCACGCGCTTCACCTCCGGGTCCTCGATGCCCCGGTGGCCGCGCGCCGGGAAGAGACCGTGCGCCCTGTGCCTCGCCGAGCGCACGAGCGCATAGCCGCCGAGCAGGGGCACCGTGAGGATCCAGGCACACGGGAAGATCAGCAACGCCCAGGTGCAGCCGTGGATGCGCGGGCGCCCGCCCCTCAACAGCACGCTCAGGGGCGGCCATTCGGCCCCGCGCAGGCCGCGCAGCTCGTCCCAGAAGGAGGTCTGCTGCGGTGCGGGCACGACTCCCCAGGGCGGCGGCGCCGGTACGGGCTGGGGGTAGCCGTATGTCTGCGGACCCGGCTGGGGATGGCCGTACGGCTGCGGCGGGACGTAGGACCCCGCGCCGGGAGGCGAGGGCGGCGGGTACGGGCCGCCGTTCGGCGGCCACGGCTGCTGGTACGGATTGGGTCCCCCGAAACTCACCCTGCTGTCCCCTCCGGCGCTGCTGCGAAACGCCGAAGATCATCGCATGGGTGTCATGCCCAGGGCAGCCAGGCCCGGACCCGGAACCCTCCGTCCTCCTCGGCACCGTGTTCCAGTCGGCCGCCGGCCAGCGTGGCGCGCTCCGTCAGGCCGATCAGGCCCTGCCCGGAGCCGGGGACGGACGGCACCTCGCCCTCGGGGGCGGGATTGCGTACGTCGACGACGAGGCCGTCGCCCGGGGCGCCCGTGACGGAGACCGTGACCTCCGTGCCGGGGGCGTGCTTGCGGGCGTTGGTCAGGGCCTCCTGGGCGATGCGGTACGCGGTGCGGCCGACCGAGGCGGGGACGGCGGCCGGGTCGGTGACGCGGCTGACGAGCGTGACCTTCATGCCGGCCTCGCGGGACTCGGCGACCAGCGCGTCCAGGGCGGCGAGCGTCGGCTGCGGGCGGCCCGCCTCGTCGGGCTCGCCCGCGCGCAGCACCCCGATGATCTCCCGCAGATCCTGCAGCGCCTCGTGCGCGCTCTCGCGGATCACACCGGCCGCCCGCGCGATCTCCTCCCGGGGGGCGTCGGGCCGGAACTCCAGAGCGCCCGCGTGCACGCTCAGCAGCGTCAGCCGATGGGCGAGGACGTCGTGCATCTCCCGGGCGATGGCCTCACGTGCGAGCCGCTGCGCCTGCTCGGCGCGCAGTTGCGCCTCCGTCTCCGCCCGCCGGGCACGGTCGCGCAGGCTCAGCATGAGCTGGCGCTTGGAGCGGACGAACATGCCCCAGCCGATGACGGTGAGGCTGAGCAACTCGGTGAAGGCGACCGCTCCCGCGTACGGCAGGTCGGGGTCGGGGCGCACCCAGAAGAACAGCGGAATCGCCGCGAGGGAGATGCCGCCGATCCAGGCGACGTACCGGAACGGCCGGTGCACGGCGAGGGTGAAGATCGCGATCATGCCGGCGCCGCCCGCCGTGTTCGACAGGAACCCGACGGGGAGCATCGCGACCGCGAGCCCGAGCGGCCAGCGGCGGCGCAGACAGACCGCTCCGCAGGCCAGCGCACCGAGCAGCTGGTCGAGGACGGCGAGGGCGTGCGGGGTGTTCGGATCGTCGTTCAGGGTGTCCGCGGCCGCCAGGCCGATCGCCACGGCGAGGATGAAGCAGGTGAAGTCGACGATCCAGTCGCGCGCGGTGCGCCGGGGCCTACCGGACCGCCCGGACCGCCGCGCGTCGGGGTCGATCTCGTAGAGCACGGAGGACGGGAACAGCCATCTGCGGCGCCCTACGATCCCCACCGCGTCCGGCGTCGGCTTGTCATCGCTCACGGTCGACAAATCTACGCAGTGAGACCGGCCGCCACCCCGCTACGGCGGCGATCCCCGACCAAAGTCGCACCACCGCAGACTTTCGGCGTGCCCGGCCCGTGCGACGGTGGACTTCCGGTGGGCGCTGCTCGCCCCGCGGCCGATGTGCGTGGGGGGTCCGCGGGGCGAGGGTCATGGCATGAAGCAGTTGCTGGAACTACTGGGATTTCTCGCCCTGGTGCAGGGCGTGCTGGGCCTGCTGCACGAGTTCACCGACTGGCATGTGGGCCTCGTGCAACGGCTCGGCTTCCTCGACGGCTACGGGGTCTACGCGAGCGTCGCCCTGGTGGTGCTGGCGTTCGCGCTGTTCGCCGCCGCGGAGAGCCGGAAGTCCGGATGAGCGCGGACCGGACTTCCGGCTGGTCGCACCGTTCCTCGGGCCGAGCGGGGGAAGTCGCTCAGCAGCCGAAGTCGATCAGGTCGAACGTGGCGTAGTGGTCGGAGGTGTAGTAGTCCTCCTGGGTCTCCTCGCCGGTCACGATGCGGCGAGCTCCGCGCGTAGACGAACCAGGAGTCTTGACCGTGTACTCGTGGTAGTAGCCGGACGGCTGGCTGGGCAGGACGCCTTCACGGTTCGAGAAGACGGTGCCGTCCTGCGAGTACGGGTACGGACCGCCCTGGGCGATCAGGTCGAGCGTGTCGTACGCCTGCGAGGGCAGGTCGCCGTAGCAGATGCTGCCGACGGAGGTGGCAGCGGCGTCCGCAGTCGTCGCGGAGACCGTGCCGCCCACTACGAGGGCGGACAGGAGAGCGGCTGCGGCGCCGAATCGGGTAGCGCGTGGGGGGAATCTCATGCCCTCATGATGACGCGCGTAGACAGTGGCATGTCAATGTCAAGTCCGGAGATTTTCCCGTCAAGTCCGATGAGTTTTCCGCGAGTTAACTTGCGGCCCTGCGCCCCCACGCGGTCCCCACAAGCACCAGTGCCCCGCCCACTCGCGCGCACCGAACCGGGCCGCCGTCGCCCACGGTGTGGTGTCGGCGCCGCTCGACCGTACGGCGAACACGGAGACGGCGGCGCCGAGTTGGACGGTGGTCAGAGGCAGCGCGTCGGCGCCCTGCACGGCCTTGATGCGGGACATGGCGAGGACGTGCACCGTGCGGGCGAGGGCGGCCGGCAGTGCGGGTGACGGCGGCCCCGGCGAGCGGCGTGAAGACCATGGTGAGGCTGATGATGAGACCGGCGTTGGTCGCCGAGGTGTGGACGACGCCGTACGTCTCCAGGAGGAAGATCCCGACGAGGATCAGCCCGAGCAGGCCGGCGCCGCGCCACGAGGCGGGGGTGAGGGTGCGCAGCGAGCGCCGCCGACGGCCGTCAGCACGGGGCAGGGCGACGACGAAGCGCAGCACCAGGACCGCGAGCGCCGTGCGTGCGGTGGTGATGTCCTTGACGGCGAGCTAGCTCGCGCCCCACGCGACCGCCACGAGCAGGACGGGCAAGGTCGGTCGGCCAGGTGCGGCGGGGCTCGAGCGCGCGGTGTCGCGATCGACGACAGGGGGCGGCTCGTCCGGTCTCCGTCGGATGCGGAGACTTCGGTGGCTGCCGCGTGGGGCGATCACCGGACCGGCTCAGGTAGTCGTCGGCCAGGGCTCGTCCGGCGGATCATGGGCCGAGCCAGGGCCGGACCGAGGCGAGGGCCGGCCAGTACCCTGATCGTGTTGACCGCCCCCGGCAGGCAGTGCTGGAGTCGGCCCGTGGACAGCATCCCCGCCAACCGGCGGCTCTGGAACCGGATCAGCAGCGCCTACCAGCACAAGCACGACCCGCAAATCGGCGCCACACCCCGGCTGTGGGGCATGTACTCCATCCCCGACGCGCACCTGCACGCCCTGGGCGACGTCACCGGCAAGCGCGTCCTCGAACTCGGCTGCGGCGCCGGCCAGTGGTCCAGGGCGCTCGCCGCCGAGGGCGCCACCGTGGTCGGGCTCGACCTGTCCGAAGCCCAGCTCGCCGCGGCAGCTCGCGCGATGGGAGCGGCCCGCTACCCGCTGGTGCAAGGCGCCGCCGAACACCTCCCGTTCGCCGCCGACAGCTTCGACCTGGTGTTCTGTGACTACGGCGGGCTCAGCTGGGCGCCCCCGCACCTGACCGTCCCACAGGCCGCACGCATCCTGCGCCGCGGTGGACGCCTGGTGTTCAACGTCGCCAGCCCATGGTTCGAAGCCTGCTACGACGAAGCCGCCGGCCGCGTGACCACGACGCTGCAGAAGGACTACTTCGGGCTGGACACCATCGCCGAAGACCAGGGCGCGACCAGCTATCAGCTCACCTACGGCGACTGGGTCAAGGTCCTGCGCGGCGCAGGTCTCGTCATCGACGACCTCATCGAGCCGCGGCCCGAACTCGGAACAGCCAACGGCTACAACGAAACCGACCCACCCGACTGGGCACACCGCTGGCCGGCGGAACTGCTCTGGGTAACCCACAAACCGTAAGTTCCGCCGCGCCGAGACGTGAAGGCGTCCCTCCCCCGGACAGCACACCTAGGCGTTTTCCGGGAGCTCGTACGAGCCGTAGTCCGGGCGTCCGGCCGGGTCGTACGTCTGGATGGAGACGCCGGCGGCGGTGACGCGGCCGGCCGTGTGGCGGAACTTGGTCGGTACGGCGCCCTCGGTGAAGAGGCGGAAGCCGGTGCCGAGGACCACCGGGAACGTCACCAGGTGGAGGGTGTCGACGAGGTCGAGTGCCAGCAGCGACCGGACCAGGGCGCCGCTGCCGTGCACCTGGAGCTCGCCGTCGGTGCGCTCCTTGAGGGCGGTGACCTCCTTGGCGAGGTCGCCGCCGAGCACGCTGGTGTTGGCCCACTCGGGGTCGCTGAGGGTCGACGAGGCGACGTACTTCGGCAGGGTGTTCAGCTTGGCGGCGATGGTGTTGGAGGGGTCGGTCACCTTCGGCCAGTACGCGGAGAAGATGTCGTACGTACGGCGGCCGAGGAGGAACGCGGCGGGGCGCTCGAAGACCTCCTCGATGAACCGGCCGAAGTCCTCGTCGCCGAACACGAAGCTCCAGCCGCCGTGCTCGAAGCCGCCCCGGGTGTCCTCCTGGGGGCCGCCGGGTGCCTGGTAGACGCCGTCGAGGGTGACGAAGATCGTGGAGACGAGCTTGCCCATGAGGGGTGCCTGCTTCCTGGTGTGGGATCTGCTGTCATCACCTCAGACCCCACCGGCACCCGCAACTCATCGGTCGGTCGTACGGCACCTCATCCGGCGTGCGTCGAGAACAGGCCGCCCGTCGGGCCCTGCTTGTCGCCGCCCTGGGCCTTCTTCAGGGCGTTGGCGAGGCTTTCGATGGTGAGGGATTGCAGGATGACGCGGCCGTTGCCCTCCAGGGTGGCCAGGGAGAGGCCCTCGCCGCCGAAGACGGCGTTCATCATGCCCTGGCGGTTGAGGCCGCCGATGCGCTGGACGCCGTACTGGATGCCCTCCTCGAAGGCGACGACGCAGCCCGTGTCGACCTCGATGCGGCCGCCGAAGTCGGCCGGGTTGAGGTCGATGAAGTTGCCGGCGCCCGCGATGATCACCGTGCCGTGCCCGGTGAACTTCTCCAGGACGAAGCCCTCGCCGCCGCTAGTGCCGGTGCGGCCGCCCTGGAAGGCGATGCCGAAGTCGACGGTGGACTCGGCGGCCACGAAGGCGTCCTTCTCTGCGAACCACGCGCGTGTGCCGTCGAGTTCCAGGGCGCGCATCTCGCCGGGCAGCACGCCCGCGAAGCCGACGGTGCCCTCGCCGCCCTGGGAGGTGAAGTACTGGAACGCCAGCGACTCGCCCGCGAGCATGCGCTGGCCGACCTGCATGGCGGTGCCCATGGCCTGGCGCAGCATGCCGCCCATGCCGCCGCCTCCGCCTTGCTGCTGGCCGCCGCCGTTGTTGTCGGACGGGCCGGAGAGGCGGGTCTCCATGGTCACGTTCGTGGTCTTGAACAGGAACTTTCCGGCCTCGCAGTACACGGTCTGGCCGGGGTGCAGGTTGACGACCGCCATCTGCATGGCGTTGCCGACGATCTCTTGCTGAAGTGTCACGTGGGGAGAACGCAGGAGGTGGAGCAAAGAGTTCCGGCCACTTCCGGTGACTCGATCTCGGTGTCCGTTCGCCGCCAGCGCTGCGGTTCCGGGGCCGCTGGGATGGACCCATGACAACCACTTACGGATCTCTGCACGGCAAGGCGGCCCTGGTGACCGGCGGCAGCCGCGGCATCGGCGCGGCGACAGCACTGCGGCTCGCCCGGGAGGGCGCGGACGTGGCGCTCACGTACGTGAACGGCAAGGAGGCGGCCGAGGACGTCGTACGGCGGATCGAGGCGCTGGGGCGGCGGGCGGTGGCCCTGCGGGCGGACTCCGCGGACGCGGACGAGGCGGCGGGAGCGGTCGAGCGTGCCGCGGAGGCGCTGGGCGGGCTGGACGTGCTGGTGAACAACGCGGGGGTGGGCGTGCTGGGCCCGCTGTCCGCCCTGTCCCTCGCCGAGGTCGATCGCGTGCTGGCGGTGAACGTGCGCGGGGTGTTCCTGACCTCGCAGGCGGCGGCCGCGCGGATGCCGTCCGGCGGGCGGATCATCACGATCGGCAC
Organism: Streptomyces sp. NPDC047043; assembly: GCF_040644055.1. Classification (NCBI taxonomy): domain Bacteria; kingdom Bacillati; phylum Actinomycetota; class Actinomycetes; order Kitasatosporales; family Streptomycetaceae; genus Streptomyces; species Streptomyces sp. NPDC047043. The sequence goes on from NZ_JBEYVO010000011.1 coordinate 178,470, forward strand.
GTGCATGACGCAGCGGGTGCCGGGGCCCGGCGGGACGCTCTACGCGACGAGCAAGTCGGCGCTGATCGGCCTGACGAAGGCGCTCGCCAGGGAGCTGGGCGCGCGCGGGATCACGGCGAACATCGTGCATCCCGGTCCGATCCACACCGACATGAACCCGGCGGACGGGCCGTTTGCGGCCGACCAGGCGGCGATGACCGCGGTGGGCCGGTTCGGGACGGCCGACGAGGTGGCGGCGACGGTCACGTATCTGGCGGGGGCGGAGTACGTGACGGGAGCGGAGTTCGCGGTGGATGGCGGGCACGCGGCGTGAGCGACGCGTGGAGCGCACCGGTGCTGTCGGGCCGGTGCGCTCCACGCGCGTGCGTATCAGCCGGTGCGCGCCACGCGCGCGTGCGTCAGCCGCCCAGCTCCTGGTGCCGGGCGGCCAGCTCCGACGCCCCCTGCTCCGTCAGCGAGCCGTACAGCCGCAGTCGCGAGATGCCGCCGTCGGGGAAGATGTCCACGCGCGCGTGCGTGCCGACGGCCGGGGTCGGGAGCACGAAGCGGTGGTTGGTGTCGGGCTGGAGGCGGGTGCGCGGGAGGATCTCGTGCCAGTCGCCGCTCTCGCCGTCCTTCACGGATACCGACGCCCAGCCCGCGCTGTTGCCCTTGAGGTATGCCGTGTCGATCTCGAGCGCGCGGATCTGGGACTGGGCGGCGAGGCGGTAGCGGATCCAGTCGTTGCCCTGGTCGCGGCGGCGGCGGGTCTCCCAGCCGTCGTCCATCTTGCGGGAGCGGCCCGGCTGGATGGTGTTGGTGGCCGGGGAGTAGAAGAGGTTGGAGGCGTCCTCGGCCTGGCCGCCGTTCTCCAGGGCGACCACGTCGAAGGTGCCGAGGACCTCGAGCCACTTGGGGTCCGGGACGACCTCGCCGTACACACGCAGGCGCGCGATGCCGCCGTCGGGGTGCTGGTTGACGCGCAGGTGCGTGAAGCGCTGTTCGACGGATATGGAGAAACCATTCGCCGCGTGGCCGCCGACCGGGGTGCGCGGGACCAGCGTCGTCCACTTCACGTCGTCGCCGAGAAGTTCCTCCGGGGACGGGGAGCCGGGCACGGACGTGCCCTCGACCGACACCGCCTGCGGGTAGTTGCCGCGGAAGTGGGCCGTGTCGACGACGATCCCGCGGATCACGCCGGGCGCGCCGAGGCGGACCAGCGCCCAGTCGTGGTCCTCGGCCGTCGGCCACGGGTGCTCGGCGGAGGCCCCGCGCCGGCGCCGCGTCTCCCAGCCGTCCATGATCTTGCCCTTGTGCCCGAAGTGCTCGGGGTCGAACTCGGCGGGCCCGGGCACGAGGAGGTTCTCGCGCTGGGCGAAGAACTCGTCGTTGGCGGCGATGACTCCGGCGCCGAGCTGCCGGTCGGCGAGGTTGGCGTACTGGGTGAAGGGGAAGTCGGCGGTGCGGTAGTCGGCGTACGGGTCACCGCCTCCATAGGGGTTCGCGTCGCCGGTGAAGCTCGGTATCGCCGTCACGGTGATCAGGTCTGCCTTTCGGGAGTCGGCCGCGTGCGGGTGCGGGGAATCAGGGGGTGCGCGTGAGGAGTCGGCCCTTCGGCTCGGTGAACTCGCCGTCCGCCACGATGCGTTCGCCGCGCAGCCAGGTGGACTTCACGACGCCGTACAGGGTCTTGCCGGCGTACGCCGTCACGCGGTTGCGGTGCTGGAGGGCCGCCGGGTCGACGGTGAACGTCTCGTCGGGTGCCAGGACCGCGAAGTCGGCGTCGCGGCCGGCCTCGATGGCGCCCTTGTGTGCGTCCAGGCCCACGAGTCGGGCTGTCCGGGACGACATCCAGCGGACGACGTCCTCCAGGCCGTGGCCCCGCCTGCGCGCCTCGGTCCAGACCGCCGCCAGGCTCAGCTGCAGGCCGGAGATGCCGCCCCAGGCGGTGGCGAAGTCGCCCGTCTTCAGGTCGGCCGTCGACGGGGAGTGGTCGGTGACGATGCAGTCGACGGTGCCGTCGGCCAGCGCCTGCCACAGCAGGTCCTGGTTGGCGGACTCGCGGATGGGCGGGCAGCACTTGAACTCGCTCGCCCCGTCCGGGACTTCCTCGGCGGTCAGGGTGAGGTAGTGCGGGCAGGTCTCGACGGTGAGCCGGACACCCTCCGCCTTGGCCTGTGCGATCAGCGGCAGCGCGTCGGACGAGGAGAGGTGCAGTACATGCACGCGCGCGTTGAGGCGCTTCGCCTGGGCGATCAACTGGGCGATCGCCGTGTCCTCGGCGTCCCGCGGGCGGGAGGCCAGGAAGTCGGCGTACTTGGGGCCGCCGTGCTGCGGGGCCGCCTCGAGGTGGTGCGGGTCCTCGGCGTGCACGATCAGCAGGCCGCCGAAGGAGGCGATCTCGGCCAGGGACTGGGCGAGTTGGTCCTGGTCGAGATGCGGGAACTCGTCCACGCCGGACGGCGACAGGAAGGCCTTGAAACCGAAGACGCCGGCCTCGTGCAGCGGGCGCAGGTCCTTGACGTTGTCGGGCAGGGCGCCGCCCCAGAAGCCGACGTCGATGTGGGCCTTGTCGGCGGCGACGTCCTTCTTCGTACGGAGGTGGTCGACCGTCGTGGTCGGCGGGAGGGAGTTGAGCGGCATGTCGACGAGGGTGGTGATGCCGCCGGCCGCCGCCGCGCGCGTGGCGGTCCAGAAGCCCTCCCACTCGGTGCGGCCCGGGTCGTTGACGTGCACGTGGGTGTCGACCAGGCCGGGCAGCAGGACGTCGTCGCCGAAGTCCTCCAGGCGGGCGCCCGGCGGCGCGTCGGTCTCGTAGGGGAGGACGGCCGTGATCTTTCCGCCCGCGACCGCGACCGTGGCGGGACGCGTTCCCTCGGGCGTGATGACGCGCGTCGAGCGCAGCACCAGTTCTACGTCGGACACCCGGACCCCTCTCAGCCGCCGCGATTTACTTCCACGTAACGGAATTCAACTTTCTGTTGAAGGAGTCTTCACTCCCGCTTCCGCGCCGTCAAGGGCACACTTCTCCAGGGTGCTCCTTGCGCCCCCACTCTGGACGTTTCCACAACGCGGAATTAGAATTCCGGCAAGCAGAACGTAGCTACGCACAACCAGGGAGTCAACCGACTGCCGGGTAGGCTTCAGCCCTTCCGCCAGTCCCGAAAGGAACGCGCCGTGCCGACGTCCAGCGCCAGCACCACCGACTCCGCCAAGTCCGCCGGCGGTGGGGTCCAGTCCCTCGAGCGCGCCTTCGATCTGCTCGAGCGGATGGCGGACGCGGGCGGCGAGGTCGGTCTGAGCGAGCTCTCCGCGAGCAGCGGACTGCCGCTGCCCACCATCCACCGGCTGATGCGCACGCTCGTGGCCTGCGGTTACGTCCGTCAGCAGGCGAACCGCCGGTATGCGCTCGGCCCGCGGCTGATCCGCCTCGGCGAGTCGGCCTCCCGGCTGCTCGGGACCTGGGCGCGCCCGTACCTGGCCCGCCTGGTCGAGGAGACCGGCGAGACGGCGAACATGGCGCTGCTCGACGGCGACGAGATCGTGTACGTCGCCCAGGTGCCGTCCAAGCACTCGATGCGCATGTTCACGGAGGTCGGCCGGCGGGTCCTGCCGCACTCCACGGGCGTGGGCAAGGCACTGCTCGCGAACGTCCCCGACGACGAGGTGCGTGCCCTCCTCTCCCGCACCGGCATGCCGGCCGCGACGGAGAAGACGATCACCACGGCGGACGGCTTCCTGACCGCCCTCGAGGACGTGCGCCGCGCCGGTTACGCGGTCGACGACAACGAGCAGGAGATCGGCGTCCGCTGCCTCGCGGTCTCCGTCCCCGACTCCCCCACCGCCGCGGCCATTTCGATCTCCGGCCCGGCGGGCCGCGTCACCGAGGCGGCGACGGAGAAGATCGTCCCGATACTGCAGCAGGTGGCGTTGGAGCTGTCGGAGGCGCTGGCGAGCTCGGGGCCCGCCGCCTAGCCTGGAACGAGGGGGACCGGCAGTCCGGCAGCGGAGTGAGGTGTCCATCGTGCTGCAGGAGAACAGGCACTGGTCCTCGGGAAAGTGGCAGGTCAAGGACGGAAACGCCGACGAGTTCATCGAGCGCTGGCGGGAGTTCCTCACCTGGACCAGGCAGGCCCACCCGGGATGCCTCGGGGCCCGGCTGATCCGGGACGTGCGGAACCCGAACTCGTTCGTGTCCTTCGCCGCCTGGCAGGACCTCGACTCGATGCGGGCCTGGCAGGGCTCGCCCGAGTTCAAAGAGCGCTTCGACGCCGCCTACGCCCTCTGCGAGGACATGCAGAGCAGCGGCTACGAGCTGGTCGTGGAGGTCTGAACCGACACCGGAGGCGAGTCAGCGGCGCGGCGGCTCTCCGAACAGGTCCACCGCGCTGCGCACCTCCGACAGTCCGCGGGACAGTGCGCTCACCGAGCCGATCGCCCCGGCGATCAGCAGCAGCGAGCGGCGCAGGCGCGGGATCTCGGGGGCGCCGTCGATCGTCATCGCGGCCAGGGCGGCGAGCTCGTCCTCGGCGATGCCGCGGTCGGGGAACTCGGCCGGGTGCGCGGCGAGTTCGCGGCGCAGCCGGGACACCGCGGTCCGCAGTTCCGCCACTCTCGGGTCCTCGTCGCTGCCGGTCACTGGCCGCCTCTGCCCCAAGCTCCGCAACACAGCTCTCCCCCTCGCACATCGTTGTGCGCACTCACTCCATGATCCCGCTCGTGCTCCCGCAACGCACCCCCGTGGCGTTGGTCGGGCGCCGGGGGACGCGGGTCAGTAAACGCCACCCGATGCCGGGTGCGCCACTCCGCGGACCGAAATTCAGCCCGTTGAAACCGGGCGCTCGCCCGGGCGTCAGGTATGCAGGACGCATGTCGGACAACGAACACATCGAGGACGCGGACCGTGTCGCCGGGCTGCTGCTTGCCGCGGGCGGCGGACGCCGGCTCGGCGGTCGGCCCAAGGCCCTGCTCGAACACCGCGGCCGACCGCTCGTCGAGTACGCGGTCGGCGTGCTGCGCGCGGCCGGCTGCACCCGCGTCCACGTGGTCCTGGGGGCGCGCGCAGCCGACGTACGGGAGCGGGCGGAGCTGGAGGGGTGCGTGCTGGTGGAGAACCCGGAGTGGGAGCAGGGCATGGGCACCTCACTGCGGGCCGGGCTGGACTCGCTCGCCGGGACGGGGGCCCGGGCCGCGCTCGTCTCGCTCGTCGACCAGCCGGGGATCGGACCGGAGGCGGTCCGGCGCGTGCTGGCGGCCTACCGGGACGAGACGTCGCTCGTGTCGGCCGCCTACGACGGTGTGCGCGGGCATCCCGTCCTCTTCGGCGCCGCCCACTGGGCCGGTATCGCCGAGAGCGCGACCGGTGATCGCGGGGCCCGCGCCTACCTCAAGGCGCATGCGCAGGCGATCACGCTCGTCGAGTGCGGGGATGTGGCGCAGCCGTACGACATCGACACGGAGGCCGACCTGGTCCACCTTGAGTGAACGGGGTGGCACTCTGCGCCACCTTGCCTCGACCCGGAGAATCTCGACATCAACAAACTATTGAACTTCCACAATGAGGAAACTAGTATCCACTGTTCAGAAGCGCCCTACCGCTCCCCGGGCGTTCCTCGCCGTACCCGGTTCGACTGGCACCCGGTGCCACCGCTGAAGGAAGTGACAGCTCATGTCCGCACCAGCGCCGTCCCCGCTGGCCATCGTCGACGCCGAGCCCCTGCCCCGGCAGGAGGAGGTCCTCACCGACGCGGCACTGGCCTTCGTGGCCGAGCTGCACCGGCGGTTCACGCCGCGCCGTGACGAACTCCTCGCCCGCCGCGCCGAGCGCCGCGCCGAGATCGCCCGCACCTCCACCCTCGACTTCCTCCCGGAGACCGCCGCGGTCCGCGCGGACGACTCCTGGAAGGTGGCCCCCTCCCCCGCGGCCCTCAACGACCGCCGCGTCGAGATCACCGGCCCCACCGACCGCAAGATGACCATCAACGCCCTCAACTCGGGGGCGAAGATCTGGCTCGCGGACTTCGAGGACGCCTCCGCGCCGACCTGGGAGAACGTGGTCCTCGGTCAGGTCAACCTGGCCGACGCGTACACCCGCACCATCGACTTCACGGACGAGAGGTCGGGCAAGTCCTACGCCCTGCGCCCCGATGAGGAGCTCGCGACCGTCGTCATGCGGCCGCGCGGATGGCACCTCAACGAGCGGCACCTCGTCGACGCCGACGGCTCCCAAGTGCCCGGCGCCTTGGTCGACTTCGGCCTCTACTTCTTCCACAACGCCCAACGGCTGCTCGACCTGGGCAAGGGCCCGTACTTCTACCTGCCGAAGACGGAGTCGCACCTCGAAGCGCGCCTGTGGAACGAGGTGTTCGTCTTCGCGCAGGAGTACGTCGGCATCCCGCAGGGCACCATCCGCGCGACCGTCCTGATCGAGACGATCACGGCGGCCTACGAGATGGAGGAGATCCTCTACGAACTCCGCTACCACGCCTCGGGGTTGAACGCCGGCCGCTGGGACTACCTGTTCTCCATCGTCAAGAACTTCCGTGACGGCGGCGCCAAGTTCGTCCTGCCGGACCGCAACGCGGTCACGATGACGGCCCCGTTCATGCGGGCGTACACCGAACTCCTCGTCCGCACCTGCCACAAGCGCGGTGCGCACGCGATCGGCGGCATGGCGGCGTTCATCCCCTCGCGCCGGGACGCCGAGGTCAACAAGGTGGCCTTCGAGAAGGTCCGCGCCGACAAGGACCGCGAGGCCGGCGACGGTTTCGACGGCTCCTGGGTGGCCCACCCGGACCTGGTGCCGATCGCCATGGAGTCCTTCGACAAGGTCCTCGGCGACAAGCCCAACCAGAAGGACCGGCTGCGCGAGGACGTCCACGTCGAGGCCGCCGACCTGATCGCCGTCGACTCCCTGGACGCCAAGCCGACGTACAACGGCCTGGTCAACGCCGTCCAGGTCGGCATCCGTTACATCGAGGCCTGGCTGCGCGGCCTCGGTGCGGTCGCCATCTTCAACCTCATGGAGGACGCGGCCACCGCGGAGATCTCCCGCTCGCAGATCTGGCAGTGGATCAACGCGGGCGTCGAGTTCGAGAACGGTGAACTCGCCACCCCGGAGCTGGCCCGCAAGGTCGCCGCCGAGGAACTCTCCGACATCCGCCAGGAGATCGGCGAGGAGGCCTTCGCGGCCGGCCACTGGCAGCAGGCCCACGACCTGCTGCTCCAGGTCTCCCTCGACGACAACTACGCGGACTTCCTGACGCTGCCGGCGTACGAGCAGCTCAAGGGCTGAGCACCCGAAGGCAGTTCACTTGTCCGAGTGGCCCAGGGACTTTCCCGGGGCCACTCGGTCGCGTACGGCCTGCTTGACGGCCGTGGGCTCCGGGAAGCCCTGTTCCTTGCGGTCCCAGACCACCTCGTCGTCGACGCGGACGACGAAGATTCCGCCCTTGCCCGGCTTCAGCGCCAGTTCGGACAGCTCCGCCTCGAAGGTGGTGAGCAGTTCCTGCGCCAGCCAGGCCGCGCGGGGCAGCCAGCGGCACTGGGTGCAGTACTCGATCTCGACCCGCCGCTCGCCCACTGAAGCTTCCGTCATCCGAGGTGCACCGACCAATCCTGTTCCGCGGCCGGCTTGCCGTGCAGGTCGGGGACCCGCTTCAGCCACTTCGGCCGGCCTTCCTGTGTGCGCGCCGCCCGGAGGGCCTCCTCGGCGGCGAGTTCCTCCCGGGTGGGGAAGTCGGTGGGCAGCCAGGCCGCGGAGGCCTGCACGCGCGCGTGGAGGTGGTCGACGTACGCCGCGCGGGCCTCGTCCGGCGAGGCGAAGTCGGTGAGCCAGGCGTCGGGGACCTCCGCGACGATCTCCCGCAGCAGCTCCGTCGTCACCCTCGGCGCCAGTTCGGCGTCGGCCGCGCGCACGTCCGGCGCGTAGTGGCCGAGGGCGTGGTGCCGGAAGTCGTAGGCCTTCTCGGGGTCGGAGCCGTCCCAGCGGTGGTGGAAGACGAGGGCCGCACCGTGGTCGATGAGCCACAGGCGCGGGGGTGCGACGCCGAGCGTCGGCCAGATCATCAGGTTCGAGCTGTGGACCGTGCGGTCGACGTTCGCCGTCAGCGCGTCGAGCCAGACGATCCGGCCCGCCTCCACCGGGTCCACCGGGAAGCTCTCGGCCACCTCCGGCGTGAAGTCCCTCGCGCCCGGCAGATAGTCCATGCCGAGGTTGAGGCCGTTGCTGGCGGCGTGGAGTTCCCGTACCTCCTGGTGCGGCTCGCTGTCGGCGATCGCCGGGTCGAAGTGGACCAGGACCAGTTCGGGGAAGCGCAGTCCGAGCGCGCGGGCCAGCTCACCGACGATCACCTCGGCGACCAGCGCCTTGCGGCCCTGCGCGGAGCCGGTGAACTTCACGACGTACGTGCCCAGGTCGTCGGCCTCGACGACTCCGGGCACGGAGCCGCCGGACCGCAGCGGGGTCACGTATCGAACAGCAGTCACATCGCGCAGCACACCCGCCAGGGTATGTCAGCCGGTCAGCTCGCCAGGGGGTTCGGCAGGGGCAGGTAGCGGGCGTCCGCGCCGTCCGCGCCGGTCCAGCGCAGCAGGAGGTTGGTCTTGCCGGGGAGGGTCGGGGAGGTGAGCAGGGCGGCGATCTCGGGGAGGTCGTGGCGGGAGAGCTCGCGGCGGGCGGCGGGCCAGGGGTCGAGGCCCGGCCGGCGTTCGGCCAGGGCCGCGGCGATCTCGGCGAGGTGGTTGACGACCAGGCAGTACACCAGCCGCTCCCAGCCGGCCTCCCGGGACACCTCCGCCAGCAGTTTCACGCCCTCCGCGTCCCGGAACAGCGCCTGCACGGGCAGGCCGTCGGCATCGACCGCGACCAGCGTGTTCTGCAGATGCGCCTCCACTACGACGCCGTGGTCCGCGAAGGCCGTCAGAGCCGGGGGTACGACCGTCTTCAGGTACGCCTCCCACCAGCCCGCCGGGTCGGCCGTGCGGTCGAGCGGGGAGCCGTCGAAGCCTTCCACCAGGCCCGCGGCGAGCAGTGGGGTCGCGCCGGGCAGCAGGTGGCCGTGGAGTCCGTCGCGGACCAGGACGGCGAGTTCCTCGAAGGCGAAATCGGCGGTGCGGTAGCCGCGGTCGCTCAGCCAGGCCGCCGGGCCCGGCACGGCGGCGAAGGCCGACCTGACCGCCGTGTCCGTCCGGCGGAGTTTCAGCAGGTCGTGGCGCCACAGCCGGCGGATGTCGTTGGTGATGCGGACGTCGAGGCTGAACTTCAGGAACAGGTCGCGCCCGGGGGCGTACAGGGTGCGGATGGCGGCCGTCGGCCAGGCGTCGAAGTCGGTGGTGCCGAGCCGTACGAGCCGCCCGTCCGCGAAGGCCTCCTTCAGGTCGACGAGCCCCAGCTGCCAGGGGTGGGCGGGCAGCAGCCGGTAGCCGGGCGGGGCCTCGCCGAGCGCGTCGAGCGCGGAGGTGTCGCCCTCCTCGACGACCGTGTCCTCGCGCACGCCGAGCAGCACCAGCGGGAAGCGGGCGTGCGCCTCGGGGGCGTACGGCAGCCAGCCGGCCACCGGGCCGCCGCCGCGTGCCTTGGGCGCCGGGTGGTAGGGGTGCCCGGTGATCAGGGACTGCTCGGAGCGGAGATACGGGTCCTCGGGCGCCGTCGCCCGGGCGCGCGCGGTGAGCAGCGCGGCCACCGCGTCCCGGCTGTCGATCATCTCGGCGGGCAGCTCGTGGTTGGACAGGCCGGTGTGGCGGCGCAGTTCCTCGGAGACGAGCTTGACGAGCTCGGTGTGGCCGATGTGGTGCCAGTGGCCCGCCGCGTACACCTCGGGCTCGGCGGGCCGCCGTTCGCCGCGCACCCGCAGCAGCCGGTCGACGCCGGGCAGCCGGTAGGTCCGGCGCGCTGCGCTCTGCCCGAGTGGCTCCGCCACCTCGCGCAGCAGACAGTTGAGGAGCGGCGCCGACGCGTACGCGTCGGCGCGGACGGCGGCGTCGGCACCGGCATGCGGGGGGATGAGAACCACGCGATCCACTCGTTCCCTGAGGTCCGTTCGGGCGGAGACGATCAGTATGTATGCCGTCACCTCCCGTGCGTGACGCCCTACTCGTACCCGAGGAGCCCGCCCGTGCACCGTCCCCACCCCGCGGAGGCCGAGGTCGCCGACGAGCTCGCCGCCGTACGCCCCGGCCTTCTGGAGCGGTACGCGGCCGAGCTGCCCGGCGCCCGGGCGGCCGTGCTGACCCGGCTGTGGCGGGCGCTCGCCCACGAACCCCTGCCGTGGATCACCGGCCGGCAGCCGGGCCGGGAGGGGCTCGCCCTGCGGCTGCGGGACGGCCGCCGGCTGCACGGGCCGACGCCGGACCCCTACGCCACCGCCGCGTACGTCACCGCCGTACACCTCAACGGCGTGGCGTACGACCATCCGGCGCGGCTGATGACCGACCTCGCCGTCCCGCACTGTGCGGACTTCGCGGCCGAACTCGGACACAGCGTCGCGTCGTTGGCGCTGTCGCGGGCCGGGCAGGAGGGCCACGCGAACAGGTGGCCGTCGGCCGACTGGCAGTGGGAGCAGCGGGTGGTCGACGGGCATCCGTACCACCCGGGCTGCCGTTCCCGGCCCGGCTTCTCGGTGGACGAGCAACTCGCCTACGGGCCCGAGCACCGCCCGCTGGTGACGCTCGGGACGCTGCCGGTGCGGGCGGAGGAGTGCCTGGTGACGGGAGCATGGCCGGACGAACTGCGCGATGGCGGGCGGCTGTTGCTGCCCGTGCATCCGTGGCAGGCGGCGCACGTGCTCAAGCGGACGTGCGAGGACGGATTCGCCGCGCATCCGCTGATGTCACTGCGCACGCTCGCGGTGCCCGGCGGGCCGCACGTCAAGACCGCGCTGAGCGCCCGGCTGACGTCCTCGGTGCGGGACATCTCGGTCTACTCGATCGGGCTGTCGGCGACCCTGTCGGCCTTCGCGGAGTCGCTGGCCGCACGCTCGGACGGCCTGTTGCACGTCACCCGCACGCTCGGCGCGGCCACGGCCGACTCGCCCGATCTGGCCGCCGTACTGCGGGAGTCGCCGCAGACGTACGCGGCCACGGACAGCGGCGAACGGGTCGTGCCGGTGGCCGCACTCGCGACCACCTTGCTGCCCGAATCCCCTGACTGGCTCGCCGAGTTCACCCGCCTCACTCTCGCCGTCGGCCTGCGCCTGCTGGAACTGGGTGTGGCCCTCGAGGCGCACGGCCAGAACCTCCTCGTCGTCCTGTCGCGGACGGGTGCCCCGCTACGGCTGGTCTACCGCGACCTCGCCGACATCCGGGTCAGCCCGGCCCGGCTGACCGGGCACGGCATCCCGGTGCCGGAGCTGTCCGGACGGATCGTCACGGACGACGAAACGACGCTGCGACGCAAGCTGTTCGGGTCGCTGGTCGCGGGCGCCCTCGCGGGTACCGCGGGTTCGGCGACGGCACTTCGAGAAGCACTGGAGACGGCCGTACGGGATCTGCCGCGCACCCCCGATCTGGTCGCACTGGTCGAAGAGCCGCTGCCCACCAAGGCGTTGACGCTGATGCGGATGTCGCCGGGGACGCCCGGGGACCAGTGGGCACAGCTGCCCAACCCCTTGGTCCGACGGTTCGTTTTGGAGCCCGGCGCATCTGATCAATAAGATCCGCCGATGATCAGAACACAACGGCTGGCGGCAGGAGTGTGCGCCCTGCTTGCCGCCCTGGCGGCCGGGCTCGCGTTCCCGGCCGCGGCGAGCGCCGGCGAACCCACGGGCGAGGCCACCCCGAAGGTCGATCTCGTGCTCGACGTCAGCGGTTCCATGCGGACCCGGGACATCGACGGCGGCACCCGGATGGCGGCCGCGAAGCAGGCGTTCAACGAGGTCCTCGACGCGACGCCCGAGGAGGTCCAGCTCGGCATCCGCACGCTCGGCGCCAACTACGCGGGCAACGACCAGAAGACGGGCTGCAAGGACACCGCGCAGCTCTACCCGGTCAGCACGCTGGACCGCACCGAGGCGAAGACCGCGGTGGCGACCCTCTCGCCCACCGGCTGGACGCCGATCGGCCCCGCCCTGCTGAAGGCGGCCGACGACCTGGAGGGCGGCGACGGCTCCAAGCGGATCGTGCTGATCAGCGACGGCGAGGACACCTGCGCCCCGCTCGACCCGTGCGAGGTGGCCCGCGAGATCGCCGCCAAGGGCATCGGGATGACGATCGACACGCTCGGCCTGGTCCCGAACACCAAGATGCGCAAGCAGCTCAGCTGCATCGCCGAGGCGACCGGCGGCACCTACACGTCCGTCGAGCACGCCGACGAACTCACCGACAAGGTCAACCAGTTGGTGGACCGCGCGGCCGACCCGGTGGTGACGCCGGTGGCCACCGAGGGCGCCGCGCAGTGCACGGACGCGCCGACGCTGAAGTCCGGTCTGTACACGGACCGCGAGGAGTTCGGCCAGGCACGCTGGTACCGCGTGGAGGTCATGGCGGGTCAGGAACTGCGCGCCTCGGTGAGCGTGGCGGCCGACCGGTCCGTCCACCCCGACTACGGGACGCTGCTGCGGGCCGTCACCGTGCACGGCCGTGAGATCGTCCGCGGGGAGGCCGCGGGCAACGGGCGAACGGACGTCGTCTCCACCGGGCTGCGCTACGCGAAACCCGAACGGGACGACGACGACAGCGACAAGCCGGCCGCGGAAACCGTCTGCCTCCAGGTCACCAACTCCTTCTCGGCGGCCTCCGGCGTGAAGACCACGCCGGGTCTGCCGCTGGAGCTGACCGTGGACGTGGTCGACGGTCCCTCGCACTCGAGCGACGTGGCCTCCTTCGGCCTCGGGCGCGGCTGGTGGCTGCTCGGCGCACTGGTGCTGGTCGGCTTCCTCGCCGGTGTGCTCTGGGGCTGGGTGTCGCGCTGGCGGATCGCGGTCTGGAGGACCAACTGATGCGGATCACACGTGTGTTGGGCGCGGCGGCGCTGCTGTTCGGGCTGGCCGTCTCCCCGGCCGTCGCCGACTCCTCGCCCTCGCCCTCCGCTTCCTCGGACGACAGCGCGCCGACCTCGGCCGGTACGTCGTTCCGTACGGCGACCGAGGTCGAGCAGGGGCAGCAGGCCACGGCGAGCGGCTCCACGGGCGACTACCTGTACTGGTCCTTCCCCGCCGACGCCGGGCAGCGGCCCACCGTCCGGGCGACGGTGAAGCTGCCCGGGACGCACGGCTCGCAGACCTGGCAGATCGACGTCTACGACGGTCTGCGGCGCCGGCAGGCCTGCCAGTACGGGGCGCAGACGCGCACCGCGGCCCAGGGCACCGCCTCGGTCGAGCTGTCCTGCACGCTGCGTACCGTGCGCGCCTGGTCGGAGCAGTGGGCGAACGACCCGCTGCCGGGCACGTACTACATCCGGCTGACCGTGGTGAACCTGGCCGCGGCCGACCTCGGCCAGCCGGTGAGCACCTCGGTCCAGGTCGACTCCAAGGACATCGGCGGCTCGGCGGCGGTGGACGGTTCGCTGGCGAAGCCGCTGGTGCCGGGCATCGGCGTCATGGCCGAGTCCCAGGAAGAGGATTCGACCAAGGAGGCGGTGCTCGCCGGCCTGGAGCCCGACGGCGGCTGGACATCCGGCTGGTGGTCGGACCGGTGGGTGTGGACCGCGGTGGGCGCGGTGCTGGCCGCGCTCGCCGGGATCGGCGGCTACACGCTGACGCGCGGGACCGGACGGCCGTCACGGGTGCCGCCGGTAGCCTGACGGATCGTCAAAGGCCCGCCGCGCCTGGGTGCGGCGGGCCTTTTCATGCCTCCGGTTCAGGTTTCCGGTTCATGCCTCCAGGAGGGCTTTGGCCAAGGTGCCCTCTCCGCTCACCTCGATACGCCCGCCCCGCACCGCGTCGGCCAGAGTCAACTCCCCACGGCTGACGGCCGTACAGGTGTCGGCGTCCAGGACGAGGCGGGCGTCGGGTTCGCGGGGAGCGGGCCCGTCGCCGTACACGGGTCCGTCCTGCGCACCGACGTACAGATGGAAGTCTCCTTCCTCCAGCCGCACTTCGACGAGCCCCTCCCCCTCGGAACCCTCCAGCGAGCGCAGCAGCGGCAGCGCGAACCAGTGCGCCCGCAGCGCGTCCGTGGGCCGCCGCTCGCCCAGCTCGGCCCGTCCCCACACGCTCAGGGCCTGCAGCACGGGCAGCAACTCCCGCCCCCGTGCGGTCAGTTCGTAGACGTACGCCGCGCCCGGCGGCGGCAGCCGGCGCCGGGTGCTCAGCCCGTCCCGCTCCATGTCCTTCAGCCGCGAGGCGAGCACGTCCGTGCTCACGCCCGGCAGGTCCGCGTGCAGGTCCGTGTAGCGGCGGGGACCGGCCAGCAGCTCGCGGACGATCAGCAGGGTCCAGCGGTCGCCCACGAGATCGAGGGCGCGGGCGGCGGAACAGTACTGGTCGTAGCTTCGGCGTCGTGACATGCGACGCAGTCTAGACAAGTTGTTGGACTTTCCAAGCTCGAACTTGGTAAAACCAAGCAACACACGAAAGCGGAGGGGCGAGCGAGCATGGAGTTCCGGCAGTCGAGCAAGCTCAGCGAGGTCTGTTACGAGATCCGCGGTCCGGTGATCGAGCACGCCAACGCGCTGGAGGAGGCGGGCCACAGCGTGCTGCGCCTGAACACCGGCAACCCGGCGGCCTTCGGCTTCGAGGCGCCGGAGGAGATCCTCCAGGACATGATCCGGATGCTCCCGCAGGCGCACGGCTACACCGACTCGCGCGGCATCCTCTCCGCCCGCCGTGCCGTCGCCCAGCGCTACCAGACGCTCGGCCTGGAGGTCGACGTCGACGACGTCTTCCTCGGCAACGGCGTCTCCGAACTCGTCTCGATGGCCGTACAGGCGCTGATCGAGGACGGCGACGAGATCCTCATCCCCGCCCCGGACTTCCCCCTGTGGACGGCGGTGACAACGCTCGCCGGGGGCAAGGCCGTTCACTACCTCTGCGACGAACAGGCCGACTGGTACCCGGACCTGGCCGACATGGCCTCGAAGATCACGGACCGCACCAAGGCCGTGGTCATCATCAACCCGAACAACCCCACCGGCGCGGTCTACCCCAAGGAGATCGTCGAGGGCATCCTCGACCTCGCCCGCCGGCACGGCCTGATGGTCTTCGCCGACGAGATCTACGACCAGATCCTCTACGACGACGCGGTCCACCACTCCACCGCGGCCCTCGCCCCCGACCTGGTCGTCCTCACCTTCTGCGGCCTGTCCAAGACCTACCGGGTGGCGGGCTTCCGCTCGGGCTGGCTGGTCGTGACCGGTCCGAAGCAGCACGCGCGCAACTACCTGGAGGGCCTGACCATGCTGGCCTCCATGCGGCTGTGCGCCAACGCACCCGCCCAGTACGCCATCCAGGCCGCGCTCGGCGGCCGCCAGTCGATCCGCGACCTGACCACGCCGGGCGGCCGGCTGTACGAACAGCGCAATGTGGCCTGGGAGAAGCTGAACGAGATCCCCGGGGTGTCCTGCGTGAAGCCGAAGGGCGCGCTGTACGCGTTCCCGCGCATCGACCCCAAGGTGCACAAGATCCACGACGACGAGAAGTTCGTCCTGGACCTGCTGCTCCGGGAGAAGATCCAGGTGGTCCAGGGCACGGGCTTCAACTGGCCCACCCCCGACCACTTCCGCATCCTCACCCTCCCCCACGCGGACGACCTGGAGGCGGCGATCGGGCGGATCGGGCGGTTCCTGAGCGGTTATCGGCAGTAGGGGCACCGGGCGCGGGCGGGTCCGGCTCCAGGGCCGGTCAGGCGTCACAGGGCAGGCGGGAAGCACCAGCCCGGCCCTAGCCTGGAGTCATGGGTGATCTCTTTCTCGTCCGGCACGGTGAGACCGAGTGGTCGCGGTCCGGGCGGCACACCGGGTGGACCGACGTTCCGCTGACCGAGCGCGGGCGGGAGGAGGCGCGGGGGCTGGTGCCGCTGATCCGCTCGCACCGGATAGGGGCCGCGTTCGTCAGCCCGTCGCAGCGGGCACGGGAGACCGCGGAGCTGATCGGGCTGCACGAGGTGCGGGTCGACGTGGATCTGCGGGAGTGGGACTACGGCGGCTACGAGGGCAGCACGACCGTCGAGATCCAGCGCACCCGGCCGGGCTGGTTCCTGTTCACGGACGGGGTCGCACCCGGGCCGCCGGAACACCCCGGCGAGACTCCGGAGCAGGTCGGGGAGCGCGCGGACCGGATGCTCGCCAAGGTGGACGCGGCGCACGCGAACACCGAGGGGTGCGTGGTGCTGGTGGCACACGGTCATTTCCTGCGGGTCCTGACCGCGCGGCGGCTCGGGCTGCCGGCGTCGGGCGGTGCGCTGTTCCAGCTGGCGACCGGGACGTTGTGCCGGCTGGGGACGGAGCACGGGCGGCATGTGATCGCCGGGTGGAACA
This sequence comes from Streptomyces sp. NPDC047043, assembly GCF_040644055.1. NCBI lineage: Bacteria > Bacillati > Actinomycetota > Actinomycetes > Kitasatosporales > Streptomycetaceae > Streptomyces > Streptomyces sp. NPDC047043. The sequence continues at coordinate 194,860 of NZ_JBEYVO010000011.1, forward strand.
TTCGGCCCGGGGCGTGACCCAGGGGTCGAGGCCGGTTGTCAGACCCTCGCCGTAGCCTTCGAAGCAGGTGGGAGAGGGGCTCGACGACGGGGAGGAGCACGCCGTGACGCGACCGCCGACCGCCGCCCAGCGGCGTGTCATCGACGCCGCCGATCCCGTCACCGGGCGCCTGCGGGGTACGGAGGCTCAGCTCGCGGCGCTGGTCAGGCGGGGGCTCGCCTTTCGGCATCCGCGGCCGCCGCACGATCACTTCCTGACGCCGGCCGGGCATCGCATACGGGAGGCCGTCGAGCCGGAGACGGGGACGCCTCCCGAGCCCGAACGACCCGCCGGCGGCGGTGTGTTCGCCGCGCGCGTCGGCGGTGAGGAGGAGGCCGCGGGTGACGGCCCCGCGCGTACCCGCGAGGTGCACAGTGCCTGGCAGGGGCTGCTGGAGCTGCGCCGGATGACCAATCCGGACGGGGCGACGGACCGCCCGTGCGGGTGGGAGCGCGCGCATCTGGTGCAGGCCGCCGCGCTCGCCCTGGAGGCGGCCGGCCACCGCCCCGCCGGGCCGGACCCGTCGGACGGCTACCGGGTGCGTGCGACCCCGCAGCCGGAGGCCGTCGCCGTGCACGAGCCGACGGCCGCGGGACGGCGGGCCTGCTCGCTGACGCTGGAGCGGTCGGGCTGGCAGGTGGGCGAGTACGCGGAGCCGCGCACAGGTACGCGGTATCTACTGGCCTCCCCGCGCCGGACGTGATGGGCATGCCAAGATCGGAGGTCGTTGCATCCGGCATTCGTTGCATCCGGCACGAGAGTCCAGTACGAGAAGGGAACGCAGTGAGCGAGCCGTTTTCCGTCCCGGTGACCGTCCGCGGATATGAGACCGACGCCCTCGGCCACCTCAACCAGAGCGTGTATCTGCAGTACTCGGAGCACGCCCGCTGGTCCATGCTCCAGGCCGCCGGCATCGGCCAGTCCGAGCTGATCGGCAAAGGGGTCGGGCCGGTGGTCCTGGAGACGACGATCCGCTATGCGCGGGAGCTGCGCGCGGGCGACCAGGTCGACGTGACGTGTGCCTTCGAGTGGGGCGAGGGCAAGACATTCCGGGTCCTGCAGACCATACGGAAGACGGACGGCACGGTCTCCGCCGAAGTCGTGTCGGTCGGCGGGCTGATGGACCTCACGGAGCGCCGGCTGGTGACCGACCCGCAGGGCTGCTTCCGGGCGCTGACGGACGAGCCGCAGCTGTTCGGGCTCTGACCGTGCGGGCGTCCCCCTGCGGGCCGCCCTACGCGTCGGTCAACTCCGGCTGGTGCTCGGTGTCGTAGGCCGCGCGGGACTCGGCGATGTAGACGCGGTTGCGCTCGGCCCAGTCGGTCAGGCGCTGCAGCGTCTCGTGCAACTCGCGGGCCACCGGCGTCAGTTCGTACTCGACCTTCGGCGGGACCGTCGGGTGGACGGTGCGGATGACGAGGCCGTCGCGCTCCAGGTTGCGCAGGGTGAGGGTCAGCATGCGGCGGCTGATGCCCTCGATGCTGCGCTCGAGTTCGGTGAAGCGGATGGGTCCGTGGGCGGCGGCCACGAGGATCTGCACGCTCCACTTCCCGGAGACCCTGTCAAGAACTTCACGGACCGGGCACGCGTGCGCGTTCACGACCTGCGCGGTAACACCGGTGTTCCTCTGGGACATCGGACTGCCTCCTTACGCCGCTCTCCATGGTCACTCACGATGTACTCCGTTACAAGTCGTGCACCTATGGTTCCTACGGAGATTGCGGAGGCCATGCCGCCATGACGGCCCTCATCGAGTCACCGACACGAACGGCTCATCGAACGTACTCCCGCCGGGCGTCCCTCGTCGTGCTGTGCGCGGGGGCACTGATGACGATCCTGGACGGCTCCATCGTCACCGTGGCGATGCCCGCCATCCAGAGCGACCTCGGCTTCAGCCCGGCCGGACTGGCCTGGGTCGTCAACGCCTACCTGATCCCGTTCGGCGGGCTGCTCCTGCTGATCGGGCGGCTGGGCGACCTGCTGGGCCGCAAACGGATGTTCACGGCCGGGCTCGCCGTCTTCACCGTGGCGTCCGTGCTGTGCGGGACGGCGAACAGCCAGGGCCTGCTGATCGCCGCACGGGCCGTGCAGGGCGTCGGCGGTGCGATGGCCTCGGCGGTGGTGCTCGGCATGCTGGTGGCGCTCTTCCCCGAGCCGCGCGAACAGGCGCGCGCCATCGCCGTGTTCAGTGCGGTCGGCTCGGTGGGCGCGACGCTGGGCACCTTCCTCGGCGGGGCGCTCACCGAGGCCCTGAGCTGGCACTGGATCTTCCTGATCAACCTGCCGATCGGCATCGTCGCCTGGCTGGCGGCGGTCCGGGTGCTGGCTCCGGAGCGCGGCGCCGGACTCGGCAGCGGGGCCGACTACCCGGGGGCGGCGCTGGTGACCGCCGCGCTGATGCTCACGGTGTACGTCATCGTCGGCTCCGGCGACCGCGGCCTCGCTGCGACGCTGCTCCTGGCCGCGCTCGCCCTCACCCTCTTTGCGGCCTTCGCCGTCCGCCAGGCCCGGATCGCCCACCCGCTGCTGCGGCCGAGGTTGTTCCGATCCCGTCTGCTCACGGGCGCGAACAGCGTGCAGATCCTGATGATCGCGACGATGTACGGCTTCCAGTTCATCGGCGTGCTCTACATCCAACGTGTCCTGGGCTTCGGCGAGTTGGCGACCGGCTTCGCCTTCCTGCCCGCGCCCGTCGCGATCGGTGTCCTCATGATGAGCCTGTCGGCGCGGGCGATCGGCCGCTTCGGGGCGTACCGGGTGCTGCTCGCCGGACTCGTGCTGATCACCGGCGGGATGGCGCTGCTGAGCCGGGCTCCCGTGCACGGCTCGTACGTCACCGACGTGCTGCCTGCGATGCTCCTGCTGGCCGCCGGGTTCGCGGCCGCGATGCCCCCGCTGACCGGGCTCGCCATGTCGGGGGCGCGGGAGGAGGACGCCGGGCTGGCGTCCGGGTTGTTCAACACCACGCAGGTGGTGGGAGGTTCACTGGGCCTCGCCACGCTGTCGACGCTGGCGGCGAGCCACACCGAGGGGCTGCTCGGCCGGGGTGCGCAGCTGGTGCCGGCCACGGCGGAGGGGTATCAGCTGGCGTTCCGGGTGGCGGCACTGGTCGCGGCGGGGTCGCTGGTGCTGGCGGCGGCCGTGCTCAGGACCCGTACCGAGCCGGTACGTGACTGACGGCCGCCGCCAGGTCTCAGCCGGCCGGCGCGAAGGCGTCCCGGTGGTCCTCGGCCCACTCCCGGTACGTCCCCGCCGGCCGCCCCAGCACCTCCGGCACGTCCTCGGTGACGACGTCGTTGCCGCCCTCGTGGATGAACCGGGCGGTGATCATGAGGCCGTCCGCATAGGTCTCGCTCAGGCCGGCCGCGAGCAGCTGCTCACGGCGTTCCTCCGGTGAGAGGTCGTGGAGCGGCACCGGGCGGCCGAGGACCTCGCCGAGGACGGCGGCCTGCTCGTGGGCGCTGAGCGTCTCGGGACCGGTCAGGGTGTACGTGCGCCCCGCATGCCCCGGGTCGAGCAGCGCGGCCACCGCGATCTCGGCCACATCCCGCGGGTCCACCACACCCTGTCTGCCGTCGCCCATCATGTTCGGCGCGGACGTGCCCTCGCGGACCGCCGTGACCCAGCTCAGGGTGTTGGAGGCGAAGGCGGACGGACGCAGGACCGTCCACTCCAGGCCGCTCGCCCGCACGGCCTTTTCGCCGGGCAGATGCCAGGTCCCGAACACGCCGAGGCGGGGGTCGCCGGTGCCGATCGCGGAGAGCTTCACGATCCGCCGTACGCCCGCGGCCCGCGCCGCCTCGACCAGACCTCGGTCGTGCTCGGCGTCGTCCGGCCCGAACACGCCCACCAGGTAGGCGGCTTCCACGCCCGCCATCGCGGCCTCGACCGAAGCCCGGTCGCGGTGGTGCCCCGGCACGGCCTCCACTCCGGACGGCACCCGCGCCTGCGCCGGCTCCCGGCTCAGGGCACGGACCTTCTCACCGCGCGCCGCAAGCTCTCGTACGACTTCACTGCCGATGGTGCCCGTGGCACCCGTCACGAGGATCATGTCGTCAACGGTGGGCGGGCGAGGGCCCGGAACTCTTGGAAATTCCGGCACGGTTCGGCGGCCCGGGCGGCCGTGCGGCGCGCTTACCGTGGAGAGGTGACGTACGCCGTGTCCCGTGAGGTCCTGCCCACGCCCGAGGTGCTGCGCCCGTGGATCGCGGGCATCGGGTCCCTGTGGGTCGGTGACGTGCCGTCGGAGCCCTTCGTCCATCTCCCGGAGGCCGCCACCAAAGTCGTCGTCCGCACCGGGGAACACGGCGTCCGCAGCGCCCTGGTCGTCGGCCCGCGCGCCCGCGCCTCCTACCACCGGGGCAAACGGCGAGCATCCTGCCTGGAGCTGCGGCTCGCGCCCGGCACCGTCCGCCCACTGCTCGGCATTCCGGCCGTCGACCTCGTCGGCCGTGCGGTGCAACTGGCAGAGCTTCCGGCCCCGTCCGCCCGCCAACTGGCCGACGCGCTACGGCGGTTGGAGTCCGAGAAGGCCCTCGCCCATCTCACGGACATGCTCCCCGAGCTGCTCGCGGCCGCCGCGGACCCTTCACGCACCGAGCTGGTGCGCGCGGGCGTCAACGCCATGTCGGTCCGCACCGGCCGTGCGCCCGCCCAGGTCGTCGACGTGGCCCGCCAACTCGCCGTCAGCGAGCGGCAGTTGCGCAACCTGTTCGCCGAGGGCGTCGGCCTCTCCCCCAAGCACTACGCCCGCATCAACCGCGTCCGCACGGTGCTGGACCACGCCGCGACCCGTCCCTGGGCCGAACTGGCCGCGGCCACCGGGTACTACGACCAGTCCCACATGACGACCGACTTCCGCACCCTGATGGGCGTACCGCCCCGCTCGTACTTCACGGGCCGCCTGCCGCAGGCAACGCCCTGCCAGGCGATCCGCCGGAGCTGAAATATCGTCCACCGGGAGCAATTCTCGGATGCGGGCCACCCCGCCCACCTGCGATGCTCCACCCTCATGGCCGAAAGAACACGACGCATCAAACCCAGCCGCTACATCTCCGTCGACATCGAGGCCGACGGTCCCATCCCCGGGCCGTACTCGATGCTGAGCCTCGGTGCCGCGGTCGCCGGGACGCAGGACGTCGACGGTTTCACCGCCGCCGATCCCGAGCAGCAGACCTTCTACCGTGAACTGCGGCCGATCAGCGAGGAGTTCGTGCCGGAGGCGCTCGCGGTCAGCGGGCTCGACCGGGAGCGGCTGAGGGCCGAGGGTGCCGAACCGGCCGTCGCACTCGCCGAGTTCACCGACTGGGTGCGGGAGGTCGGCGCCGGCGCGCAGCCCGTGATGTGCGGTTACCCGGCCTCGTACGACTGGACGTTCCTGTACTGGTACCTGATCCGCTTCACCGGCGTGAGCCCCTTCGGGCACTCGGGCTGTCTGGACATGAAGACGCTGTGCGCGACGAAGTCGGGGCTGCCGCTGCGGGCGGTCGCCAAGGGCACCATGCCGCGGCATCTGCTGTCGAACCGCCGGCACACCCACCACGCGCTCGACGACGCGATCGAGCAGGCCGAGCTGCTCGCCAACCTCATGAACTGGCCGGGGCCTCACGCGTCGGCACCGGTACCTGATTGAAGGCGTAGTACAGGGCGATCAGGCCGTGGGCGGCCAGGGTGAGTGGTGCGGAGACGAAGGCGAGGCCCACCGTGACCGGGTAGGCCAGGGAGCCCAGCGCGAAGCGCGCGCGGGTGGCTCTCGCCGCCGGGACGTCGACGCGGTCGTCGAAGAGGTGGCCGGTGCGGGTCAGGTGCCACCACAGGGCCTGGAAGGTGAGCGCCATGACGACCATGACCAGGCTGTAGACCGCGGCCGCCACATGCGAGGCCGCGTCCTCGCGCAGGTACTCGGCGAGCATCGCGGTCGGCCAGGGCACCGCGGCCACCACCATCAGGACGAGCAGGTTCAGGAACATCAGCGTGCGGTCGATCCGGGCGACGTAGCTGAACACCTGATGGTGGTTGATCCACATGATGCCGATGACCAGGAAGCTCACCACATAGGCCGCGTACGAGGGCCATTGTGCGCCCAGCGCGTGCCACAGGCCGCCGTGTTCGCCCACCTCGGGGACCTTGATCTCCAGGATGAGCAGGGTGATGGCGATGGCGAACACACCGTCGCTGAAGGCCTCGACACGGCCCGACTCGTTCATGACGTACTCCCCCGTTGGCTCACACCGTGACGCACCGGTCGACTCACAGTGACTTCCTACTGCCGCCCCACGGCTTTCCCAAGTTGGCGCGCCAGTCTCGACTGCCCTTCACAGCGCCCGCATTGGAGATGACGTGCCGATCCTGCACAGAAAAGCCGCCCGCCGCACCCTGCTTGCCGCATTCGGCACCGCGTTGCTGACGACCAGGCCCGGGCCGTCGGCGCAGGCGGCGGACGCCGCCGGGCTCGCCGACCCGGACAAGAAGGAGCTCGCGATGCAGTTGGTCAGCAGCGCGGAGAACTCCTCCCTGGACTGGAAGGCGCAGTACAGGTACATCGAGGACATCGGCGACGGACGCGGCTACACCGCCGGGATCGTCGGTTTCTGTTCCGGTACGGGCGACATGCTGGCGCTCGTCGAGCTGTACACGGAGCGGGACGCGGACAACCCGCTGGCCGCCTGTCTGCCCGCGCTGCGGGCGGTCGACGGAACCGACAGCCACGAGGGGCTGGACCCCGGTTTCCCCGCGGCCTGGCGGCAGGCGGCGAAGACGTCCGCGTTCCGCAGGGCACAGCGCGACGAGCGGGACCGTGTCTACTTCGATCCGGCCGTCGAGCGCGCCGAGAGGGACGGTCTCGGCACGCTCGGCCAGTTCGTGTACTACGACGCGATGGTCATGCACGGGCCCGGCACGGACGCCGTGAGCTTCGGCGGGATCCGCAAGCGGGCGCTGAAGCACGCGGACACCCCGGCCGACGGCGGCGACGAGACGACGTATCTGAGCGCCTTCCTCGACGCCCGGGTGCGGGCGATGAAGCAGGAGACCGCCCACAGCGACGTCAGCCGGGTCGAGACGGCCCAGCGGGTGTTCCTCGCCGCGGGCAATCTCGACCTCGACACTCCGCTCAAGTGGAAGGTGTACGGGGACAGTTACGAGATCGGCTGAGCGGGGACCGCCTCCATGGGGTGGGTGACGTCCTGTGCGTCCCTGCCCCTGCCGAGGTGGTTGAAGACCAGGTTCAGCGCCACCGCCGCCACGCAGCCCGTCGAGATGCCGGAGTCCAGGACGATCCTCACCGTCTCGGGGAAGGCGTGGTAGAAGTCCGGCGCGGTGATCGGGATGATGCCGACGGCGAGCGACACGGCGACGATCAGGACGTTGTTGTCCTTGTCCAGGCCCGCCTTGACCAGGGTCTGGATGCCGCTGGCCGCGACCGAGCCGAACAGGACGACGCCCGCGCCGCCGAGCACCGGGCGCGGTACGACGGCGATGAGGGAGGCGGCCATCGGGCACAGGCCCATCAGGACCAGGAAGCCGCCGCCGGTGGCGACGACGTAGCGGCTGCGGATGCGTGTCATGGCGACCAGGCCGATGTTCTGGGCGAAGGCGCTGCACATGAAGCCGTTGAAGAGGGGGCTGAGGGCCGAGCCGAGGGTGTCGGCGCGCAGGCCGGCCGCGATGGTCTTCTCGTCCGCGGGGCGTTCGACGATCTCGCCCAACGCCAGCATGTCCGCGGTGGATTCGGTCATCGAGACCACCATCACCACGCAGAGGGAGAGGATCGCGGCGAGCTGGAACTGTGGTGCGCCGAAGTGGAACGGCGTCGGGAAGCCGATGACGTCCGCGTCCGCCACCGGGCCGAAGTCCGTGACGCCGAACGGGATCGCGACCAGCGTGCCGGCGACCAGGCCCAGCAGCACGGCGATCTGCTTGACGAAGCCGCGGGTGAAGCGGCGAAGTACGAGCACGATCAGGAGAGTTGCGGCCGCGAGGCCGAGGTTGGTCGTGGAACCGTAGTCGTCCGCCGCCGGGTTGGGGCCCTGCGCCCAGCCGAAGGCGACCGGCAGCAGCGAGACGCCGATGAGCGTGATGACCGTACCGGTGACGACCGGTGGGAAGAAGCGGACCGCCTTGCTGAAGAAGGGGGCGGCCAGGAAGCCGAGCACGCCCGCGACGATGACCGCGCCGAAGATGATCGGCAGGGCGTCGTGCTTGTCCTTGGTGGAGGCGACGACGGCGGTCATGGGGGCGACGCCCGCGAAGGTGACGCCGTTGACGAAGGGCAGTCGGGCGCCGATCTTCCAGATACCGATGGTCTGGAGGAAGGTGGCGAGGCCGGCGGTGAACAGGCAGGCGCCGGTGAGGAAGGTCAGGTCGGTGGCGGAGAGGCCGATGGCCGCGCCGACGATCAGGGGTGGGGCGACGACTCCCGCGTACATGGCGGCCACGTGCTGGAGGCCGGTGGTGGCCATTTTGAGTGCGGGGAGTTTTTCGTCGACGGGGTGGGCGGTCACGGCGGTTCCTCCGGGTCAGCTAACACGTCGGCTCTGACGTGGGTTTCTTGGAGGTGGTGCGCGGTCGTGCGGGACCGGGGGACGGAGCCCCACAAAAAGGGCTTCGGAGACCGTTCCGGGGCGCACGCGTCGGGCGCACGCCCCGGAGACGGCCGCCATGGACCCCGCTCGGGTCCACGGCCACCGGTCGAGGGCCGTCCCCCTCGACCGGAGATCTTCAATTGCCGTACGTCACAAGGGAGTACGGTGCTCAGCCCTGCGCGGCGATCCGCGCGAGCCGCTGGGCCTCGTCCCGCGTGGAGCGGGCGATGGCGTCCTCGTCGACGTGCAGCAGGCGGCCCGCCTCGACGATCTGGCGGCCGTTGACGAAGGAGGCGGTGACCGGGGCGGCCGCGCCGAAGACCAGTGCGGTGACCGGGTCGGCGATGGAGGCGTGGGCGAGGGTGTCCAGCTTCCACAGCACCAGGTCGGCGAGCTTGCCGGGCTCCAGGGAGCCGATCTCGCGTGCGCGGCCCAGGACTTGGGCGCCGCCGTAGGTGCCGAGGCGCAGCGCCTGGCGGGCGTTGAGGGCGGCCTCGCGGTGGGCGCCGAGGCGGTTGATGAGCAGGGCGTTGCGCAGTTCGGTGTGCAGCTCGCCGGACTCGTTGGAGGCGGTGCCGTCGACGCCGAGGCCGACCGGGACGCCGGCCGCCAGCATGTCGGGGACGCGGGCGATGCCGGCCGCGAGACGGGCGTTGGACGAGGGGCAGTGGGCCACGCCCGTCTTCGTACGGGCGAAGGCGGCGATGTCGGAGTCGTTCATGTGGACGCAGTGCGCCATCCACACGTCCTCGCCGAGCCAGCCGGTGGACTCGAAGTAGTCGGTCGGGCCCATGCCGAACAGTTCCTTGCAGAACTGCTCCTCCTCGACGGTCTCCGAGCCGTGGGTGTGCAGGCGGACCCCGAGGCGGCGGGCCAACTCGGCGCCCTCCCGCAGGAGTTCGGTGGAGACGGAGAAGGGCGAGCAGGGCGCGACGGCCACCTGGGTCATCGCGTCGAAGGAGGCGTCGTGGTGTTCCTTGACGGTCGCCTCGGTCGCGGCGAGGGCGCCCTCGAGGGTCTCGACGGCGAAGTCCGGGGGCAGTCCGCCGTCCTTCTCGCTGCGGTCCATGGAGCCGCGGGCGAGGGTGAAGCGGACGCCCATCTCGCGGGCGGCGCGGATGATCGCGCCGGACAGGTCGCCGGAGTCCTTCGGGAAGACGTAGTGGTGGTCCATGGCGGTGGTGACGCCGCCGCGGGCCATCATGCCCAGCGAGCCCTGGGCGGCCGAGTAGCACATCTGCTCGTCGATGCGCGCCCACGTCGGGTACAGCGCGACGAGCCAGTTGAACAGGTTGTGGTCCGTGGCCAGACCCCGGGTGATCCACTGGTAGAAGTGGTGGTGGGTGTTGACCAGGCCGGGGGTCACCAGGTGGCCGGAGGCGTCGATGCGGCGTACGACGTTCTCCAGGCCGTCGGGGGCCTTGCCCGCGCCGAGCGACTCGATGCGGTTGCCGGCGATGACGACGTAACCGCTCGCGTACTCGGTGTCGTCGGCGTCGACCGTCGCGATCGAACAGTTCTCGATGACGATGCGCTGGGCTGCTGCCATGATTCGTCCTTTTCGCTCAATGGACTTTGTGGTGAGGGCACGGCAGGACCCTGGGGAATTTGAGTGCCGCGGCCGGCGAGGAGGCCCGCCGGCCGCGGGTGCCGAGAAGGAACTGCTACAGGTTCGTCAGGTCCACGGGGATCCTCGGCTCGCAGCCGTCCCGCAGGATGGTCGCCTCGATCAGGCCGTACGGGCGGTCGGCGGCGAAGTACACCTCGTTGTCGTTCTTCAGCCCGAAGGGCTCCAGGTCGACGAGGAAGTGGTGCTTGTTCGGCAGCGAGAAGCGGACCTCGTCGATCTCGCTGCGGTTGTTGATGATGCGCGAACCCATTTGGTACAGGGTCTGCTGGAGCGAGAGGGAGTACGTCTCGGCGAAGGCCTGGAGCATGTGCTTCTTCGTCTGCTCGTAGGACTTCTCCCAGTTGGGCATCCGCTGCTCGTCGTCGGTCCAGTTGAACCGCCAGCGGGCCGAGACCTGGGTGGCCAGGATGCGGTCGTACGCCTCCTGGAGCGTCGTGTACTTGTCCTTGACGTAGCCCCAGAACTCGGAGTTGGTCGAGTTCATCACGACGAGGTCCTTGAGACCGGAGACGACCTCCCACGACGAACCGTCGTAGGTGATCTGCGTGAGCCGCGTCTCCTGGCCCTTGCGCACGAACGAGTGCTTGACCTCGTCCGCGCCGATGAACTGGGAGTTGGCGTCGGACGCCGCGATCCGCTCCCAGGCGTACTCCTCGATGCGGATCCGGGCGGTCCTGATCGGCTCCTGCGAGGTCACGAAGTGGCGCGCCAGGTGGATGCCGAACTGCTCGGCCGACTCGATGCCGTGCTCCTTGGCGAACGCGTACACCGTGTTCTTGGTGGTGTCGGTCGGCAGCACATTGGCGTTGGAGCCGGAGTAGTGGACCTCGTCCATGTCGCCGCTCAGCGCCACGGATACGTTCAGGTCCTTGATGTGGTGGGTGGCGCCGTCCCGCGTGATCTTTACGACTCGGTTCTCGGCCTTGCCGTACTGGTTCTGTCCCAGGATCGTGGGCATGTGTCTGCTAGCTCCCTCGGTAAACGGAGTAGCCGAACGGGTTGAGCAGCAGCGGTACGTGGTAGTGCTCGCCGGGCTTGACGGCGAAGGTGATCGCTACCTCTGGAAAGAACGCATCGCTGTCCCGATTCGCGGGGGCGTCCTGCTGCGCATCGGCTTGCTTCTTCTCGAAGTACGGCTCCACCGCGAAGTCGAGCCGTACGTGTGTGGTCCCCTCCGGCAGGGCCGGCAGGTCCTTGCACCGCCCGTCCGCGTCGGTCGCGGAACCGCCGAGCGCCTGCCATGCGGCGTCGCGACCACTGCGGGCCGCGAGCTGGATGGCGACGCCCTCGGCGGGGCGGCCGAGGCTGGTGTCCAGGATGTGCGTGGACACCGATGCGGTGGTGCTCGTACTCATGATCGGGGTTCCTCTTCAGTCGTCTTCGACGAGTCGGGCCAGCCGGATGCGGTTGATCTTGCCCAGCTCGGTGCGGACGATCTCCAGCTCCTGCTCCGGCGAGTTCCCGATCCGCTCCTTGACCGCGTCGCGCATCTGCTCGCCGGTCCGGCCGGTGGCGCAGATCAGGAAGACATGGCCGAACCTGTCCTGGTACGCCAGGTTCAGTTCGAGCATCTCCGCCTTGAGCTCCTCGGAGGCGCCGGCCATGCCGCGCTGCTCCCGCGCCGAGGTCGGATCGCCCGGCTTGGGGCGGCCGATCGGCGGGTGCCCGGCCATCGCCTCCGCCAGGTCCTCGGCGCTCAGCTCGGCCATGGCGGCATCGCTGGTCGCGTAGAGGTCGTCCACGGAGGCGTACGGGCGGGCGGCGAGCAGCCGCCTCGCCCAGGCCGTGGCGGCGCACGCCTCGTGGAGGGCGGCGAAGGCCGCGTGCTCCTCCAGAACGTTGAACCGGGCCAGGCCCGGGGGCGTGGAAGTCGAAGTCACGGGTGCCTCCGTGGCCGCGAAGGGCCTTCGTGCTGAACGGGCTGCCGTTAGCTAACGCCTCGACGCAACGCCACGTCAACACTTTGTTGAAAATTCGGGGTAACAAACCCGGAGGCGCTCAGCTGTCCTTCTCACGGTTCAGATAGTTGTAGACCGTGAACCGGCTGACGCCGAGCGCACCCGCCACGGTCTCCACGCCGTGCCGTACGGAGAAGGCGCCGCGCGCCTCGAGTATCCGTACGACCTCCTGCTTGGACTTGCGGTCCAGCTCGGCCAGGGGCTTGCCCTGCTTGCGCTCCATGGCGGCCAGGATGTGGTCGAGGGAGTCCGCGAGCTGAGGCAGACGTACGGCGACCGCGTCGACGCCCTCCCAGGAGAGCACGACGTCGTCGGGGCCGGCCTCGTCGGGCGGGAGCATCTCGCCGCCCATGGCGTCGACCAGCGGCTTCACGGCCGTGATGAAGGGCTCGTCGCCGGTGCCGGTCACTCCTGGCCCTCCCCGATCACGTTGACCTGCAGCGAGATCCGGGTGGCACCGGCCTCGAGGCTCTTGCGCAGCAGGGCGTCCACGGCGGTGAGCACGGCGTCGGCCCCGCCCTCCGCCGTGTTGCCGAACGGGCCGACGTCCACCGCGTCCAGCTCGGCCGCCTCGACGACCTCGCGGGCGACCAGCGCGTGCGCGGGTGCCTCGTCGAGATCGAAGGGCTCGGTCGTGAACTCCACTCTCAATCGCACGCGCTCAACCTAACGCCCTGTACGCATTTTCGGGCGGCCCTGTGGATTACGGCTTCGCCTCCCGGTCAGGCACGGCCTCGCGGTCACGGCTGCGCCTGCCGCCCCTTGCGCAAGAAGGTCTGCAGCCGCCGCTCCGGCCACGTGTTGATCACGTCGTCCCCGGTGAGCCAGCCGCGCTGGGCCGTGCCGATGCCGTAGCGCATGTTGGCCAGGTGGGGGACGGCGTGGGCGTCGCTGTTCACGGCGAACCGCACGCCGTGGCGCCGGGCCCGCAGGATGTCCTCGTCGCGCAGGTCGAGACGGTCCGGGTGGGCGTTGATCTCCAGGGCGGTGCCGGTGCGGGCGCAGGCGGCGAAGACCGCGTCCAGGTCGGCGTCGATGCCGGGGCGCTTGCCGATGATGCGGGTGGTGGGGTGGCCGATGACGTTGACGTACGGGTTCTCGCAGGCCCGCACGATGCGCCGGGTCAGCGCCTTGCGGTCCTGGTTGAAGTGCGAGTGCACCGAGGCCACGCACAGGTCGAAGCCGGCGAGGAACTCCTCCGGCCAGTCCACCTCGCCGTCGGGGCCGATGTTCAGCTCGGTCCCGTGCAGCAGCCGCAGGCCGCCGCGTCTGCCGCGGGTGGCGTAGGTGCCGTCGAGCTCGCGTACGCGCTCGCGCTGGGCGAGCATCCGCTCGTCGGTCATGCGCTGCATGGCCATGTCCGGTGCGTGGTCGGTGATCGCGTAGTAGGCGTAGCCGCGCGCGGCGGCCGCCTCGGCCATCTCCTCCAGCGTGGCGAGCCCGTCGGTGAGGTCGGTGTGGGTGTGCAGATCGCCCCGGAGGTCGGCCTCGGTCACCAGGTCGGGCAGCTCGTCGCGCAGCCCGGCCTCGATCTCCCCGCGGTCCTCGCGCAGGGTCGGCGGGATCCAGGGCAGGCCGAGGCGGGCGTACACCTCCTCCTCGGTCTCGGAGACGATCTTCTCGCCGCTCTCGACGTCGAAGAGCCCGTACTCGGAGAGCTTGAGCTTGTGGTGCACCGCCCGCTCGCGGGTGCGGATGTTGTGCGCCTTGGAGCCGGTGAAGTACTGCAGGGCCGCGCCCCAGGAGTCCGGCGGTACGACGCGCAGGTCGACGTTGAGGCCCTTGCTGGTGCGTACGGAGGTCTTCTTCTCGCCCTGTCCGATGACCTCGGTGACGTACGGCAGCTCGGTGAACGCCTGCATGACCGGCGCCGACTTCCTCGCCGCGGCGAGGATGTCGATGTCACCGATCGTCTCGCGGACCCGGCGCAGCGACCCGGCGTACGCGCACCGCAGGCAGCCCTGCACCGCGGACAGCGCAGCCACGATGTCGTCGGCGAGGTCCATGGCGACGTCGAGCTGGACGCGGCCGCCGGAGGACTGCAGGAGTTCGATGCCGTGGAGGATGTTCTCCTCGGTCTTCGGCCCGAAGCCCTTCAGGTCGCGCAGCCGTTCCTCGTGGATGGCGTCGGCGAGTTCGTCGACGGAGGAGATGCCCAGCTCCTCGTACACGGTCAGGGCCTTCTTCGGGCCGAGCGTGGGGATGGCCGTGAGACGTCGAACCCCGGCGGGGATCTTCGCGCGCAGCTCCTCGACGGCGGAGACGCTGCCGTGGTCGAAGTACTCGAGGACCTTCTGGGCGATCGACTTCCCGACGTTCGGAATCTGCTGAAGGCCCTTGAGATCGAGCGTGGAGACGTCGGCGTGGTGGCCACCGACCGACCGGGCAGCCTTCTCGTAGACGCGTGCCTTGAACGCGTCTCCTCCGGTGATCGAGATCAGGTCCGCGTACTCCTGCAGCAACGCGGCGACCTCGTCGTTGGACCGGGCCACGTCTTCAGAGTAGGGCCTGGCCGGCGGATCAGGTCGGCCGCGAGGAACCGAGCCTCTCAGCCGCCCCGAGCGGGGTCTGGGACGTGCAGCTGCAACGCGAGGAGGGAGTCGACGCGGAGCGCCGGCGACCGACGACAACGCCGCTGGGGGTCCCCCACGCCTTCAAGGCAGTGGGGGAGCGCGTGCCAGGGGCCGCGACGCCGAGCTGATCCGCCGGGCAGGCCCTGAGCACAGCGACGGACGTGCCGCCCGTCCCCGTAGAGCAGTCGAGAGCAGTTCACCGCTCATAGGGAGGGGATCGGGACGTGGCAGGGCAGAGGGTCAGACGGGTCAGGGGTACGGCGGTCGCGGCGGCGGCGATGGCGGCGCTGACGGCGTCGCAGGCGCCGGGGGCGACCGAGGCGCGGGCCGCCGGGCCGGCTCGGGAGACCGCGGAGCACGGGCCGAGCGTGTCCGGTGACACTCCGTACCGCACGGATCTTCCACCGCTGGCCCGGGTTCGAAAGGGACACAAGGCCTCGCCGAGTGGCGGCCCGGTTCCGGCCACCGTCTTCGCCGCCTACCGGCACGCCGAGGCCGAGCTCGCCCGGACCGCGCCCGGCTGCGGGCTGCGCTGGCAGCTGCTGGCCGCGATCGGCCAGGTGGAGTCGGGGCAGGCGGGCGGTGGGCGGGTGACCTCGGACGGTACGACGGTGACGCCGATCCTGGGCCCGCGGCTGGACGGCGGTGCCTTCGCCGTCGTACGGGACACGGACGGTGGTGCGTACGACGGGGACGCGGTGTACGACCGGGCGGTGGGGCCGATGCAGTTCATCCCGTCGACGTGGGCGCGGTGGGGCGCGGACGGGAACGGCGACGGGCGGTCCGACCCCGACAACGTCTTCGACGCGGCGCTCGCGGCGGGGCGGTATCTGTGCGCGGCCGGGCGGGACCTGTCCGAGGGCGCCGGGCTGGACCGGGCGATCCTCGGCTACAACCACTCGGCGGCGTATCTGCGGACGGTACGGGCCTGGTACGCGTACTTCCTGGAGGGGCATCGGGTGGTGCCGGACGGTTCGACGGGTACGGCGGATCCGGCGGTACGGTCCTCGGCGCGCCCCGAGCCCGCGCGGCCGAAGTCGACCTCGAAGCCGAAACCGTCTCCGCGCCCGAGCACCACCCCTTCCCCGGCCCCGACGCCGTCCGTTCCTGCCTCGCCGACCCCCTCCAACTCCCGCCCGGCGAGCGGGAGTACGGCGGAACCGGTCGCCCCCGTGCCCACCCCGAGCATCGATCTCCCCGTCGGTGACGTGCTCCCCAGCACCGGCCTCTGACCAGTAACGGCGCGGACTCGATGGCCTCCTCCCCCTCCACAACCGCGGCTACCCGGCGGTAATGTCGCCACCCGCCGGACCGGGACACCGGCGAGTGAGCGCGAAGGGGCCCTCATGGCGACGGAGATGCCTGCGGATATGGAAGCTGCCGACGAGCGTTGGCGGCGCATGTGGAGCCACCGCGAGCAGTTGCTCAAGGTGGCTCGGCGCAGGTCGATGAGCCAGGAGGACGCCGAGGACGCCGTGCACGAGGCGATGCTGCGTGCGGCGGAGCGGCCGGATCTGGACGAGGAGCGGCTCGGTGCGTGGCTGACGACGGTGACGATGCGGCTGTGCGTCGACCGGTACCGGCAGGTCAACCGTGAGGCCGAGGTCCGCGTCAGCCCGACGCTGATCGCGCCCGGTCCGGTGCCGGTGGAGGAGGCGGTGTGCGACCGGGCGGAGGCGAAGTGGCTGGCGGTGCGCAGCGGTGAGCTGCCCGCCCGGCAGGCGGAGGCGCTGTGGCTGAAGTCGGAGGACCTGGACGTCGGCCAGGTCGCCGTGAAGATGGGACTCAGCTACCGCACCGTCGAGTCGCTGCTGGCCCGGGCCCGTCGAACCCTGCGCAACTCCCTGGCCGCGACCCTCGGCTTCGTGCTGTTCCTGCTCGGCCGCGGGCGCCTCAAGGCCGGCGGCAAGGCACAGGCCGTGGCGGTCGCGTCGACGGCGGCGACGCTGGCGGTGGCGGGGTTCGTGCTGCCGTACGCACTGGACGGGGGCGGTGGCACTACGACGGCTCCGCATCCGTCCGTGACTCCTGGCGCGGGGGCCCTGCGGACCGACAGCACCGGCACGAGCCGGGCCCGGCAGTCACCGGCCCCCTCGGCCACGTCGACCAATCCCCCGGCGGCCGGGTCCCCCGGCGACGGAACGCCGGTGCTACCGCTGTCGGTCCCGCCTCTGCCGGAGGTTTCGGCGCCGACGGTCCCGAAGGTGCCGGGAGTACCCACCGTGCCCGAGGTGTCCGGCCTACCGGAGGTGACGGACCTCCCCGACCTGCCCACCGCGGCGGTCGAGTCCGCCGTCCCCACCCCCGCGGTACCGTCCGCCTCACTACCGACCCCCACCCTGAGCGCGCTCCCATCGGTCCCGTAACCCCACCAAACAGGGCGCAGGCCCGCCCGATTCCGCCCGCGAGCCACCGAACCGCCCCCGCAGCCCCGCCCGGATCAACACCACAAGCCCACCCGAACCGGCCCCGCTGCCACGCCGACCGCCCCTGAGGGCCCGCTCGAACCGGCCCCGCTGCCACGCCCAGCCGACCCTGCAGACCCGCTCGAACGGTCCCAGGGGCCCTGCCCGAGCCGACCCGTAGAGCCCCGCTCAGCCCCCACCCGACCGTCCCCGCAGGCTCGCCCGAACCGGTCCCGAACCCCTCCCGCATCAACCCCGCAGGCCACGCACAACGCTCCCGCAGACCCGCCCCAACCCCGCCCCGCGGCCCCGCCCGAACCGCCCCGCAGAGCCCTGCTCAGGCCCGGCCGAATTGATCCCACAGGCCCGCCCGAGCAATCCCGCAGGCGCCCGCCCGACATTCCCGCAGGCTCGCCCCAACCGGTCCCATAAACCCTCCCGCATCAACCGCACAGACCGCACGCACCGCTCCCGCAGACCCGCCCGCATCCACCGCACAGGCCGCACACACCGATCCCGCAGACCCTCCCGCTCCGCCCGCGGCCCCCGCCCGGACCACCCCGCAGAGCCCCCTCAGGCCCCGCCCGAGCAATCCCGCAGGCCCGCCCGAACCGGGGTCCCGTAAACCCCTCCCGCATCCACCGCTCAGGCCACACACATCGATCCCGCCGACCCACCCGCCCCGCCCCCGCGGCCCCCGCGGCCCCGCCCGAACCAACCCGCAGAGCCCCCCTCAGCACCCGCCCGAACCGATCCCACCGGCCCGCCCGAAAAAAATCTCCCTCTCGAGCGACGGACCCCCCCACCCTTCCCCGTAGAGCAGATGTCGGAGCAGCTCCACGGGCCGAGAGGTGGACCGGATGGGTGTCGAGATCTGTGTGGAAGGGCTGACCAAGTCCTTCGGTCACCAGGTCATCTGGCAGGACGTGTCGCTGACGCTGCCCGCCGGGGAGGTCTCCGTCATGCTCGGCCCCTCCGGCACGGGCAAGTCGGTGTTCCTCAAGACGCTCGTCGGGCTGCTGAAGCCGGACCGCGGCAGCGTGAGGATCGCTGGGCGGGACATCACGAAGCTTCGCGAGCACGAGCTGTACGAGGTGCGGAAGCTGTTCGGCGTGCTGTTCCAGGACGGCGCGCTGTTCGGCTCGATGAATCTGTACGACAACATCGCGTTCCCGCTGCGCGAGCACACCCGTAAGTCCGAGAGCGAGATCCGGCGCATCGTGCTGGAGAAGATGGACATGGTCGGGTTGATCGGGTCGGAGCCGAAACTCCCCGGGGAGATATCCGGCGGGATGCGGAAACGGGCCGGGCTCGCACGCGCCCTCGTCCTCGATCCCGAGATCATCCTCTTCGACGAGCCCGACTCCGGCCTCGACCCCGTCCGCGTCGCCTATCTCAACCAGCTCATCGTCGACCTCAACGCCCAGATCGACGCGACCTTCCTGATCGTCACCCACGACATCGCCTCCGCCCGCCAAGTCCCGGACAACATCGGCCTGTTGTTCCGGCGCGAGCTGGTCATGTTCGGGCCCCGGGAGGAGCTGCTGACCAGTGACGAACCGGTCGTGCGGCAGTTCCTGAACGGGCGGATGCAGGGCCCGATCGGCATGGCGGAGGAGAAGGACGCCGCCCAGGTCGAGCAGGAGCTGGCCCAACTGGGCAACGGCGCACAGACTCCCGGCAGCCAGGCTCTGACTCCCCGCCTGCTGCCGGGTCCAGGCATCCTCCGCCCGCCCCGCTGGGACGCGATCGCGGAGCGAGAAGCGGAGTTGCGGCGGCGGAAGGCGGTGGCGGACGTATGAGACTGTCACCGACCGGAGCGCTGCGGCAGTCCGGGAACCTGTTCGCGATGGCACTGGACGTCGTCCGGACGATGCCCCGACGGCCGTTCCAGGCAAGGGAGTTCATCCAGCAGGCGTGGTTCATCGCGAGCGTCACCATCCTGCCGACCGCCCTCGTCTCCATCCCCTTCGGCGCCGTCATCGCGCTGCAGATCGGCAGTCTCACGCGACAGCTCGGGGCCCAGTCCTTCTCGGGCGCCGCCTCGGTCCTCGCCGTACTGCGCGAGGCCTCGCCGATCGTCACCGCACTGCTCATCGCGGGCGCCGGTGGCACGGCGATCTGCGCGGACCTCGGGGCGCGGAAGATCCGCGAGGAGATCGACGCGATGCAGGTCCTGGGCATCGATCCGGTCCACCGGCTGGTCGTGCCGCGGGTGCTGGCGTCGATGGTGGTCGCCGTGCTGCTCAACGGCCTGGTGTCCGTGGTCGGCGTCGCCGGCGGCTACTTCTTCAACGTCGTTCTGCAGAACGGCACTCCGGGCGCCTACCTCGCCTCCTTCACCACTCTCGCCCAGCTCTCGGACCTGTGGGCGGCCGAGATCAAGGCACTCGTCTTCGGGGCGATCGCGGCGATCGTCGCCTCGTACAAGGGACTTACCGCGAAGGGCGGCCCGAAGGGTGTGGGAGACGCCGTGAACCAGTCTGTGGTGATCACCTTCATGTTGCTGTTCGTGACGAACTTCGTGATGACCGCGGTGTACTTCCAAGTCGTCCCGCAGAGGGGCTGAGGCATGGCGCTGTTCAACAGTCTTGAGGCGCTGGGGCGCCAACTCTCCTTCTACGGCCGCTCGTTGGCCTGGACGGGCCGCACCCTGCGGCGCTACAAGAAGGAGATCCTGCGGCTGCTCGCCGAGGTGAGCTTCGGCCGCGGCGCCCTCGCCGTCGTGGGCGGCACGGTCGGCGTCATCGCCTTCCTGTCCTTCTTCACCGGCACGGAGGTCGGCCTCCAGGGATACGCCGCGCTCAACCAGCTCGGCACGTCCAACTTCGTGGCGTTCCTGTCGGCGTACTTCAACACCCGCGAGATCGCACCCCTGGTGGCCGGACTCGCGCTCTCCGCGACCGTCGGCGCGGGCTTCACCGCCCAGCTCGGCGCGATGCGGATCAGCGAGGAGACGGACGCCCTGGAGGTCATGGGCGTGCCCTCGCTGCCGTTCCTGGTGACCACGCGGATGATCGCCGGCTTCGTCGCCGTGATCCCGCTGTACGTCATCGGGCTGCTGTCCTCGTACCTCGCCGCCCGCACCATCACCACCGGCTACTACGGCCAGTCGGCGGGCACCTACGACCACTACTTCTCCCAGTACCTGCCGCCGGTCGACGTCCTGTGGTCCTTCGGCAAGGTGCTGGTCTTCGCCGTCCTGATCATCCTCGTGCACTGCTTCTACGGCTACTACGCGAGCGGCGGCCCGGCGGGCGTCGGCGTCGCGGTGGGCCGCGCGGTGCGGACCTCGATCGTGGCGATCAACGTCCTCGACTTCTTCCTGTCGCTCGCGATCTGGGGCGCCAACACGACCGTACGGATTGCGGGGTGAACCGTATGAGGGCGCTGAGACTGCGGCTGTACGGCGTGGTGTTCCTCGCCGTGCTCGCCCTGTTGCTGTCGCTGTCCGTCGCCGTGTACCGGCAGGCGTTCACCCCGGTCGTGCGCATCAAGCTGGAGGCCGACAGCCTCGGCAACCAGCTCGACCCGCGCGCCGACGTCAAGCTGCGCGGCCTGCTGGTCGGCGAGGTGCGCTCGGTGCACGCCGACGGGACCAAGGCGACGCTCGACATCGCGCTCAAGCCCCGGTACGTCGCCGACATCCCCTCCGACGTGCGGGCCCGCCTGCTGCCGAAGACGCTGTTCGGCGAGAAGTACGTCGACCTGGTCGCGCCCGTGCACACCTCGGCCCGGTCCATCCGCGCCGGCGACGTCATCACCCAGGACCGCACCCGCGTCGGCATCGAGGTGCAGCAGCTGATGAACGACCTGCTGCCGCTGCTGCGGACCGTGCAGCCCGGCAAGCTCAACGCCACCCTCTCCGCCTTCGCCACCGCCCTGGAGGGCCGCGGCGACCGGATCGGCGACAACCTCACGCGCGTGGAGGCCTATCTGCACCGCCTCAATCCCCATCTGCCGTCCCTCACCGAGGACTTCGCCCGGCTGGCCGACGTCGCGAAGGTGTACGGCGATGCGGCCCCCGACCTGATGGACATCCTGCGCAACACCGTCACCACCAGCCGCACCCTGGTCGAGGAGCGGTCCCGGCTGACCGAAGCCCTCGCCACGACGGCGACCGTCGCGGACACCGCCGACGGCTTCCTCGACGCGAACGGCGACCGGCTCATCACCCTCGGCCGGGTTTCCCGCCCCACCCTGGAGCTCTTCGCCCGCTACTCCCCCGAGTACCCGTGCCTCCTGGCCGGCCTGGTCCACGAGGAGCAGGCCTCCGACCAGGCCTTCCGGGGCGGCAAGATGCACATCACCCTCGAAGTCGTACGGCAGCAGGGCGCGTACGAGCCCGGCGAGGAGCCGCAATACGGCGAGCGCTCGGGGCCGAACTGCCGTGATCTGCCGAGCCCTTCGGTCCCCGCACCCGGCGTACATCTCAACGACGGGTCGAAGAAGGGGAGTTCCTCAGGACCGCTCGGCGTCTCCGCCACCCGGGCCGAGCAGCGGGCCGTCGGCTCGCTGGTGTCGCCGGTGATGGGCGTGCCCGCCGACGAGGTGCCGCCGGTCGCGACGCTGCTGTTCGGGCCGATGGCGCGCGGGACGGCGGTGAGCGTCGCATGAGGACCACCCCGGCCCGGCAGACCGCGGCTCCCCTGATCAAGTTCGGCGTCTTCGCGCTGGTGACCATCGCGGCGACGGCCCTGCTCGCCGCCACCATCGTCAACGTCTCCTTCACACCGGAGCGCACGTACCGTGCCGTCTTCAGCGATGTCACCGGCCTGGAGAAGGGCGACGACATCCGGGTCGCCGGGGTGCGGGTCGGCGAGGTCGAGGGGATCCGGATCAAGGACCGGACGCTGGCGGAGATCACCTTCACCGTCGGCGCGGACCGGCCGCTGCTCACCAGCACCCATGCGGTCATCCGCTACCGCAACCTGGTCGGACAGCGGTACGTCGCCCTCACCGAGGGCGTGGGCGACGGCACCCGGCTGAGGCCCGGCGCCACCATCCCGCTGCAGCGCACACAGCCCGCGCTGGACCTCAACGCCCTGCTGAACGGCTTCAAGCCGCTGTTCGCCGCGCTCAGCCCGCAGGACGTCAACCAGCTCGCCACCGAGATCGTCAAGACGCTGCAGGGCGAGGGCGGCACCGTCAACAGCCTGCTGGTGCACACCGCTTCGCTCACCACGACGCTCGCCGACCGCGACAAGCTGATCGGCTCGGTGATCGACAACCTCAACACCGTGCTGGGGACGCTCGACAAGCGCGGCACCCGCTTCTCCGGTCTGCTCAAGCAGCTGCGGCGGGTGATCTCCGGACTGTCCGCCGACCGCAAGCCGATCGGCGAGTCGCTGGTGAACATCGGCGACCTGACGGACGCCACCTCGGGGCTGCTGACGGACGCGCGGCCGCCGCTGAAGGACGACATCGCCCGACTGACCGATCTCACCGGGACGTTGAACGACAACGAGAAGACCGTGGAGGGCGTGCTGAAGCGGCTGCCGAACAAGCTCAACGCACTGACGGGGACCGCGTCCTACGGCTCCTGGTTCAACTTCTACCTCTGCGACTTCGACGGCCGGATCGTGCTGCCGAAGACGAAGCAGGTGCTGAGCCCCGACATGCACGTGGCGAGGGCGAGGTGCGGATCGTGACGCGCAAGCAGCGCCCGGAGCCCCTGATGAAGGTGCGCATCGACCCGCCGAAGCTGCCGACCGTACGGTTCCCTCGGCGGGCGCCCCGCCCCGGCGGGCCGCAACCCCTGATGAAGGTCCGCATCGACCCGCCGAAGCTGCCCAGGCCACGGCTTCCTCGGCGGGCACCGCGCCCCGGCAAGCCGCAGCCAGGGCCTCGGCCGATGATGAAGGTCCGCATCGAGCCGCCCCGAATAAGGCTCCCGCGGATCCGCCGCCCCCGCCTGATCCCCTTCCGCGACCGCAACCCGGTCGTCATCGGCGCCGTGGGCCTCACCCTCCTCGCCCTTCTGACGGTGGCCGCGTTCAACGCCGACAGCCTCCCCTTCATCGGCGACGGAAAGACGTACAGCGCGGCCTTCTCGGAGGCCGGCGGGCTCAAGCCCGGGGACGAGGTGCGGATCGCCGGGGTGAAGGTCGGCAAGGTCGAGGACGTCGATCTGGACGGCGACCACGTCAAGGTCACCTTCAAGGTCAAGGGCGATCCGGCCTTCGGCACCGAGACCGGTGCGTCGATCCGGGTGAAGACGATCCTCGGCGCGAAGTATCTGGCGCTCCAGCCCAAGGGGACGGGCCGGTTGAAGCCGGGCAGCGAGATCCCGCTGCGGCGCACGGTGGCGGCGTACGACGTCGTGCAGGCCTTCAGCGACCTCACCACCACCTCGGAGAAGGTCGACACCGAGCGGCTGGCGAAGGCCCTGGACACCATCTCCACCACCTTCCAGGACTCGCCCGCCGAGGTGCGCGCGTCCATCAAGGGCCTGTCGCGGATCTCCCGCACGGTGGCCTCGCGCGACAAGGCCCTCGGCGAGCTCCTCGACCACGCCAACGGCACCACCGGCGTACTCGCCGACCGCTCCGAGGACTTCACCGCCCTCGTCAAGGACGGCAACAGTCTGTTCAAGGAGATCAGCAAGCGCCGTACGGCGATCCACAAGCTCCTGAAGACCTCCGCCACGCTCGGCATCGAGCTCTCCGGCCTGGTCGACGACAACGACAAGGAGATCGGGCCCGCGCTCAAGGGCCTGAACCGTGTGGTGCAGATGCTCGAACGCAACCAGTCCAGTCTCGACCGCAGCGTGAAGCTGCTCGCGCCGTACGTCCGGGTCTTCACCAACACCCTCGGAAACGGCCGCTGGTTCGACTCCTACGTCCAGAACCTCGTCGCCGCTCCGGTGGTCCCGAAGACGGGAGGCGGACAGTGAGGAGGAACCTGGTTCTGGTCACCGTGGTGGCGCTGATCGCCGCGCTCACCTACGTGCTGTGGCCGCGGCCCGGGAAGGTGCACGTCACCGCGTATTTCCCGCGCACCGTCGGCATCTATCCCGGCTCGGACGTCCGCGTTCTCGGCGTCCGCATCGGCGAGGTCCGGAAGATCACGCCCGAGGGCGACCGGGTGCGCGTCGAGTTCGAGTACGAGGAAGGGCGCCAGGTGCCCGCCGACGCGAAGGCCGCGATCATCAACTCCTCGGTGGTCAGCGACCGTTACGTGCAGCTGCTGCCGGTGTACCGCAAGGGCCCGGTCCTGCGCAGTGGTGCCGTCATCCCCGAGAAGCGCACCGCCGTACCCGTCGAACTGGACCGCGTCTTCGACAGCCTGCACACCACGGCCGACGCGCTCGGCCCCAAGGGCGCCAACAAGGACGGCTCGCTGTCGCGGCTGCTCGGGGTCAGCGCCGACAACCTCGACGGACAGGGCAAGAATCTCAACCAGACCGTCCAGGACCTCTCGCAGGCGGTCACCACACTGTCCGACGGCCGTACGGACCTGTTCGGCACGGTGCGCAACCTTCAGGTGTTCACGGCGGCGCTGGCGGCCGACGACAAGAGCGTGCGGTCGTTCAACACCAGCCTCGCCAAGGTCGCCGAGCAGCTCGCGGGCGAGCGCAAGGACCTCGCGGCGGCGCTCGCGAACCTCGCCACGGCGCTCGGTGACGTGTCCGCCTTCGTGAAGAACAACAAGAAGTCCCTGACCTCGGACGTGAAGGGCCTCAGCAAGGTGACCAAGGTGCTCGTCACTCAACGGGCCGCACTGGACGAGCTGTTGACCGTCGCACCCGTCGGCCTGTCCAACCTGAACAACACCTACAACCCGTCCTCCGGCACCCTCGACACCCGCAACAACGCCCAGCAGGCCCAGGATCCGGCCTCGCTGTTGTGCTCCCTCCTCAAGACGGCGGGCGAGACGGGCGGCAAGAACCCCGACTGCAAGGAGCTGACGAAACTCTTCGACTCCCTGCCCGAACTGCCCACCCGGGGCACCGCCGTGACGGGCACGACCGACAAGACGCTCGGCGGGATCCTGGGGGCGAGCGCATGAGCACACGACGCAAGGCGGGGACCTTCGCCTGGGCCGTGGTCGGTTCGCTGCTGCTGTCCGGCTGCGAGTTCAACGGCTGGTACGACGTCCCACTGCCCGGCGGCGCCGCCGACGGCGGGCACGCCTACCATGTCACCGTCGAGTTCCGTGACGTCCTGGACCTGGTGCCGCAGTCGGCGGTGAAGGTCGACGACGTCACCGTGGGCGCGGTCGAGAAGGTGCAGCTGGACGGCTGGCACGCACGCGTACGGCTGCGGGTCGCCGACTCGGTGAAGCTGCCCGCCAACGCGGTCGCCGAGCTGCGGCAGACCAGCCTGCTCGGCGAGAAGTACGTGGCGCTCGCCGCCCCGACCGGCACCGCCCCGGTGGGCCGGCTGCGCGACGGCGACCGCATCCCGCTGTCCCGCAGCGGCCGCAACCCGGAGGTCGAGGAGGTGCTGTCCGCGCTGTCCGCCCTGCTCAACGGCGGCGGCGTGGCCCAGCTCAAGACGATCACCGTGGAGTTGGACAAGGCCCTGGACGGCCGGGAGAACCGGGTCCGGTCGCTGTTGAAGGAGCTGAACACGTTCGTCGGCGGACTGGACGACCAGAAGGCGGACATCGTCCGCGCGATCAAGGCCGTCGACCGGCTCGCGGGGCGGCTCGGCAAGGAGAAGAAGACCATCGCGAAGGCCGTCGACACCATGCCGCCCGCGCTGAAGGTGCTGGCCGGCGAGCGGCGCAACCTGACGAAGATGCTCACCGCCCTGTCGAAGCTCGGCAAGACGGGCAGCAAGGTGGTCGAGGCCTCGCACGACGACACGGTCGCGAACCTCCAGAAGCTCCGGCCGATCCTGCAGCAGCTGGACAAGGCGGGCAGCGACCTGCCCAACTCCCTCGAACTGCTCACCACTTACCCGTTCCCGCGCAACGCCACGGAGGCCGTCAAGGGCGACTACGTCAACCTCCACCTCACGGCGGACCTCGACCTCGCGGACCTGTACGGGAACGTGGCGGACGGCAACTCCGGCGGCGACAAGGGCGGTTCGCAGACGCCGGGCACCCCCGACGTACCGGATCTCCCGGACGTGCCGGACCTGCCGAGCGTCCCCGCACCGACCGCGCTGCCGAGCACGCCGGGCCTGCCCACGCCGTCGGCCTCCTCGGGCGGCGGCGACGTGCTGTGCCCGCCCGTGTGCACCAGCGCCTACTCCACCGGCGCCCGCGCACCCGAGGGGATCGATCTCGCCCTCGCCGAGCTGATGCTGAAGGGGGTCCAGCCGTGATCACCCGTACCGTCAAGGCGCAGTTGCTCGCCTTCGCCACCGTCACCGCCGTCGGGGTGTCGTACGTCGGCGCCGAGTACACCGGCCTGGTGGACGGCCTCCTGGACCGCGGCTACACCGTGCGGGCCGACTTCGCCGACTCCGGGGGCATCTTCCCCGGCGCGGAGGTCACCTACCGCGGCGTGCCGGTGGGCCGCGTCGGCTCGCTGGGGCTGACCGGCGACGACGGTGTGTCGGTCGCCCTCGACATCAAGGACGGGGCGCCACGCATCCCCGCGGACACCCTTGCCGTGGTCGCGAACCGTTCGGCGGTGGGCGAGCAGTACGTCGACCTGCAGCCGCGCACCTCGCACGGCCCGTACCTCCTGGACGGCAGCGCCATCCCGCGCGGCAGCACCCGGGTGCCGCTGCCCACCACCGACCTCGTCCTCAGCCTGGACCGGCTGGTGAACTCCGTCGGCAAGGACGATCTCCGGGTCACCGTCGACGAGTTGGGCAAGGCCTTCAACGGCACCGGGCCGGACCTGAGCCGGCTGGTGGACTCCGGCAACGCGCTCGTCGAGTCGGCGTCCGACTCGCTGCCCCAGACGATCTCGCTGATCGAGGACTCCCGGAAGGTCCTCAAGACGCAGGCCGACCAGGGCTCGTCCATCAAGTCGTTCGCGCACGATCTGGCTTTGCTCAGCGCGCAGTTGAAGTCGAGCGACGGGGACCTGCGCAAGCTGATCGGCAATGCCGCGCCGGCCGCGCAGGAGGTCAACTCCCTTCTGAAGTCGACCGGTCCGCAGCTCTCGGTCCTGCTCGCCAACCTGATCAGCGGCGGCCAGGTCACCCTGGCCCACCTGCCCGGCGTCGAGCAGGCCCTCGTCACCTTCCCGGCGCTGGTCTCGGGCAGCTACACGGTCGTCCCGGGCGACGGCACGTTCCACTTCGGCCTGGTGGTGAACGCCGACGACCCGGCGCCGTGCACCCAGGGATACGGCACGACCCGGCGTGACCCCTCGGACACCAGCAGGCGCGCGGCGAACACCGACGCGCGCTGCACCGCCCCGCGCGGCAGCAAGACCTCGGTACGGGGTGCGCAGAACGCCCCCGGCGCACGCTCCGCCTCGGGCGGCGCGAACCAGGCGGCGTACGTCACGCCGTACGACCCGGAGACCGGCACCGCGACCGGCCCGGACGGAAGGCCCGTCGAGATCGGCTCGACGGGTGGCCAGCAGACGGTGTTCGGAAAGGAGTCGTGGCAATGGCTGCTAGTCGGTCCTATGGCCTGACCGTGAAAGCACTCGGCGGGAACGGGAAGGCGCTCACGGTCGGACTCGTCGTGGCGACCGTCCTCACCACCGCGGTCGCGCTCTGGCTGAGCCTGCGCCTCTACGACCAGCACGAGAAGGACATGCGGCGCCAGGACATCCTGTCCGCCGCCCGCCAGTCCGCGCTGAACTTCACCTCGCTCGACTACCGGCACTACGGCCGGGACAGCGCCAACGTCCTCGAGAGCGCCACCGGCGACTTCAAGAAGCAGTTCAGCGCGCAGACCCAGGACCTGACCAAGCTCGTCGCCGAGAACAAGTCGGTCTCCGAGGGACAGGTCCTCGACGCCGGCATCGTCCGCTCGGACGCGCACTCGGCCCGTGTCCTGGTGGTCGCCGACAGCAAGGTCACCAACACCGCCGTGCCCAAGGGGGAGGCGCGCACCTACCGGCTGCAGCTCGACCTGGTCTACCGGGACGGGCGCTGGCTGACCTCCGACGTCGAGTTCGTGGGCTGACCCGCACCACCGGTCACGCGCCACCAGTGAGGAGTACGACCATGGCGAACCCGACAGCCCGCAGCCGCGCGATGAACGCGGCCGCCCGCGCGGCGGCCAAGCGCACCCGGCGCATCGAGGACCCGAAGCAGCCCGAGGAACCGCTCACCGGGCGCACCCTGACGATCGACCCGCCGGCCGGGGACGGCTGGACGGACCCGCCGGAGCCGTCACCCGAGGACCTGACGGACGAGGCGCCGGCCCGCCCGTCCCGCCGCCGGCTGCTCACCGCGGTGCTCGGCGCCCTCCTCGTCATGGGCCTGGTCGCGGTGTCGGTGCTCGGCTGGCAGTACGGGCAGGAGCGGCGCACCGACAGCGCCCGGACGCAGGCCCTCACGGCCGCACGGAAGGCGGCGCCGGTCGTGCTGTCGTACGACTACCGGCATCTGGACCGGGACTTCACCCGCGCTCGTGAGCGGCTGACCGGGCACTTCCGGGAGGAGTACGGGAAGACGACGGCCAGTGTGGTCGGGCCGACGGCGAAGAAGTACCACGGGGTGGTGAAGGCGTCGGTCACCGCGGCCTCCGTCGCCTCGGCGGCGCCGGACAAGGTCACCGTCCTGCTCTTCGTCAACCAGGTCACGCAGAGCACCCAGGTCTCGGGCTCGCGCCTGGACCTGAACCGGGTGCGGATGACGATGAGCCGTACCTCCGACGGCTGGAAGGTGAGCGCCGTGGACGCGCTCTGATCAGCCCGTTCGGCCCGCCCCCGCGCCTTTCGCGCGGGGGCGTTTTTGTGTGCGCTCTCTTGACAGGCCTCCCCCACCACAGGCAGTCTTCCATTAAGCAGAAACAAACTTCCGCAATACGAAATAACAAGACCCACCACGGAAGGGAGCGCCGACCCCCATGGGATTCGACGACCAGCGCTTCAACGTCAACCTGTCGATCCTCTTCACGGAACTCCCGCTCCTGGAGCGCCCCGCGGCCGCCGCCGCGGCGGGCTTCACCGCGGTCGAGTTGTGGTGGCCCTGGGTCGACGCCCCCACCCCGGCGCAGTCCGAGCTCGACGCCCTGAAGAACGCGATCGAGGACGCGGGTGTCCAGCTCACCGGTCTGAACTTCTACGCCGGACAGCTCCCGGGCCCGGACCGCGGCGCCCTGTCGATCCCTGGCGAGGAGTCGGAGAAGTTCCGCGCCAACATCGACGTGGCCGCCGACTTCGCGCGGTCGCTCGGCACCAGGGCGCTCAACGCGCTGTACGGCAACCGCGTCGAGGGCGTCGACCCGGCCGAGCAGGACGCGCTGGCACTGGAGAACCTGGTGCTCGCGGCCCACGCGGCCGACCGCATCGGCGCGATCCTGCTGATCGAGACCCTCAACAAGCCGGAGTCGCCGCTCTACCCGCTGGTGAGCGCCCCGGCGGGCGTCGGCATCGTCGACAAGGTGAACCGGGCGACGGGGCTGGGCAACGCGAAGTTCCTCATGGACCTCTACCACCTGTCCATGAACGGCGAGGACCTCCCGTCGGTGATCGAGCAGTACGCGGCGAAGACGGGTCACGTGCAGATCGCCGACAACCCGGGCCGCGGAGCGCCGGGCACCGGCTCGCTGCCCCTCGAGGACCTCCTCGACCAGCTGAAGAAGGCGGGTTACGACGGCTGGATCGGCCTCGAGTACAAGCCGGGCGACCGCCCGAGCGCCGAGGCCTTCGACTGGCTGTCCCGCTGACCCCGTACCGAAAGGCACATCCCATCATGAGCAACGCACTCCCCAAGATCGCCTGGATCGGCCTCGGCATCATGGGCTCTCCCATGTCCGAGAACCTGATCAAGGCGGGTTACGACGTCACCGGCTTCACCCTGGAGCAGGACAAGCTGGACCGCCTGGCCGCCGCCGGCGGCACCGTGGCCGGTTCGATCGCCGAGGCCGTCGAGGACGCCGACGTGATCGTCACGATGGTGCCCGCGTCGCCGCAGGTCGAGGCCATCTCGTACGGCCCCGACGGCATCCTCGAGAACGCCAGGTCCGGCGCGCTGCTGATCGACATGTCGTCCATCACGCCGCAGACCTCGGTCGACCTGGCAAAGGCCGCCAGGGACAAGGGCGTTCGCGTGCTCGACGCGCCCGTGTCCGGTGGTGAGGCCGGTGCGATCGAGGCCGTGCTGTCCATCATGGTCGGCGGTGAGCAGGCCGACTTCGACGTCGCGAAGCCGATCTTCGAGGCGCTCGGCAAGACCATCGTGCTGTGCGGTCCGCACGGCTCCGGGCAGACCGTGAAGGCCGCCAACCAGCTGATCGTCGCCGTGAACATCCAGGCGTGCGCCGAGGCCGTGGTCTTCCTGGAGAAGTCCGGCGTGGACCTGAAGGCCGCGCTGGACGTCCTCAACGGCGGCCTCGCGGGCTCCACCGTGCTGACGCGGAAGAAGGACAACTTCCTTCAGCGCGACTTCAAGCCCGGCTTCCGGATCGACCTGCACCACAAGGACATGGGCATCGTCACCGACGCCGCCCGCAACGTCGGCGCCGCCCTGCCGGTCGGTGCCGTGGTCGCCCAGCTGGTCGCCAGCCTGCGCGCACAGGGCGACGGCGGCCTGGACCACTCGGCCCTGCTGCGAGCCGTCGAGCGCCTGTCCGGCGCCCAGCTCTGAGCCGGCACCCCTAGGGCCTGTCCGGCGGATCAGCTCGGCGCCGCGGGGTCTGGCACGCGCTCCCCCACTGCCTCAAAGGCGTGGGGGGACCCCAGCGGCGTTGCCGTCGGTCGCCGACGCCCTCCTCCGCCTTGCAGCTGCACGCTCCCCCATGACCCCGCTCGAGTCGGCTGCAAAGTGCTCCTTCCTGCAGCCAGCCTGATCCGCCGCACAGAACCCAGAAGCTTCCGGGCGGTGCCGCCGCTGACATCTGTCCTGTCGCGCCCAGGCGGCGGCACCGCCCGGAAACCACTTCAACAAACTGTTGACGTTCCTCTCGTCCCGAACCTAAGCTCCACAAAGCGGAAACAGTTTTCCGCTGCCACCCGCACGGAAGGTCCACGATGTCGAAGCGCGTGCTCACCACCGAGTCCGGCGCCCCGGTCGCCGACAACCAGAACTCAGCCTCCGCCGGCGCCGGCGGCCCGCTCCTCCTCCAGGACCAGCACCTCCTGGAGAAGCTGGCGCGCTTCAACCGCGAGCGCATCCCGGAGCGCGTGGTGCACGCCCGCGGCTCCGGTGCGTACGGCTACTTCGAGGTGACCGACGACGTCACCGGCTTCACGTACGCCGACTTCCTGAGCAGCGTCGGCAGGCGCACCGAGGTGTTCCTGCGCTTCTCGACCGTGGCCGACTCGCTCGGCGGCGCGGACGCGGTGCGCGACCCGCGCGGCTTCGCGGTCAAGTTCTACACGGAAGAGGGCAATTACGACCTCGTCGGGAACAACACCCCGGTGTTCTTCATCAAGGACCCGATCAAGTTCCCGGACTTCATCCACTCGCAGAAGCGCGACCCGTTCACGGGCAGGCAGGAGCCGGACAACGTCTGGGACTTCTGGGCGCACGCCCCCGAGGCCACGCACCAGGTGACCTGGCTGATGGGCGACCGCGGCATCCCGGCGTCGTACCGCCACATGAACGGATACGGCTCGCACACCTACCAGTGGACGAACGCCGAGGGCGAGGCCTTCTTCGTCAAGTACCACTTCAAGACCAACCAGGGTGTGCGCTCCCTGTCGTCCGAGCAGGCCGCGGAGATCGCGGGCAAGGACGCCAACTCCCACCAGACGGACCTGCTGCAGGCCATCGAACGGGGCGTGAACCCGTCCTGGACCCTCTACGTCCAGGTCATGCCGGCCGCCGAGGCGGCCGAGTACCGCTTCAACCCCTTCGACCTCACCAAGGTGTGGCCGCACAAGGACTACCCGCTGCAGCGCGTGGGCCGTCTGGTCCTCGACCGCAACCCGGACAACGTCTTCGCCGAGGTCGAGCAGGCCGCGTTCTCCCCGAACAACTTCGTGCCGGGCATCGGCCCCTCGCCGGACAAGATGCTCCAGGGCCGCCTGTTCGCCTACGCGGACGCCCACCGCTACCGACTGGGCGTCAACCACACCCTGCTGGCGGTCAACGCCCCGAAGGCGACGACCGCGCAGAACTACGGTCGCGACGGCCTCATGGCCACCAACTCCCAGGGCCGCGGCGCCAAGAACTACGAGCCGAACTCGTACGACGGCCCGGCGGAGACCGGCCGCGCGCTGTCCGCCCCGCTGGCGGTCACCGGGTGGACCGGCACCCACGAGGCCCCGCAACACACCAAGGACGACGACTTCTTCCAGGCGGGCGAGCTGTACCGCCTGATGTCCGAGGACGAGAAGTCCCGTCTGATCGCCAACATCGCCGGCGGCCTCTCGAAGGTCTCCCGCGACGACGTGATCGAGAAGAACCTGGCCCACTTCCACGCCGCCGACCCGGAGTACGGCAAGCGCGTGGAGGAGGCGGTCCGCGCCCTGCGCGAGGACTGAACTCACAGTCGGCCCGCGACAGCCGAACGGCCCGGATGAGGGGTGGCCGGTCGGCAGGGCGCGGGCAGGCCGAGGACCGCGGCGGCGTGCGAGCCAGTGCGGTGGTGAAGGTCCGGGTGCCTCTTCTTCGACCTGAGGGAAGAGGCACCGCGGTTCCGTCGCATCCGCCGCGGTCCCAGCCACACCTCTTCGGACGTTTCGCAGACTCCGTCCGGCGGCGCGAACGTACTGTCGCGCCCAGCCTCGCACCGCCGGACGGCCACAACCGAAGACCTCACCGGCCGAGCAGCGCCGGATGCGGACGGTCCCGCATCCGGCGCTGCTCGGCGTTCGTGGGGGTGCGGATCGGCGCGGCCCGCAGGACGCTGAAGGCATGGCACATCCAACGGAGCATCCGCACATCGTGGTGCACTCGCCGGCCCTGGACGGCTCCCGGCGGGTCACGGACGGCGACGAGACGCTGGGGATCGCCACGCACGTCGACGACGTCAGCGAGATCCTGCGCCTGGCCGACCTGTACGTCACGGACGTCGAGGAGAGCGACCTCATCGAGTGGCAGGGCGGCGGCCCGGACGACTGGCCGGGACTGTCGGAGCACCACGAGGGGCCGTGAACACATGCGTACACCCGGGGACGTGGAACAACCACACGTACGCCCGGGGACGTAGGACGTCTACGCAAACCTCAAATCCAGCTCTGAACATGGTTCAAGAGGCTTCAGCCACCCCCGCCCGCGGGCATATCCACGTCACGTGGGGCCCGCCGACACGGGGGCGGCGGGCCTCGCTACGGGGGAAACGGGGGATCGCACGGGGGAAACGGGGGAAACGGGGGACGGCTCCTGGGAGCCGGCACGCGAAAGGGGCGGTCCAACCAGCAGGTTGGACCGCCCCTCGACTTTCGGCCGGGTCAGACCTTCAGCGTCCTGATCGATGTCGGGGCGTGCCCCGGCTCGGTCGCGATCTCCTCGAACTCCACGACGTTGCCGATGTCGTTGGTGGTCGACATGGAGATGTTGGTGACGCGCTCCAGGATCGCCTCGACGACGACCGGGACCCGGTACTCCTGCGCGAGCTTCTTGGCCTGCTCGAGGGCGGCACCCAACTCCGCCGGGTCGGTCACCCTGATCGCCTTGCAGCCCAGGCCCTCGGCGACCTTGACGTGGTCGACGCCGTAGACGCCCAGCTCGGGCGAGTTGATGTTCTCGAACTCCAGCTTGACCTGGAAGTCGATGTCGAACGCCCGCTGCGCCTGGCGGATCAGGCCCAGGTAGGAGTTGTTCACCAGGACGTGGACGTACGGGATCCTGTGCTGCGCCCCGACCGCCAACTCCTCGATCATGAACTGGAAGTCGTAGTCGCCGGACAGGGCGACCACGGATGCCTCCGGGTCGGCCTTGGCCACGCCCAACGCGGCCGGGATCGTCCAGCCGAGCGGTCCCGCCTGGCCGCAGTTGATCCAGTGCCGCGGCCTGAAGACGTGCAGCATCTGGGCGCCGGCGATCTGGGACAGGCCGATCGTGGAGACATAGCGGGTCTCGGGACCGAACGCCTTGTTCATCTCCTCGTACACGCGCTGCGGCTTGATCGGGATGTCGTCGAAGTGCGTACGGCGCTGGAGGGTTGCCTTCCTCTCCTGTGCCGAGGCCGCCCACGCCGAACGGTCGGGGAGCTTGCCTTCGGCCTTCGACTCCCTTGCCACCTCGACGAACAGCTCCAGCGCGGCCTTCGCGTCCGACGCGATGCCGTAGTCCGGCGCGAAGATCTTGCCGATCTGGGTCGGCTCGATGTCGACGTGGACGAACTTGCGGCCGGCCGTGTAGACGTCCAGCTTGCCGGTGTGGCGGTTGGCCCAGCGGTTGCCGATGCCGAGGACGAAGTCGGACTCCAGGAAGGTCGCGTTGCCGTAGCGGTGCGAGGTCTGCAGGCCGACCATGCCGGCGTTCAGCTCGTGGTCGTCGGGGAGCAGACCCCAGCCCATCAGGGTCGGAACGACCGGAATTCCCGTCAACTCCGCGAATTCCACCAGGAGTTCGGCCGCGTCGGCGTTGATGACACCGCCGCCGGCGACGATCAGCGGCCGCTCGGACTCGTTCAGCAGCCCGATCGCCTTCTCGATCTGGGCGCGGGTCGCGGCCGGCTTGTACGCCTGGAGCGGCTCGTACGTCTCCGGGTCGAACTCGATCTCCGTCAGCTGGACGTCGATCGGCAGGTCGATCAGGACCGGCCCGGGACGCCCTGAGCGCATGAGGTGGAAGGCCTGCTGGAAGACGCCGGGCACCTGGGCGGCCTCGAGCACCGTGACCGCCATTTTCGTCACCGGCTTGGCGATCGAGGCGATGTCGACGGCCTGGAAGTCCTCCTTGTGGATCACGGCGGTCGGGGCCTGGCCCGTGATGCACAGGATCGGGATGGAGTCGCCGATGGCGGAGTACAGGCCGGTGATCATGTCGGTGCCGGCGGGACCGGACGTACCGATGCAGACACCGATGTTGCCCGCGTGGGTCCTCGTGTACCCCTCGGCCATGTGCGAGGCGCCCTCGACATGGCGGGCGAGGGTGTGATCGACACCGCCGGAGGCCTTGAGCGCCGCGTAGAACGGGTTGATCGCCGCGCCGGGCACACCGAACGCGTTGGTGACGCCCTCGCGCTTGAGGATCTCAACTGCCGCGCGGGCAGCGGTCATACGTGCCATCGAGTACTCCTGCTTCGGCTGTCGGATTCGCACTCCCGTCGCGCCCCGCGGTGAGCTCTTCCGTGTCGACTTCCCTGATCGCTTCCGCGCCACTTCCGTACTCGACTTCCGTATTGCGGAAACTATTTTCTACTATCTGGAAGCAATGTAAGTGGGTGAGGGAAGGCCGTCAAGAGACGGACAAGCGGGGGTCCGCTGGAGGACGATGTGGGCCATGTCCGAGAGCGTCTCGGTGCGCTGTCCGGCCTGCCGGCGCGAGCACCTCTACGCGGCGCCGTTGTATCCGTGCGTGTGCGGGGCGCCCGTCGCCCCGCCGCTCGACCGGCACACAAGCGCGACGGTGGTCACGCAGCGCGCCTGGGCGGAGGACTGGGTCACGCTGCGGTGCGGCTCCTGCGGCCGCCGGGACCAGTGGCCGCGCCCGGAGCTGGGCTGCCCGTGCGGGACGGTGCTGCGGATCGCGGTGGCCGGGGCGGATGCGGACACGGAGGGTGCCGGCCGGCCGGAGAAGCGCCGTCGGCCCTTGCAGCCGGTCACCATTCGCACCGCCCGGGACGCGGTGACGGCGGCCGCGGTGTATCTGCGCTGGCTCGGCTACCGGGACATCCGCCGGGCCGACCAGCGGCCGCCGTCCGGCATCGGCATCGCCGCGCGCGGCCTGCTGGCCCAGGTCGACCCGACCGTGCGCCCGGCCTCGCTGCGGGACGTGGAGTGCCTGTGGCTGACCGCCATGACGGAGTCGTCGGGCTGCGTCTACTTCTCCCTGGCCGGCTACGCCACCGACGCCCGCGCCCGCGCCGACTCCCTGGGCGTCCCCCTGTTCGTCCTGGACCTCACGGGCACACCGCAGCCGGTCAACCACCTGGCGGACGAGCTGGACGGCACAGGAGCCCAGTAACCGGCCGGAAACCACCCCGGAAGAGCGTGACTCTGCGCACCACCCACATCATTCTCCCCGAAAAACACCAGGCACCACCGCGCGAATCGCACAAAGATTCAACGCGGCCCGATTCCCGGAAAATGCGGTACGGAAAACGGCCGCGGCCGCTACACTCGCTTCTCTGGATATCAGGCTTCGGGGGATGAGAGACATGGCCGATGATCCACGTACTCACCGCGCGTCCCGATTCAGGCGCTGGATGAGACAACCACCACCGCGAGATGCGGTCGAAGCCCTTACGGGACTCCTGCAAATTCTTGGGGATGTGGCGATAAAGATCGCCGAGAAGCCCAAGCCGCTGTATCTCGATCTG
Source organism: Streptomyces sp. NPDC047043 (assembly GCF_040644055.1). Classification (NCBI taxonomy): domain Bacteria; kingdom Bacillati; phylum Actinomycetota; class Actinomycetes; order Kitasatosporales; family Streptomycetaceae; genus Streptomyces; species Streptomyces sp. NPDC047043. The sequence goes on from NZ_JBEYVO010000011.1 coordinate 231,511, forward strand.
CTCACCTTTGACGAGGTCGTGCGCTATTTCGTCAATGAACGACCAGAGGAGGACGGGGTCCACCACGGCGCTCTCCTCGCCCAGCAGGGGCTTTCCGGCGGAATCCCCTGCCTCCAATTGTTCGTCGACGGCGACAACCGGCCCTGCCTGTCGCCCGACGGCCCCCCGTACGGCAGGTACATGGTGGCACAACGGCTGGACGGCGAGCTCATGACCATGTTCGGCGGGCGGGATCTCATCATCTTCGAGTAGTGCGCGGGAAATGGATCGCCGCGGGAGGAATCCATGTGGAAATGGGCAGGGACGGCTGCGGGATTGATCGTCTTGGCCACCATAGTCCTCACGGCACTTCGCACACGCCTGAGGCGTCGCGGGGACATGCGAATCGATCAGGAGGAACTGAACGCATGGTTCCGGCGCCACAGGTGAACAGAAACGCATAGGAATCAAACACATCGGGGGACAGGAAATGCCGGAACCAGTCAGCGCCACCATCATCGGCGCGATCGCCCTTTTCGGATACATCGCCGTGGCGATCGTCGCCATTACGGTGGAGATCATCACGAAATGGTTCAGGGCCCGCGGCCAGATCAAGGCGTCGAACACCAACGCCATCGCTTTCAGCCTGGCGGAGCGGATCGCCAACAGGGACTACGCGAAAGTGGAAGGGGTCTTCGGCCCCACCACACGGGCCGCGTCCACGCGTATCGTCCAGGGCTTCTTCGACACCGGCACGGGCCGGGTGCTCGACGCACGCGCGCTGGCCAGCCGGCAGCAGCCGAGCCCCGACGTCGTGCGCAACCATGCGGCGGGCCGCGGCCTCGTCGTCTACACGTGAGGGCGGGCACGTGGAACCCATCAGCCTCATCCTGCTTCTGCTGGCGGGCGGCTTCGCCGGGGCCGCCATCGCCCAGGTGACCTGGGACATGGTGGACAACTGGATCCGCTCGCGGGCCCTGCGGGGCGGCTACGCCGAGATCATCTCCAGCCGGCTGGCCGGCGGGGACTACCACGTCGTGGCCGGGATCTTCTCGCCGTACGGCGTCCGGACGTCCATGCAGACCTGGGACGCCCAGGCCCTCGATCCCGAACTCGCCCGCAGGCTCCGTACTTCGGGGGGTGTGATCCGTGTCCGGACGTGAACCCGAGCGACCGTGGCGGGGCAGGGACGAGCAGGCCTGGTCCCCGCCCCGGCTCTTCCTCAGCGGATTCCCCGAGGGGCTCCCGGAACAGGAACTGGTGAAGTTCAGGGTGCGGCTGTTCCGGCTGCTCGGCGAGATCATCGACGGCTATCGGCCCGCCCCGTTCGCCATCACTGCCGGGTTCGGCGAATCCCCCCGGCTGCAGCAGTCGCCTCCCGCCGTGGAGCCGGAACAGGACACTCCCGACTTCACGGCGGTCGAACCCCTCTACACCTTCGACCAGTTGGTGCTGCCCGAGGAGACGATCGGCCGGCTCCTCGACTGTGTCTCGCTGGTCGAGGTCGCCCCGCTCGTCTTCGGCACCTGGAACCTGCGCTCGATCGAGCCCAACCCGTCCACGGCCGTCAACTTCCGCGGGCCGCCCGGAACGGGCAAGACGATGGCAGCGCACGCGCTCGCCCACCGGCTGAAGCGCCGCATCCTCTCGTGCCGGCTGTCGGACCTGGAGAGCAAGTACCACGGTGAGGGCCCCAAGAACCTCGCTGCGTTGTTCGCCACGGCCAGGGAGCAGAACGCGGTCCTGTTCGTGGACGAGGCGGAGTCACTGCTCTCCCGCCGGTTCGCACAGCCCCAGCAGGCCGCGGAGAGCGCCATCAACTCCATGCGGACCGAACTGCTGATGGCGCTCGACTCCTTCGAAGGGCTGGTGATCTTCGCCAGCAACCTGCCGCACAGCTATGACGCGGCGGTGGAGTCCCGGCTGCTGCACGTCGACTTCGCCCTGCCGGATCTGGCGGCGCGCCGACTGATCTGGCAGACCCATCTACCCGCCGAACTGCCCGTGCACGAAGACGTTCACATCGATGAACTCGCCGATGTGAACGGGGTGTCCGGCCGCGACATCAAGATGGCGGTCATCCTGGCAGCCGTGGGCACGGCCCGGCGGAGCGAGCACGCGGTGACCCGCGAGACGCTGCTCGGGGCGCTGGAACAGCAGCGGGCCACCGCGCCGCCGCCCGAGACGGACGGGGACGGTCAACTGTCCGAGGCCGAGAAGGAGTCGATCGCCGAACAGCTCCGGACCCGGCAGAACGGCGACGCAGCCCTGCAGCCGGCCGCCTCCGAGGAGACCGGCTGACTGCTCACAGCTCCCGCGCGGCCTGCTCCCGCAGCTCGATCTTCCGCACCTTCCCCGACACCGTCATCGGAAAGGCCTCCAGGATCCGCACCCGGCTCGGCACCTTGTAGTGCGCCAACTGCCCCTCGCAGAAGGCGCGTACGTCCTCCAGGGTCGGCGGGTCGGCCGGGTCGCGCGGGATGACGCAGGCCAGGACCTCCTCGCCGTACTTCTCGTGGGGTACGCCGACCACCTGGACGTCCTGGATCTTCGGGTGGCCGTAGAGGAACTCCTCGATCTCGCGCGGGTAGATGTTCTCGCCGCCGCGGATGATCATGTCCTTGATGCGGCCGACGATCTCGACGTAGCCGTCCTCGCGCATCGTCGCCAGGTCGCCGGTGTGCATCCAGCGGCCGGGGTCGACGGACTCGGCGGTCTTCTCGGGCTCGTTCCAGTAGCCGAGCATCACACTGTAGCCGCGGGTGCACAACTCGCCCGCGGTGCCGCGGGGTTGGGTCACGCCGGTGGCCGGGTCGACGATCTTCACCTCGATGTGCGGCAGGACGCGGCCGACCGTGCCGGTGCGGTGTTCGAGGTCGTCGTCGCGCCGGGTCTGGGTGGAGACGGGCGAGGTCTCCGTCATGCCGTAGCAGATCGACACCTCGGCCATGTTCATCTCGCTGACCACCCGCTTCATCACCTCCACCGGGCAGGGCGAGCCCGCCATGATGCCGGTGCGGAGGGAGGAGAGGTCGTAGGTCGCGAAGTCGGGGAGGTTCAGCTCCGCGATGAACATGGTCGGGACCCCGTACAGGGAGGTGCAGCGTTCCTGCTGGACGGCTTCGAGGGTGGCCTTCGGGTCGAAGGACGGGGCCGGGATGACCATGCAGGCCCCGTGGGAGGTGGCCGCCAGATTGCCCATGACCATGCCGAAGCAGTGGTAGAAGGGCACGGGGATGCAGATCCGGTCCTGTTCCGTGTAGGCGATCAACTCGCCCACGAAGTAACCGTTGTTGAGGATGTTGTGGTGGGAGAGGGTGGCCCCCTTGGGGAAGCCCGTCGTGCCGGACGTGTACTGGATGTTGATCGGGTCGTCGCAGGACAGGTCCGGGTACGGCGCCGGGGTCCCGCGGGCGATCAGCGCGTCCCAGCTCGGGTCGCCGATGTAGACGGTCTCCCTCAACTCCGGGCATTTTCCGCGCACTTGGTCGACCATCGCCCGGTAGTCGCTCGTCTTGTGGCTCAGGGAGGCGAACAGCAGGGAGATCCCGGCCTGGCCCAGGACGTACTCGACCTCGTGGGTGCGGTAGGCCGGGTTGATGTTCACCATGATCGCACCGATGCGGGCGGTGGCGTACTGGACCAGCACCCACTCGGGGCAGTTGATCGCCCAGATCCCCACCCGGTCGCCCTTGGCGACACCGCTCGCGAGCAGCGCGTACGCCAACTCGTCGACGTCGGCGGCGAATTGGGCGTACGTCCAGCGCCGTCCGGACGGCACGTCGACGAGTGCCTCGCGGTCCGGCCAGGCGGCGACGGCCCGGTCCAGGTTGGCGCCGATCGTGTCGCCGAGCAGGGTCGTGCCGCTCGTGCCGTGCGTGTACGACGATTCCGAGGTCACCGGAAGTCCTCCTCGCTGTACTCGTTCCCGGAACCCGCCGCCGTCGCCTCGCGCAGCTCGATGCGGCGGATCTTGCCGGAGACGGTCTTGGGCAGGGCGGCGAACTCCAGACGCCGGATGCGCTTGTACGGGGCGAGGACCTCGCGGGAGTGCTCGAACAGCACCTTCGCGGTGTCGGGGCCCGGCTGCCAGCCCTCGGCGAGCACGATGTACGCCTTCGGGACGGCGAGGCGCAGCTCGTCCGGGGCGGGCACCACGGCTGCCTCGGCGACGGCCTCGTGCTCCAGCAGGGCGCTCTCCAGCTCGAACGGGGAGATCTTGTAGTCACTCGCCTTGAAGACGTCGTCGCTGCGTCCGACGTACGTCAGATATCCGTCCTCGTCCCTCGAGGCGACGTCCCCGGTGCGGTAGTAGCCGCCGGCCATCGCCTCCGCCGTACGGTCCGGGTCGCCGTGGTAGCCGGTCATCAGGCCGACAGGGCGCGCCGACAGGTCGAGGGCGATCTCGCCCTCGGCGGCGCCGGGCGCGCCCGTCACCGGGTCGAGGAGCTCGACCTTGTAGCCCGGGCTCGGCCGCCCCATCGAGCCGGTCTTCAGCGGCTGTCCCGGGCTGTTGGCGACCTGCACGGCCGTCTCGGTCTGCCCGAAGCCGTCCCGGATGGTCACGCCCCAGGCGCGGCGGACCTGCTCGATGACCTCGGGGTTCAGGGGCTCCCCGGCGGCCACGGCCTCGCGCGGCCTACGACGCAACTGGGTCAGGTCGGCCTGGATGAGCATGCGCCAGACGGTCGGCGGCGCGCAGAAGGTCGTGACCCCCGCCCGGTCCATCTCCGCCATCAGCCGGGACGCGTCGAAGCGCGTGTAGTTGTACAGGAAGACCGTCGCCTCCGCGTTCCACGGGGCGAAGAGGTTGGACCAGGCGTGCTTGGCCCAGCCGGGCGATGAGATGTTGAGGTGTACGTCGCCGGGCCTGAGGCCGATCCAGTACAGGGTCGCCAGATGGCCGATCGGGTACGAGGTGTGGGTGTGCTCGACCAGCTTGGGGCGGGCGGTGGTGCCCGAGGTGAAGTACAGCATCAGCGGGTCGTCGGCGAGGGTGGGCCCGTCCGGGAGGAACTCGGCGGGCGCCGCGTACGCGTCCTCGTACGGCTCCCAGCCCTCCTCCGGCAGACCGCCGACGGAGATACGGGTGTAGGCGCCCGGGACGTCGTCGAACTTGGCGGTGTCCTCGGCCCGTACGATCACATGCTTCACGCGGCCGCGGTCGACGCGGTCGCGCAGGTCGGCGGGGCCGAGCAGCGGGGTGGCCGGGATGACCACGGCCCGCAGCTTCATCGCCGCGAGGGCCGTCTCCCACAGCTCGACCTGGTTGCCGAGCATGACCAGGATCCGCTCCTCGGCCCGGACGCCCCGGTCCTGCAGCCAGTTCGCCACCCGGTCCGAGCGCTCGGCCATCTCCGCGAAGGAGACCCGGACCTCGGTGCCGTCCTCCTCGACGATGTGCAAGGCGGTCCGGTCGTTGCCTTCGGCGATGACGTCGAACCAGTCGAGCGCCCAGTTGAAGCGCTCGGGGCGGGGCCAGCTGAATCCCTCGTATGCCTTCGCATAGTCCTCGCGGTGCTCCAGCAGGAAGTCCCGCGCGTTACGGAAGGCCTCCGTCGCCGTCGTCATCTTGCGTCCTCGCTTTCTTTGGTCGTTCGCCTCCGGGGCGCTGTCTGCCGGTGTCGAGGCCCTTCGGCTCACTCCCGCGGTACCGGACCATTGCCGGGCGGCTCTCTGCCATCGTGTAATCCGTGATGCAGGTCTCACTACCCCCGAACGGGGGTGTGCGCTGCAGGGAAAGGGTGAGCAGGTGACAGCAGACGTGTCCGGGGCGGTCGAGATACGCAGCGCACTGGTGCGCCTGCGGCGCACGACGGGGCTGCCGGTGGCCTTCGGCGGGCTGGTGGAGCCGGGGCGGCAGCACGTGCGCATCAGCGAACTCAGCGGCAACACGACCACCGCCCTGAGCGGGCTCCCGGTGACCTCCGGCAACGGCCTCGGCGGCCGCGCGGCCGCCCTCGCCCGCCCGTGCGCCGTGACGGACTACAGCTCCTCGCAGCAGATCAGCCACGAGTACGACGTCCCGGTCGCCACGGAGGGGCTGCGGTCGATCCTCGCGGTGCCGGTGGTCGTACGCCGCCGGGTGCGCGGTGTCCTGTACGGCGCCCTGCGCACGGCCCAGCCGCTCGGTGACCGCACACTGGGCGCGGCGATGGAGGCGGCGCGGGACGTCGAGCAGGCGCTGGCGGTCCGGGACGAGGCGCGCGGTCTGCTCGCGGAGGCCGCCCGCACGGAGCCCGCACGGGACCCCGCGGCGGGCGCCGTGTGGGAGCAGGTGCGGGAGGCGCACGCGGCCCTGCGGGCGCTGGCACCGCGGATCGCGGACCCGGCGCTGCGGGCGGAACTCCTCGGCGTGTGCGGGCTGTTGACCCCCGGGGCGCCGGTCGACGAGGTCGGCCTGACCCCGCGCGAACTGGACGTACTGGCCTGCGTGGCCGCCGGGGCGACGAACGCGGTGGCCGCGGAACGGCTCGGTCTGCGCGCCGAGACGGTCAAGGGCTACCTGCGCTCCGCCATGCGCAGGCTCGGCGCGCACACCCGCGGGGAGGCGGTGGCCGCGGCACGCCGGGCGGGGTTGCTGCCGTAGGGCCGGTCCGGCGGATCAGGTCGGCGTCGCGGGCCCTGGCACGCGCTCCCCCACTGCCGTGAAGGTATGGGGGACCCCGGCGGCGTTGTCGTCGGTCTCCCCCACTCTCGGCTTCGCTCGAGCGGGAGACGCCCCCATCGCTCCGCGTCGACTCCTTCCTCCGCCTTGCAGCTGCACGCTCCCCCATGACCCCGCTCGGGGCGGCTGAGGTGCACCGTTGCTCGCGGCCGACCTGATCCGCCGGGCAGGCCCCAGCCCTCGGCAACCACCCCGAGGGACGGCTATTCATTCAGCCGCGCTTTGAATTTCCCCATGCAACACCATTGTTATATCCCTCACCACGCCGTCCGTCCGAATTTCAAAGAGACGTTGCCTAGAATTTGGTCCGGACACGACACTCGGAGGGGAGCGGTGACCGTGCGAGGGGACTTCAAGGAGCCTGCCAGATCCCGCCCCGACCTGGTCATCGGCCGGGAGGAGCCGTTCGGGGCGGCGCGTGAGCAGCTCGCCCGTGGCGGCAGTGTGCTGCTCCACGGTCCCGCAGGAATAGGAAAGTCGACCGTACTGCGGGCATTGGCATCCGAATATGGGACACCCGCCCGCACCGTGTTGCGCTGCTCGGCGACCGAGTCCGAATCCCATCTCCCCTTCCTGGCCCTCGCCGACCTCCTCGGCCTGGTCGTCGACGAGGTCTCCGACAAGCTGCCCGCCGCCCAGCGCACCGCCCTGGAGTCGGCGCTCACCGGCCGCGGCGAGTCCACCCTCCAGCGCGACGGACTCGCCCTGCGCCTGGCCGTGCTCTCCGCCCTGCGCGCGCTCGCCGCCCGGGGCCCGGTCCTCGTCGTCGCCGACGACCTGCAGTGGCTGGACCCGGCGAGCGCGGAGCTCCTCGGCTTCGCCGCCCGCCGCCTGGGCGACACCCCCGTCCAACTGCTGTGCGCGGTGCGCACGGAGGGCCAGGAGTACGACCGGCACCTACGCGCGTCGCCGCCCGACACGCTGGCCGTACGGCTCGGCGCGCTCTCCCGGACCCAGGTCTCCGCGCTGCTCGACCACCGCGGCTACACCGGCCTGCCGCGGTCCACCGTCCGGGACATCCACCGCACCAGCGGCGGCAACCCGTTCTTCGCCCTGGAACTGGGCCGCGCCCTGGCCGAGAACCCGACGCCGCCCAGACCCGGCGAGCCGCTGCCGGTGCCCACCTCGCTGCGCGCGCTGGTCCTGAACCGCCTCGAGATGCTCTCCGACGAGGCCCGCCGCACCCTCCTCGTGGCGAGCGCGGGTGCCCGCCCCACGCTGGCCCTGCTGCACGCGGCCGGCCGGGAGAACGCCGAGGCCGAGACCGCCAGGGCGGCCGAACTCGGGCTGCTGGCAACGGAACCCGAGGGCCCCGCCGTACGGTTCGCACATCCGCTGATCTCGGCCGCCCTGTACGCGGAGGCGCCCGCGCAGGAGCGGCGCGCCGCACATGCCGCGCTGTCCACCGCCGCCTCCGACCCGATCGAGCGGGCCCGCCATCTCGCGCTGGCGACCACCGGCACCGACCCGGAGGCCGCCGCCCGCCTGGCCGAGGCCGCCGCCCTGGCCCGGGACCGCGGCGCCCCCTCGGTCGCCGCCTCGCTCGGGCTGCTCGCCGCCCGGCACACCCCGGCCGACGGCGACCCGGGCCCGGACGAGCACCGGCTGCAGGCCGCCGAGGACGCGATCACCGCCGGCGAGGTGGACCTCGCCCGGGACATCGCGCGCGAGGTGCTGACCCGGGCCACCGCGCCCGCGGACCGGGTGCGGGCCTGGATGGTGGTCATCGAGGCGGCCGGACAGGCGCTCGGCGAGGTCGACACCGTCTACCCGCAGGTGCTCGCCGACGCCGGAGACGACCCGGGGCTGCTGGCCCTGGTCCACTACCAGCTGGCCTGGCGGGGACTGGTCGTGGAGGGCGACTTCGCCATCGGCCGGGAGGAGGCCGCGCACGCCGCCGAGCTCGCGGCCCGGGCCGGCGACCGGCGCACCGAACTCCTCGCGCTCGCCTTCCAGGCGCAGACCGAGACCCTGATGGGCCACCCGGACGCCCCCGCGACCATCAAGCGCGCCCTGAAGGAACCCCAACTGCCCGACGTGGCCTGCCACCACAACGGCGCGGGCGCGACCCGCTACCGCTGGCTGATCATGAGCGACCAACTGCCCGAGGCCCGCTCCACCGTCAGCGCACTGCTGCGCGAGGTGCGGCGGCGCGGCATGGTCGAGAGCGAGGTGCACTTCGTGCGCCTGCTCGCCGAGACCGAACTGCGCTCCGGGCACTGCGGACGCGCCCTCGACCTGGCCCGGGAGAGCATGCGCCTGGCCCGGGACTCCGGCATCGGCGAAATCCCCTCCGCGGTGCTCGACTCCCTCGCCGAGGCCTCCGGCGGGGACGTGGACCGGGCGCTGGCGCTGGCGCGCGAGGCGGTGGAGCAGGCCGGGCAGGTCGGGGACCAGATGTATGTCTCCCGGGGGCTGACCGCGCTCGGGCACGCCCAGCTGGTGGCCGGGGACGCCGAGGGGGCGGTGCACTCGCTGCGCCGGGTCCGGGAGCTGGAGAACGGCCTCGGCATCACCGACCCGGCGCGCGGCCGCTGGCACGGCGACCTCGCCGAGGCCCTCGTCCGCATCGGCGAGGTCGACGAGGCGCAGCAACTCCTCGACGTGGCACGCGAACACGCGCTGCGGCTCGGCCGCGAGAGCGTGCTGGCCGTCCTGGACCGCGCCGAGGCACTGGTGCGGGCCGCGCGCGGGGAGCACGACGCCGCCGTCGCCCAGCTGACGTCCGTTCAGGACCGGCTCGCCAAGCTGGGCTACGGCCTGGAGGAGGCGCGCGCCGCGTTCGCCCTGGCCTCGCTGCGCACCGGGCGGCCGGGCCCGACGTCGTACGACGAGGCGGCCCGGCTGTTCCGCCGCTGCCGGGCACTGCCCTGGGTACGCCAGGTGGAGCAGGCGGCCGTGGCGAATCCGGTGGAACCGATCGCCACCCCTGCCGCGTCAGAGGGCCTGGAAGGTCTTGCCTCGATGGAGCGACAGGTCGCCGCGCTCGTCATGGAGGGCGCGACCAACCGCGAGATCGCATCGCGCCTGTTCATCAGCGTGAAAACGGTCGAGGCGACCCTCACCCGGGTGTACCGGAAGCTCGGGATCCGCTCGCGGGTGGACATAGTCCGTTTGGCCGCAGGCCGCCGCGCGAAGTGACGGCACCCCGGGTTAACTGAGCCGGACCGAGGGTTTTCCCTCCCCTACTCCCTTAGGGGGTTCCCTCATTGGGAGCAGGGCGTTCCGGGTCCTAGCGTGAGGGCGTGCCGCTCGCCCGGGCATACGGGGGTCGGTCCCGCGACCCCCGTGCACAACCCCCCACACCCGCGCGACCCCCCACCGGCAACCCCACTGAGGAGACTCATGTTCGGGCTCACCCGTGCCAGACAGACCGCGGCGATAGTCGTGGCGACCGCTGCAGCGGCCGCCACCGCACTGCTCGGCGCACCCTCTGCGGCAGCCGCGCCCCAGCCCATCGTGGGCGGCACGACGACCACCACAACGGCCTACCCCTTCGTCATGCAGATCACGGACGCCTCGCAGAACCAGTTCTGCGGCGGCACCCTCGTCTCGGCCACCAAGGTGGTCACGGCAGCCCACTGCATGGTCGGCGAGACCACCAGCAGCGTCCGGGTGGTCGGCGGCCGCACCTATCTGAACGGCACGAACGGCACGGTCAGCAAGGTCAGCAAGATCTGGATCAACCCGGACTACACGGACGCCACCAACGGTGACGACGTGGCCGTCCTGACGCTCTCGACGTCGATGCCGTACACGACGGCCAAGTACGTCTCGTCCTCGGACACCTCGGTGTACGCGGCCGGCACCACCGCCCGCATCCTCGGATGGGGCACCACCTCGGAGAACGGCAGCTCCTCCAACCAGCTGCGGACCGCGACCGTCCCGATCGTGTCCGACTCCAGCTGCAAGAGCTCCTACGGTTCGGACTTCGTCCAGACCGACATGGTTTGCGCCGGATACACGTCCGGCGGCGTAGACACCTGCCAGGGCGACAGCGGCGGTCCCCTGCTCATCGGGGGCGTCCTGGCAGGGATCACTTCTTGGGGCGAGGGCTGCGCGGAGGCCGGTTACCCGGGTGTGTACACCCGGCTGACCACCTTCTCCAGCCTGGTGACCGCGCAGGTCAACTCGTAACAAGAGAGATCTCCCGAGCACCCCTCGGGGACATACCAGGGGGCGTTGCGAGCTACCACGAGCAGCTCGCAGCGCCCCCTATCCATGCCCCCTGCGGGTGGGCTACTTGTCGGCGGTGAGCCTGCCCGCCGCGCCCCAGCTGTCCGCCGGCACCTCGTGGATCCACACCTGCACGCTCTCCGCCGGGATCTTGTACGCGTCCACGAAGGCGTCGGTGACGCGCTTGACGAGGTCCCGCTTGAGCTCGGTGTCGCGGGGGCCCTGCTGGATGGTGACGATCGGCATGACTGCACTCCCTCGAGTGATGTTCCGTTCGGGTGAGTCCAGTTCATCGCGGCGGGTGTCCGCGACCAAGAAGCAGACCGCGACCGCAGCGATCAGTTCTCGTGATCGCCGCAGGCCAGCAGAAGGGTGTCCAGGTGCGGCGGGGCGGCTGCGTCGGACACCGCGAGGCCCGTCGACAGAGCCAGGCCGGGGGCCTTGAACGGCACGAAGCCCACGCGGGGGTTGTGCAGCACGCGCGCGTGGGAGGCGTAGACGACCGTCCACAGCGGCCGGGTGCCGATGGTGGCGAGGGTGTCCTGCAGGGAGCCGCTGACCGGTCCGGGCGGTGGCTCGAACCCGGCCTCGTGGCAGGCGCCGACGACCAGGTCGACGAGGGCGGGGTTGTTGCGGCGCTCGGTCAGGGTCAGGGGCAGCCCGGCCAGTTCCTCGACGCCGATCTCCGGCCGGCCGGCGAGGGGGTGCGTGGCGGGGAGGGCCGCGACCAGGGGGTCGGGCCACAGGGGCAGCACGCGTACGCCGGGGACCGGTTCGACGGCTCGGACGAACGCGGCGTCGAGTTTCCCGCCCGCGACCTGGGCGAGACGCTCGGCGGCCGGCAGCGAGAACAGCTCGACGGGGACGTCGGGCGCACGGCGTGCGAACGCCGCGAGCACCCGGTCCAGATGCGCACCCAGCCCCGTGCTCGTACCGATCCTCAGCCCCGGCGGCGGGGCGACGGCCGAGCGCGCCCGGTCGGCGGCCGCCAGCACCGCCCGCGCCTCCGGCAGCAGCCGCTCCCCCGCCGCGGTGAGGCGCACCCGGCGCGGCGTCCGGTCGAACAGCTCGGCCCCCAACTCCCGCTCCAGACGCTGTATTTGCTGGCTCACCGCGGACTGCACGATATGCAGCCGCTCGGCCGCACGCCCGAAGTGCAGCTCCTCGGCGACGGTCACGAAATAGGTGAGCTGCCGCAGTTCCATGGGCCCGACTCTAGAGGGGCCCGCGTGAGGACTGTTTCAATGAGCGCGCCCGAGAGTGCTTCAGGGAAGTGATGCGCATGGTGTCCACCGACCGTTTCCTCGCCTTCGCCGCGATGTCCCTGCTGGTGATCGTGATCCCGGGGCCCAGCGTCCTGTTCGTCATCGGCCGGGCCCTCGCCCACGGACGCCGCACCGCGGTGGCGACCGCGCTCGGCAATGTCTTCGGCTCGTATCTGCTGGTGGTGGCGGTCGCCGTCGGCATCGGCTCGCTGGTGGAGCGCTCGGTCGCGATCTACCTGGCGGTGAAGCTGGCGGGCGCCGCCTACCTCGTCTACTTGGGCGTGCACGCCTTCCGGCACCGCAAGGAGCTCAGGGCCTCCGCGATCAGCGCGACGCCCGCGGCCCCGGCGCGCGGCGATCTGCGTACGGTCCTGGACGGCGCACTCGTCGGCCTCACCAACCCCAAGGGCATCGTGTTCTTCGCCGCCGTACTCCCCCAGTTCGTGGACCACTCGGCGGGCCAAGTCACCGCCCAGATGCTCCTGTTGGGTCTGATCCCGATCTCGATCGGCCTGGTCACCGACACCCTGTGGGGCCTCACCGCATCGGCCGCCCGCACCTGGTTCGCCCGCTCCGACCGACGCCTGTCGCTGATCGGCGGCGCGGGCGGATTCACCATGATCGGGCTGGGGTTGACGGTGGCGGTGACCGGACGGGCGGACTGACGGGTTCGGACAGCGGTCCTACGGCAGCACGGTGCCGAAGCGGATGCCGTACGAGGCTTTCGGCTGCATGGTCTCGAGCATCCGCTCGCCTTCCCGGACCACGTCCTCCCGCTGGGCCCTGGTGAGTTTCCCGAAGGGCTCGACCACGAGCGCGTCCTCGGCCTGCTTCCACACCCCCGCCAGGAAGCCGTCGACGAGGAACGTGCAGTAGGCGATGTTCCCCACCCAGCTGCGGCCCCAGTACTCGGGCGGTACGACACGGGTGCGGTCGGCGTGGGAGAGGAGCAGGTTGTCGAACTCGGGGAGGAAGCGGGGCGGGGCGGGGGTGTCCGCGTCGGGGCGCGGTGCGTCGGGGAGGTCGAAGAGTTCGACGCCGTTCTCGTCGCGGAAGGTGAGGAGTCGGGGGCGGAGGCGTTCGAAGGCCTCGCGCAGGCGGGTCAGTCCGGCCCAGGTCTGCATGTCCTTGACGGAGGCGGGCCCGAACGCCGCGAGGTAGCGCAGGACGACGCCGTCCGGGGCGGGGGCTTCCGCCGCCGGACGGCCCAGCCAGTGCTCGGCGGTGGTGAGCGCGACCTGGCCGCTTTGGCCCCACAGTCCGCGCGGGGTGACCTGGACGAGGGGGAGCCGGCAGCGGGCGGCGATGCCGAGGGCCTGCGGGTCGGCGTCGGGCCACTCGGCGAGCAGGGCCTCGCGCAACTGCTTCATGGTGCGCGGCTCGGACTCGACGAGCTCGCGGGCGAGCGCGGCCAGCCGGTCGAGGTCGACGCCGACAAGTCCCTTGCGGAAGTTGGTGAGTTCGCGGTCGCGGGCCGGCTGGACCAGCGGGCGCAGGGTGAGGCAGTCGTCGGCGGTGTGGGTGTGGATGGTCGAGCGCATGGTGACGATACGGACGACCTCGCGTTCGGCCATCAGGGTCGACAACTGCTCCGGGGCGAAGCCGTCGAGGCGGGCGGCGAGCGCGTAGTACGGCGGCTTGACGTTCTGCGCCTGGAGCCCGAGGAGATGCTCGACGGCGGCCTCGGCGGAGAGCGGCGACCGGCGCAGGAGCAGCTGCCGGGCGAGGGTGGCGCGGTTGAGGGCGCGGGTGCCGAGCACGGGAGCCGTGGCCGTGGTCTTCGTCGTGCTTCGCTGCGTACTGCTCCGCTTCGTCATGCCTGCACGCTAACGGCGCTTGCGGACACCTTCTGTCCGCAACTCTCACCGAATCCCGGAACCGCCCGCCGTCCCGGCGTCGTTTGCCCCGTATATCCTGCCCGGGATCACGCAGCCGCAGGTTCGACCCGGGAGGCAGCCGCATGTCCGAGCGACGCGTCCGTCCCGCCTCCAAGAACGCGAGGAAGTCCGTCTGGCGCCGCGCGCTCACCCCGCCTCAGCCGCCCGTGCCGAAGGACCCACCGCCCGCCGACCCGGCACCCCCGGAGCCGTCGGAGGTGGCCAGCGTCGTCCAGGCGGCGCTGTACCGGGACGGCGTTCGCGTCTCCGCCCCCGCCACCCTCGCCGAAACGTTCCGCGAGCTGCGCGAGCAGCCGTCCGGCATGGCGTGGATCGGGCTCGCCCGCCCGACGGAGGGCGAACTCCTCTCCCTGGCCGCCGAGTTCGACCTCCATCCGCTTGCCGTCGAGGACGCGATGGAGGCCCACCAGCGCCCGAAGCTGGAGCGCTACGGCGACACCCTGTTCGTCGTCCTGCGCGCGGCCCGCTATCTGGACGCCCCGGAGGAGGTCGACTTCGGCGAGCTGCACGTGTTCGTCGGGCCCGACTTCGTCATCACGGTCCGCCACGGCGCGGCCCCCGACCTCTCCGCGGTCCGCCGCCGCATGGAGGAGTCGCCGGAGCTGCTGAAGCTGGGCCCGGAGGCGGTGCTCTACGCCATACTCGACGCGGTGGTCGACGGCTACGCGCCCGTGGTCGCCGGCGTCCAGAACGACATCGACGAGATCGAGACCGAGGTCTTCCGCGGCGACCCCGAGGTCTCCCGCCGTATCTACGAACTCTCCCGCGAAATGGTCGAGTTCCAGCGCGCCACCCGCCCCCTGGTCGGCATGCTGCACGGTCTGATCGCCGGGTTCTCCAAGTACGGCACCGACGATGAGCTCCAGCGCTATCTGCGGGACGTCGCCGATCACGTCACCCACACCAGCGAGCGCGTCGACGGCTTCCGCCAGGCCCTCACCGACATCCTCACGGTGAACGCGACCCTGGTCACCCAGCAGCAGAACGCGGAGATGCGGGCGCTGGCGGAGGCGGGGTTCGAGCAGAACGAGGAGGTCAAGAAGATCTCCAGCTGGGCGGCGATCCTCTTCGCCCCCACGCTCGTGGGCACCATCTACGGCATGAACTTCCAGCACATGCCCGAGCTGGGCTGGACCTTCGGATACCCCTTCGCCATC
Source organism: Streptomyces sp. NPDC047043 (assembly GCF_040644055.1). Taxonomy (NCBI): domain Bacteria; kingdom Bacillati; phylum Actinomycetota; class Actinomycetes; order Kitasatosporales; family Streptomycetaceae; genus Streptomyces; species Streptomyces sp. NPDC047043. Next base: position 246,653 of record NZ_JBEYVO010000011.1, read on the forward strand.
GGGCTGATGGGCGTCGTCTGTGTGAGCCTGTACGTGATCTTCAAACGGAAGGACTGGCTGTAGCGGGGTCGCACTGCGCGCCGTCGGTTCGTCAGGCCGGATCCAGCCCCGTCATGAGTTCCGCGAAAGCACCGCCCGCAGCGGGAGAGGTGAAGAGGCGGTCCAGGCGGGCCCGCGCCAGGCTGCGCTGGAAAGGACCGGCATCAGTGGCGTCACCGGCGTCGTGGAGGGTCCGGGTCAGCCAGTGCGAGAACTCCTGGTCGTTCCAGACGCGGCGCAGGCAGCGCTGTGAATACGTGCGCAGACCGGTGTCGTCGTTGTCGTGGACGAAGCTGCGAACGGCGCGGGCGAAGACGTCGGCGTCGTAGAGGGCGAGGTTCATGCCCTTGCCGCCCATCGGCGAGACGATGTGCGCCGCGTCGCCGACCAGGAAGAGGCGGCCGTAGTGCATGGGGTCGTGGACGAGGCTGCGGAGCCGGAAGGTCTCGCGGTCGGTGATCGGGCCGGAGGCGAGCGCGGGGTCGCCCAGCCGGGTGCGCAGTGCGTCCCAGACGCGGGGGTCGGGCCAGGCGCCGGGGTCGTCGTCGGGCGGGCACTGGAGGTAGTAGCGGCTGCTGTGCGGGCCGCGGGGGAAGTGGGCGGCGAAGCCCTGCGGGCTGACCGCGAGGAGGGGGTGGGCCGGCGGCGGGGCGTCGGCGAGGACGGTGAGCCAGCCGATGCCGTGGTCGAAGGCGTGGGCGCTGAGGACGCCGTCGGGGACGGCGGTGCGGCTGACGCCGTGGTCGCCGTCGCAGCCGGCGACGAAGGTGCAGGCGATGGTGCGGAGGGTGCCGTCGGCGGTGCGGTAGCGGGCGGTGGGACGGTCGCCGGTCAGGTCGTGCAGGGAGACGTCGGCGGCCTCGAAACGCAGGTCGCCGCCGTCGTCGAGATACGCGGCGGTGAGCTTCTGGACCAGCACCTGCTGGGGGCAGAGGCGGGCCTGCGGTCCCTCGGAGCCGTCGCTGTCGGTCACCAGGTGGGTCTCGCCGTCGACCCGGATCTCCAGGATGCCGTCGTACGGGATGCCGCCGAGGGCACGGTCGGCCAGCCCCCAGGAGTCGAACATCCGCACGGCGCGGGTCTCGACGATGCCGGCCCGCTGGCGCTGCGCCACGTACTCGCGGCTGCGGCGCTCCAGGACGACACAGTCGACACCACTGCGCCGCAGCAGGTTGGCGACGGTCAGCCCGGCCGGGCCCGCGCCGATCACCACGACCGTCGTGGATTCCGACGGCTCTCCCAACTCCCCCGCTTCGACGGTCACTTGACCACCTCCGGGCTCAGCGTAGGGCTTGCCCCACCGGACGGGCCCCACTCCGGCAGAACTTGGGGACCGGCCCGCGAGCCCCACCCTTCGACCGACCACGGGCAGCAGGTGTCCCGGGCCGGCTCCGGCCGGCGGACGTCGCCGGCCGACTTCCGGCGCCGATCTCCCTGACCGACTACGGGCAGCCGCTGTCCCGGCCCACCGTCGGAGCCGACATCCCCGGCCGGCCAAGGACAGCTACCGCTTCCCAGACGGTTCGGGCAGCCAACGCCCGGCCGGCCGCAGTCCCGTCCATCCACACCCTGACCGGCATGACACGCCGATCACACGCTGAGCGCAGCCCGCACCGCCTGCTCGGAGTCGGCGCCTCCCTCGCCGTCGGAGGTGACCCGGCCCGCCTCCAGCACGTAGTACCGCTGGGCCGCGCGCATGGCGAAGCCGACGTGCTGTTCGACGAGGAGGACGGACAGGCCCCCGCGCCGGGCGAGGGCCAGGATCGTCTCCTCGATCTCGGCGACGACGGAGGGCTGGATGCCCTCGGTCGGCTCGTCGAGCAGCAGCAGCCTGGGGCGGGTCACCAGGGCGCGGGCGATGGCGAGCTGCTGGCGCTGGCCACCGGACAGCAACCCGGCCCGGCGGCCGGAGAGTTCGCGCAGGACGGGGAAGAGGTCCAGCGCCTCGGCGATCGCCTCCTTGCCGTCCGGGCGTCCGTCCGCCACGAGCTGGAGGTTCTCCGCCGTCGTCAGGTGCGGGAAGGACTGCTGGCCCTGCGGGACGTACGCCATCCCGCGGGCCACCCGCTGGTGCGGGGAGAGGCGGGTGATGTCCTCGCCGTCGAGCAGGATCGTCCCGCCCTTCGGTTTGAGCAGGCCCATCGCGGTGCGCAGCAGGGTGGACTTGCCGGCGCCGTTGTGGCCGAGGACGGTCGCGACGCCGTCCTTCGGGACCGAGACGGTCACGCCGTGCAGGACGGGCGAACGGTCGTAGCCCGCCCGGATGTTGCTCAGTTCCAGCATGGCGTCACGCCTCCTCGGCGACGGGGACGGAAGCGACTTCGGCGGCCCGCCCGAGGTAGACCTCCTGCACCTTGGCGTCGGCCTGGACCTCGGCGACCGTGCCCTCGCTGAGGACCTTTCCGGCGTGCAGGACGCTGACGCTGCGGGCGAAGGAGCGCATGAAGTCCATGTCGTGTTCGATGACGACGACCGTGCGGTCCGCGCTGACGCGTTGCAGCAGCTCACCGGTGGCCTCGCGCTCCTCGTGGCTCATTCCGGCGACCGGCTCGTCGAGCAGCAGGAGCCGGACGTCCTGGACGAGCAGCATGCCGATCTCGAGCCACTGCTTCTGCCCGTGCGCGAGCACACCGGCCGGACGGTCGCGCAGCTCGGTCAGGCCGGTCGTCTTCAGCGCCCTGGCCACCGACTCCGGTACGGACTTGCGGCGCCGGAGCATGGTCAGCGGTCCGCGCCCGGCACCGGCCGCGATGTCCAGGTTCTGCAGCACCGTCAACTCCTCGAAGACCGTGGCCGTTTGGAACGTACGGCCGATGCCGAGCCGGGCGATCCGGTGCACCGCCTTGCCGAGCAGCTCCTCGCCGCCGAAGCGCACCGACCCGGTGGCCTTCACCAGGCCGGTGACGGCGTCGACGAGCGTCGTCTTCCCGGCGCCGTTCGGTCCGATGAGGAACCGCAGGTCGCCGGGGCTGATGTCGAGGTCCACGCCGTCGACCGCGGTGAAGCCGTCGAAGGTGACCCTCAGGTCGCGGATGGTCAGTCCCTCGCCGCTCATGCCGTCTCTCCCACCGTCACGGGAACCGGTTCTTGCACAGGGGCCTCGGCCGTACGACGCCTGCGCAGGACCGCGCCCAGCGAGGCCAGCCCGCCCGGCAGGAAGCCGACCGCCAGGACGAACAGCAGACCCTGGAGATAGGTCCACGCGGCCGGGAACTCGTCGGACAGCGTGCTCTGCGCCCAGGCCACGGCGACCGCCCCGACCACCGCGCCCACCAGTGAGGCCCGGCCGCCGACCGCGGCGCCGATGACGAAGCCGATGGACGGCACGATCCCGATCAGCGCCGGCGAGATGATCCCGACGGCCGGCACGAACATCGCGCCCGCGAGGCCCGCCATGCCGGCCGCGACGACGTACGCGACGAGCTTGACGTTGGCCGGGTTGTACCCGAGGAAGCGGACCCGCTCCTCGGAGTCCCTTACGGCGACGAGGAGTTCGCCGTAACGGCTGACGAACAGCCGGCGGGCCAGGGCCATCAGCAGGAGCAGGACGGCGGCGATGATGAAGTACACCATCCGCTGGTTGACCGGGTCGTCCAGCGAGTAGCCGAAGAAGCCCTGGATGTCGGTGAGTCCGTTGGTGCCGCCGGTGGTGGCCTGCTGGCCGATCAGCCAGATGGACAGGGCGGCCGCGAGCGCCTGGCTCAGGATCGCGAAGTACGCGCCCTTGACCCGGCGCCGGAAGACGAAGAAGCCGAGCAGCGCGGCGACCGCCATCGGCAGCAGTACGGTCATGGCGAGCGCGAACGCCGGGTTGGCGAACGGCTTCCACCACCAGGGCAGGGCGTCCGAAGTGCCGTACAGCTGCATGAAGTCGGGGAGCTTCTCGCCGGTGTCGGCGGCGTCCGCGAGCTTGAGGTGCATGGCCATGGCGTAGCCGCCGAGGCCGAAGAAGACGCCCTGGCCGAGGACCATCAGACCGCCGCGGCCCCAGGCGAGACTGACGCCGACGGCGACGATGGCGTAGCAGAGGTACTTGGCGAGCAGGGAGAGGCGGAAGTCGGAGAGGGCGAGCGGGGCGACCCCCAGCAGGAGCACGGCGCCCAGCAGGAAGGCTCCGGGGACGCGGAAGCGTTCGGTGATCGTCGTCATGCCAGGCTCCGGGTGCGCAGTGTGTACAGGCCCTGGGGTCGCCACTGGAGGAAGGCGACGATCGCCACCAGCACGACGACCTTCGCGACGCTGACCGTGGTCGAGTACTCGAGGACCGACTGCAGCACGCCGAGCGCGAAGGCCGTGATGACGGCGCCCCTGAGCTGCCCGATGCCGCCGACGACCACGACCAGGAAGGCGTCGACGATGTAGTTGGTGCCCATCGTCGGGCCGATCGGGCCCACGAGCGTGAGCGCGACGCCCGCCACGCCCGCGAGGCCCGAGCCGATGAAGAAGGTGATGCGGTCGACCTGTCCGGTCGCGATGCCGGAGACCTCGGCGAGGTCTCGGTTCTGCACGACGGCCCGGATGCGGCGGCCGAGCGGGGTGAAGCGCAGGACCAGCGTGAGGCCGAGGACGCACAGGAGCGCCAACCCCAGTATGAACAGGCGGTTGTTGGCGAAGGTGACACCGCCGGCCGAGATGTTGCCGGTCAGGATGTCGGGCGCGGCGGTCTGCACGTTGGGGGCGCCGAAGATGTCACGGGCCAGCTGCTGGAGCATCAGCGAGACGCCCCAGGTGACCAGCAGGGTGTCCAGCGGGCGGGTGTACAGGCGCCGGATCAGCAGCCATTCGAGCAGCGCGCCCATCGCTCCCGCGACGAGGAACGCGAGCGGCAGGGCGACCAGGAGCGAGACGCCGGCGCTGCTGATGGACTTCTGCAGCACGTACGTCGTGTAGGCACCGGCCATGATGAACTCGCCGTGCGCCATGTTGATCACGCCCATCTGACCGAACGTCAGGGTCAGGCCGAGGGCGATCAGGAGCAGGACGGCACCGATGCTGATGCCGGTGAAGGACTGGTTGAGGACGACCGTCATGATGCGGCTCCGGAGGACTCCGTGTGGCGGGGACGGGGTGCGGGCGCGGGGCTGAACCCGGCGCGGGCGGCGCCGGGTTCAGCACGGGGACGTGGGCTTCAGGACAGGCCGGAGGCCCAGTCGTAGCCCTTCAGGTACGGGTCCGGCTTGATCGGCTTGCCGGAGTTCCAGACCTCCTCGATGAGGCCGTCGGAGCCGACCTTGCCGATGCGGGCCGTCTTGTAGACGTGCTGGCTGGCTCCGTCGACGGTGACCTTGCCCTCGGGGGCCTCGAAGACGATGCCGTCGCTGGCGGCCTTGACCTTGGCGACGTCGAAGGAACCCGCCTTCTCGACCATCTCCTTCCAGAGGTAGACCGAGATGTACGCGGCCTCCATCGGGTCGGAGGTCGGCTTCCCCTTGCCGTAGGCGGCCTGGTAGGCCGCCACGAACTTCTTGTTGGCCGCGCCCGGGGTGGTCTCGTAGTAGTTCCAGGCGGTCAACTGGCCTTCCAGGTACTGCGTTCCGATGCTCTTGACCTCCTCCTCGGCGATGGAGACGGAGAGCACCGGCAGGCTCTTGGCCGTGAGGCCCGCGGACTTGTACTCCTTGAAGAAGGCCACGTTGCTGTCGCCGTTGAGGGTGTTGAACACGGCGTCCGCGCCGGCGCCCTTCACCTTGTTGACGATGGTGCTGAACTCCGTTGAGCCGAGCGGCGCGTAGTCCTCGCCGACCACCTTCATGCCCTTGGCCTTCGCATACGCCTTGATGATCTTGTTGGCGGTGCGCGGGAAGACGTAGTCGCTGCCGACGAGGTAGAGCCGCGTCAGGCCCTGCTTCTTCAGGTAGTCGAGGGCGGGCACGATCTGCTGGTTGGTGGTGGCGCCGATGTAGAAGATGTACGGCGACTCCTCCAGGCCCTCGTACTGCACGGGGTAGTAGAGCAGCGACTTGTACCGCTCGAAGACCGGCTTGACGGCCTTGCGGCTGGCGGAGGTCCAGCAGCCGAAGGTGGCGACGACCTTGTCGTCCTTGATGAGGGTCTCGGCCTTCTCGGCGAAGGTCGGCCAGTCGGAGGCGCCGTCCTGGCTGATCGGCTTGAGCTTCTTGCCCAGCACACCGCCCGCCGCGTTGATCTCCTTGACGGCGAGCAACAGGGAGTTGTGGACGGTGACTTCGCTGATCGCCATGGTGCCCGAGAGCGAGTTCAGCAGACCCACCTTCACGGTGCTGCCGGAGGTGTCCGCCTTGGCACCGGCGTCGGACGAGGTGTCGGTGCCGGTCTTGGCGCCGCACGCGGTGAGCGCCGCGGACGCGCCGAGGGCGGAGGCGCCGGCCAGAAGATTGCGCCTGCTGAGGCTGAGCCCGGACATGCAATACCTCCTTGCCCGAAGGCAATGAAAAGAGATCGTGAAATTCGGGAGGGAAATGCGGGAGCGCACTTGGCTGTTGAGCTGCGGAAGCGCGGTCCACAGACTGCGCCGGTGCTGTTTCCGTGGCGTTTCGCCGCGATTGATGAACAGTTGCTAATACTTCCCGCAGGAAGCATTAATTACGGGTCGGAGTGATCGCGGGTACGCTGTTCAACACCCGCCTTGGAACCGTTACTTCGAGGAGTGCGATGGCGACCCGGCCCCAGGACCTGCTCCAGTTGCTGACCCGGGCCGAGCGTCTCTCCACCCGCCGGTTGCAGCAGGTACTGGACGAGTCGGGGTGCTCGGTGGAGGCATGGCGGGTGCTCGCACTGCTGGCCGACGGTCAGGGGCACAACATGACGGCCATAGCCGACTGCGCCTTTCTGCCGCCGCCGAGCCTGACCAAACTGATGGACCACCTTGTCGATCAGAACTGGGTGTACCGGCGCACCGATCCGTTCGACCGTCGCCGCATCCTCGCCCAACTCACCCCACGCGGCCTGCAGTTCTGGCAGCAGATCGATCGTCGGGTCCGCGCGGAACTGCTCCCGCTGCTCGATCAGGTGGACGGCGAGCAGCTGCGGGCACTGCTGGAGCGACTTGCGGAAACCCTCGACAGCGAGGTCACAACAGGTCGTGCGGCGACCGGAGTTGGGCGAGCACGTTGAAGTCGAGTCCGTCGGCCTGCGCGAGGTAGATGCGCTGACGGACGTGCCGCCCGTCGAGGCCGACGAGTCCGCGCGGGCCCTCGTAGGAGACGTCCTCGGCGGTGGCTCCGATCGCGGACACGTCGAGGGTGCGGGCCCGTTCGACGAGCGCGGCGAGCAGCAGGACGCCTTCGTAGCATGACTCGCCGAGGCTGCCCGGGACGGGCGCGTCGGCGCCGAAGCGGTCGGCGTAACTGCCGTGGAAATCCATACTGTTGCGGTCCGCGAGCGAGGTGAAGAACCCGGCCGTGCTGAACAGGTCGGCGGTGGCCTCGGGACCGCTGCCCAGCAGCATGTTCTCGTCCATCAGCGTGCTCAGCCTGAGGCAGCGCTGGTCGAGTCCGGCGGCGGCGAAGGCCCGGTTGAAGCGGACGGCGTCGCTGCCCACCAGCAGCATCAGTACGGCGTCGGCGTCCGTGTGCTCGATGCGCCGCAGCACGTCGCCGAAGTCCTCGGCGCCCAGCGGCAGATAGGCCTCGCCGCAGACCCGGCCCCGGACCTCGCGCGCATAGCGGCGGGCGGCGCGGGCGGTGCGCCGTGGCCAGACGTAGTTGTTGCCGACGACGAACCAGCGGCGCACCTGCCGGGTCTCGGCCAACAGCCGCATGGCGGGCAGCAGTTGCCAGGCGGGCGTCTCGCTCGTCATGTAGACGCCCTCGGTGCGCTCGCCGCCCTCGTACAGGGCCGTGTAGACGTACGGCACCCGGTGGGCGATCCGGGGTGCGACGGCCTGCCGTACGGATGAGATGTGCCAGCCGGTGACGCCCTGCACCACCCCCGTCGTCACCAGCGCCTCGACCTCCTCGGCGACCCGCCCCGGCTCGGCTCCGCCGTCCACCTCGAGCAGCCTCAACTCCCGGCCCAGCACCCCGCCCGCCTTGTTGATCTCCTCGGCGGCGAGCCGTGCGCACGCCTCGCAGGTGGGGCCGAAGATGCCGGCGGGCCCCTGCATCGGGTACACGAGCGCGACGTTCAGGGCCGAGTCGTCGGCCGTGAACCAGTCGGGCAGGTGGAGGCGGGGTGGCGGGCGGCGCATGCGCACATGATGGCGCAGGAGCCTGGCGGACGGTCCGCAGGAGCGGACAACCAAGCGAATGCAGAGCGCAGATGACCGAACCGTTGACGGGAGCATGCCCCCACTTCTATGTTCTGGCCGGAATCACGAACTCCGTTCGAGATTGCGAACATCACTACTGGAGTGATACGGACAAGGGACGGTCTCGTATGCCTCGGACAGATCTCAGGACGCGCCGCAGACCGCTCTTCCTCTGCGTGCTCGCCGTACTCCTCGCGCTGGTGGCGGCGACGCAGCCGGCGTCCGCGGCGGACGGCCGCCCGTACACCAATCCGCTCAAGTCCGCGAAGGGCGCCGACCCCTGGCTGGAGTACTACGACGGCAACTACTACCTGATCACCACGACGTTCACGGGCATCCTCGGCATGCGCAAGTCGCCGACCCTGGCGGGGCTGGCCACCGCGCCCAACGTCCAGGTGTGGTCGGACACCACGTCGACGCGCAACACCAACATCTGGGCGCCGGAGATCCACTTCATCGACGGGCACTGGTATCTGTACTACTCGGCCGGGCAGAGCGGTGTGGCGTGCTGCGACTCGCAGCGCACGCACGTACTGGAGAGCGCCGGTACGGATCCGCTCGGCCCGTACACGTACAAGAACACGCTCACCGGATCCAACCTCTCGCCGAGCGGCTGGCTCATCGACGCGAGCGTGCTGCAGGCGAACAACAAGCTGTACCTGGTGGGCAGCGGCTTTGTGAACGGCAGTGCGCAGAGCCTGGTCATCGCGCCGATGAGCAACCCGTACACGCTCTCCAGCAGCACCTTCACGGTCATCTCCAGTCCGACGCTGGACTGGGAGAAGTCGGGCGCGCCGGTCAACGAGGGCCCGGAGCCGCTGTATCACAACGGCCGCACCTTCCTGACCTACTCGGCGAGCTACTGCCAGACCGCCGACTACAAGCTGGGCCAGCTGGAGTTGACGGGTTCGGACCCGCTCAGCGCCTCGTCGTGGACGAAGAAGTCGACGCCGGTCTTCCAGCGCAGTGACGCGAACGGCGTGTACGGGCCCGGGCACAACGGCTTCTTCACCTCGCCCGACGGCACCGAGAACTGGATCGTCTACCACGCCAACTCCTCGTCCTCCGGCGGCTGCGGCAACGGACGCACCACCCGCGCGCAGAAGTTCACCTGGAACTCGGACGGCACCCCCAACTTCGGCACCCCGGTCGCCCTCGGCACCACGTTGCCCGGCCCGTCCGGCGAGACCGCGGCGACCCCGACGTCGTACACGCTCGTGAACCGCAACAGCGGCAAGTGCCTGGACGTCTCGGGCGGCAACACCGCCGACGGCGCCAACGTCCAGCAGTGGACCTGCAACGGCGGCACCAACCAGAAGTGGAAGGTCGAGGACCTCGGCGACGACACCAGCCGGCTGGTGAACGTGGCCACCGGCAAGGTGCTGGACACCGCCGACTGCTCCACGGCCGACGGGGCGGACATCCGGCAGTGGTCCTGGCTGAACAACAAGTGCCAGCGCTCCCGGCTCGTGTTCACGGCCACCGGCGACTACGTGCGGATCGTCAACGAGAACAGCGGCAAGGTCGCCGACGTGGCCGACTGCGGCACCGCGAACGGCACGGACGTACGGCAGTGGACCTGGCTGAACAACAACTGCCAGCAGTGGCGCCTCGTTCCGACCACCTGAGCCTGTCCGGCGGATCAGCTCGGCGCCGCGGGCCGGGGACGCGCCCGCCGCGGCAGCGGCTGACCGACAACGGCTCCTCCGCCTTGCAGCTGCACGCCCTCCGCCCGGCCCCGGTCGAGCGGAGGGCGTCCATGGCCCCGCTCGGATCGCCTGCAGGGCGCCGTTTCCCGCGGTCGGGCTGATCCGCCGCCCCACTCATCCCCCACCCTTGTTCTGGAGAACTCCCTTGAGACGCAACCTCGTTCGCCTGCTCATGGCTGCGCTCGTCGCCATGCCTGCCTGCCTCGCCGGACCGGGCACCGCCGCCCGCGCCGCCGTGCCCGACTCCCCCGCGGTGACCTACACCAACCCGATCGCGGAGAAGCGGGCCGACCCCCAGATCTACAAACACACCGACGGCTACTACTACTTCACCGCGACCGTGCCCGAGTACGACCGCATCGTGCTGCGCCGGGCCACCACCATCCAGGGCCTGTCGACGGCCGCCGAGACCACGATCTGGACCAAGCACAGCAGCGGGGTCATGGGCGCGCACATCTGGGCGCCGGAGATCCACTACATCGACGGCAAGTGGTACGTGTACTTCGCCGCCGGGTCGACCAGTGACCAGTGGGCGATCCGGATGTACGTGCTCGAAGGCACCGGTGCCAATCCGCTCACCGCCACCTGGACCGAGAAGGGCCAGATCAAGACGGCCTGGGAGAGCTTCTCGCTCGACTCCACCACCTTCGTCGTGAACGGCGTCCGCTACCTCGCCTGGGCCCAGCGCAACCCGTCCGAGGACAACAACACCAGCCTGTTCATTGCCAAGTTGGCCAATCCCTGGACGATTCAGGGGACTCCGGCCGAGATCTCGCAGCCGACGCTGTCCTGGGAGACCGTCGGCTACAAGGTCAACGAGGGCCCCGCGGTGATCCAGCACGGCGGCAAGGTCTTCATGACGTACTCGGCGAGCGCCACGGACGCCAACTACTGCCTGGGGATGCTCACCGCATCCGCGACGGCCGACCTGACCGACCCGGCGTCCTGGTCGAAGGGTTCGCAGCCGGTCTTCAAGTCGAACGACTCGACCTCGCAGTACGGCCCCGGCCACAACTCCTTCACCGTCTCCGAGGACGGCAAGTCGGACATCCTCGTCTACCACGACCGCAGCTACAAGGACATCACCGGCGACCCGCTGAACGACCCCAACCGCCGCACCCGCGTCCAGAAGATCTACTGGAAGGCCGACGGCACCCCCGACTTCGGCATCCCGGTCGCCGACGGCGTCACCCCGCAGCGCTTCTCGTCGTACAACTACCCGGACCGCTTCATCCGCCACTACGACTACCGCGCGAAGATCGAGGCGAGCGTCAGCCCGCTCGCGGACTCGCAGTTCCGTGTCGTGACCGGGCTGGCCGGCAGCGGGACGGTCTCGCTGGAGTCGGCCAACTACCCCGGCTACTACCTCCGTCACAAGAACTTCGAGGTGTGGCTGGAGAAGAACGACGGGACGTCGGCCTTCGCCTCCGACGCCACGTTCTACAAGCGGGCCGGTCTGTCCGACTCCGCCGGCGTCTCCTACGAGTCGTACAACTACGCCGGGCGCTACATCCGGCACTACAACTACCTGCTGTACGTGCAGACCCCGAGCACGGCGACGGACAAGGGGGACGCCACCTTCTACGGGCAGTGATCCCCGCGGACCTGAACAGCCCTGACTCACCAGGTCAGGTGCAGGGCCTCCGGTGAACGGTGGATCATCGTCGGCCGCATGGTGACCGGACGGTCGTCCGCCAGTCGAAGTCCCGGCAGCCTGCGGGTCAACTCCTCCAGTGTGAGGCGGAGTTGCTCGCGGGCCAGCTGGGAGCCGGGGCATCCGTGGGCGCCGAGGCCGAAGGCGAGGTGGCGTTCGGCGGTGCGGGTGATGTCGAACTCGTCGGGGCGCGGATGGCGGGCGGCGTCCCGGTTGGCGCCGCCGAACGCCACGAACAGCGTTGCCCCGGCGGGGAGTTCGGTACCGGCGAGGGTGACCGGGCCGGTGGTGACCCGGCGGAAGCCCTGCAGGGCGCCGTCGTAGCGGGCGGCCTCCTCGACGGCCGCCGGGATCCGCTCGGGTTCGGCGCACAGCAACTCCCACTGACGCGGGTGCCGCAGCAGGTGCAGGACGGTCGTGCCGATGAGTGCGGTCGTGGTCAAGTGCCCGGCGATCAGCAGGTTCTGGAGATGGGCGACGAGTTCGTGCCGGTGCTCCAGAGTCAGCTCGCCCGCACCCTCACTCTCGCCTTCGCCGACGAGGGACGCGACCAGCTCCGTACAGAGGTCCTCGCGCGGCTCGGCGTGCCGCTCGCGTGCGTACCGGTCGAGGATGTGCTGCATGGCGACGACGTCCTCGGCCGCGGCGACCTGCTCGTCCTCCTCCAGCGGGCGGAACAGCAGCTCCTCGGCCCGATGCCCGCCGTGCACGACGGCCGGCACGTCGGCGGGGTCGAGCCCGACAACACGGCCGATGACGTCACCGGGGAGCTTCCCGGCGTACGCCGACATCAGCTCGACATGGCCGTCCTTCACGAAGCCGTCGACCAGGGCGGCAGCCCGCTCGGCGGCATACGGCAGTGCGGCAGCGACACGGGCCGGCGACAGCCCGCGCACGATCGGCGCGCGTAACTGCTGGTGGAGTGCGCCGTCGGCGGTGACCACGACGGGCCGCCCGCCGAACCCGCCGCCGAGGACGGCGAGCGCGGCGGGCGCGGGCAGCACGTCGGGCAGGAGAGCGTTCGCCGAGGAGAACTCCGCGGGCCGGCGCAGGACTTCGCGTACGTCGGCGTCGCGGGCGACCAGCCAGGCGTCGAGTTCGGCGACGTGGGTCAGCCCGTCCGCAAGTCGCGCACGCTCGTAGTGCGGGTAGGGGTCGCGCTGCAACTCGTCCAGTCTGCCGTGCAGTTCACGATCCACGAGACGCCCTCCCGGCCGGCGGTGGTGCGGGGTCGGGCTCATGGTGCCGTACGGGTGTGCGGATGCGGTAGGTGTCTGCAGCAGCACGGACGTGGCGGTCAGAACACCACGGACCAGCCCTCGCGGGCGGCCTGCTCGGCGGTGTACGAGACGCCGTGCACCTTGAGACCACCGGCGTCCAGGAGGGTGATCTCCCCGCCGTGGTTGCCGAGTTGGGCGCCGCCGGTGAGACGGACGAGCAGACAGGCACCGGCGGCGAGCGGCCCCGGCGGCACGGCGGAACTCTGGCCGATGCGGTCGACGAGGTGCCAGCCGGTCAGGTCGAGGGGCGCGGGCGAGGCGTTGATCAGGGTCACCGTCTCCGCCTCGGGCGCCGGGCCGGGCGGGTTGACGAGCGCCGCGACGATGCGAACCGGCCGGGTGCCCGGCTCGGGACGGTCGCCGTCGACGTCGTCGAGGGCGTGTCCGGTGGCGTCGTCCGTGTGCCAGGACTGGCTCTGGAAGGCGAGGAAGATGCCGACCCAGCGGTCCTGCGCCGGGAAGTGGACGAGCATCCCGCCGTCCTGCCAGACGCCGTCGTCGCGCTGGAACTTCCGGCTGTTGCCCTGGTTCATGTGGATGTCGTGCAGGCCGTTGCCGGGCAGGAAGCCGAACACCTTGTCCTTGACGGCCGGTTCGGGACCGAAGCGCTCGCCGAAGACGTACAGCCGGGCCTCGCCGTCCTCGACCGCGCGCTGTACGTAGTGGTCGAGGACGTCGGCCAGGTCGTTGTCCGGGCCGGAGACGTCCGGGGGCAGGGTCCGCATCTTCGCGGGGTCGAAGAGGTTGCCGCGCACGAAGTCGAGGTTCGGGCCGCCGGGCCCGGGCGGCAGGGTGTTCCAGCCGCTCGGCAGGCCGTTCAGGCGGGCGGTGACGGGGTGCCGGAAGTCCTCGTCGACGAGGTAGAGCAGCTCGGAGGGCCGCTCCTGGGACAGGACGTTGACGGCGGCGCGGTAGTGCGTGCCGCCGTCGTCCTTGAGGTGGATCTGGTAGTGCGGTGTGTCGGCGGCGCCCTCGCGCCGCGTGCCGACCGCCTGCGTGATGAGTACGCCGTAGGCCTTGAGTGGCATGGCGACCAACTTCCCCCGGGGGCAGGCGGATTGCCCGCCCATGGGGTGAATGGTAGAGGGATGGGAGCTTATGCGACCCCGCGTTCGCGGTGATTTCATCGCTGGGCCAAGTGTGTGACGCGCCGATGAACACCCCTCTGAGCAGCCCGGATTCCCTACGATTCGTTACGTGGTCAACTTCCTCCTCGAACGCACGGCACCGCTCCCCCTCGACGAGGCATGGCGCCGCCTCACCGAGTGGACCCATCATGGCGAGGTGGTCCCCCTGACCCGCGTCACGGTCACCACTCCCCCGCCGACCCGTGAGGGCACGGTCTTCGTGGCACGTTCGGGGCTCGGTCCGCTGGCCTTCGACGACCCGATGGAGGTCACGGTGTGGCGCCCGCCGACGGACGACACCCACGGTCTGTGCCGGCTGGAGAAGCGGGGGAGGGTCGTGACGGGGTGGGCCGAACTGGAGGTGCGGCCGGGGCCGGGCGGGCGCAGCCGGGTGGTCTGGCGCGAGGAGTTGGCGGTCCGGTGGCTGCCGGGCCTCTTCGATCCGGTCCTCCGGCAGGCGGCCCGCCATGTGTTCGGCCGAGCGGTCAACCGCCTCCTCAGGATGCCGTGATGCCTGCCGCGCGGGCCCACTGGGAGGACATGTTCGCCGCGGGCAAGGGCTTCCACCGCGCCGACGACCGCGAGATGGGGCTGCTCGCCGAGGCCGTACGCCCACGCGCCGGAACCCGGGCCCTGGACGTCGGCTGCGGCCTCGGTACGTACGCGGCCGCCCTGGCCGGTCTCGGCTACCGCACGCTCGCGGTCGACTGGGCCGACTCGGCGGTGGCGGCGACACGGGACCGGTACGCCGACCTGGAACCCCGGCTGGAGGTGGCCGGGCTCGACTTCGAGGACGCGACGGCACGCCTGCCGCAGGCCGCCTTCCACCTCGTCACCATGCGGCTCGTCCTCGCGTTCATGGCGGACAAGGAGGCGGCCTCGGAGCGGGTGCGGGGACTGCTGGCGCCCGGCGGTGCATGGGTGGTGACGACACCGCTGGCGGAGCGGCTGCCCGAGGAGCGCCGCCACATCGGGCTGACGGCGGCCGAGGTCGGCGCGCTCCTGGGCGACTGGAGCCGGGGCCACTGGTACGACCTTGAGCCGGACGGGCTGCGCATCGTCGTGCTGCGCGCACCCGTCCGCTGATCGCCCGGCTGTCGGGGCCGGTCGTGCGCGGCATGCAACAGTGGTCGCCATGACGGCAGTTGACGGTACGACCGTGGTGGTGGACGAGGTCGAGGCGCTCGCGGTGGACGGGCTGCGCCGGCTGCTCGCGACGGCGCGGGAGACGGACGGCGGCGGACTCGGCTGGCCGGAGAAGCCCTCCGACGACGAGCTCGACCCGACGTTCTACAGCGGTACGGCAGGAGTGGTGCCGGTGCTCCTGGAGGCACGACGGCACTTCGGCGACGACTCCTACGGCGACACCGCCCTGCGCGCGGCCCGCGGCCTGGCCGCAGCCGTCGACGACGCCGACCACGACGGCCTGTACTTCGGCCGCACCGGAATCGCCGTCGCCCTGCGGGCCGTTCACGACGAGCTCGGCGACGGCGCTGCCGGTGCCGCCGCGGACCGGACCCTTCAGGGCGTGCGGTCACGCTTCGACGGGACCCGCTGGGGCGAGCTGTTCGAGCTCATGGGCGGCAACGCGGGCATCGGGCTGGGCGCATCGGCGCTGGGCGACGCCGAGTTGGCCGTACTCGCCATGGAGCCCTATCTGCGTACGGCCGAGAAGACCCCGGCGGGCGTCCACTGGGCGCACCGCCCGGACGCGGTGTCGCGCCTGCACCACATCTCGCACGGCACCCTCGGCATGGTCGCCGGGCTGGCCGAGGTGGGCCGGGCGACCGGCCGTGCGGACTTCGTCGAGGCGGCGCTGGCCGGTGCCGCGGACGTCGTGTCCCGCGACGAGGCCGGTCCGGACGGCTTCCTGGTCCCGCACTCGGACCCGCACTACCGCCCCGACATCGTGCAGCGCATCAGCTACGGCTGGTGCCACGGCCCGGCGGGCGACGCCCAGGTCTTCCGACTGCTCAGGGACGTCACCGGCGATCCCGTCTGGCCGGCCCTCGCCGACCGCTGCTGGCACACCGTGGTCCGCTCCGGGATCCCCGAGCGGCTGCGCCCCGGCTTCTGGGACAACAACGGCCGCTGCTGCGGTACGGCCGGTGTCCTCGCCCTGGCCTGCGACCGGATGGCCGAGCAGGGCGACGGCGCCGAGTTCGCCCGCGTCCTCGTCGCCGACATCGTCGCCCGGGCGACCCGGGACGGCGAGGGCACCCGCTGGTCGAACTTCGAGCACCGGGCCACCCCGGGCGACCTCGAACCCCACACCGGGTGGGCGATGGGCAACGCGGGCATCGTGCGGGAACTGCTGCGCTTCGTACGGCTGAGCCGCGGCGGCGACCCGGCGTACGCGGTCACCTGGCCGGACCAGCCGCCGGTGCGCCCGGCGGCCTGAGCACTCCCGGACGGCTCAGGCCACCGACCCGATCCGCCGCGCCGGCGCCGACGTGGCGTCGTGGTGGATCGGGGTGTGCGCGCCGGTCAGCGAGGCCCCGCTGCCGCCACGGCGGTTGGCGACGATCTCCGAGGCGATCGACAGGGCCGTCTCCTCGGGCGTACGAGCACCGAGGTCGAGGCCGATCGGGGACCGCAGCCGGGCCAACTCCAGCTCGGTGACGCCGACTTCGCGAAGGCGTTCGTTGCGGTCGAGGTGGGTGCGGCGGGAGCCCATGGCGCCGACGTACGCCACCGGGAGGCGCAACGCCAGCTGCAGCAGGGGTACGTCGAACTTTGCGTCGTGCGTGAGCACGCACAGGACCGTGCGGCCGTCCACGGACGTCCGCTCCAGGTACTTGTGCGGCCATTCGACGACGATGTCGTCCGCCTCCGGGAAGCGGGTCCTGGTGGCGAAGACGGGACGGGCGTCGCACACCGTCACGTGGTAGTTCAGGAACTTGCCGATCCGCACCAGCGCCGACGCGAAGTCGATCGCGCCGAACACGATCATCCGGGGCGGCGGTACGGACGACTCCACCAGGACCGTGAGCGGGGCCCCGCAGCGCGAGCCCTGTTCGCCGATCTCCAGGGTGCCGGTGCGGCCGGCGTCCAGGAAGGCGGACGACTCGGCGGCGACCGTGCGGTCGAGTTCGGGGTGGGCGCCGAAGCCGCCCTCGTACGAGCCCTCGGGGCTCACCAGCAGCGCGCGGCCCAGCAGTTGGGCCGGGCCCGACACGATCCGCGCCACCGCCGCCGCCTCCCCACGAGCGGCGGCGGCCAGCGCGGCCGCGGCCACCGGCCGGGCGGGGTCACCGGCCCGTACCGGAGTGACGAGGATGTCGATGATGCCGCCGCAGGTCAGGCCGACGGCGAAGGCGTCCTCGTCGCTGTAGCCGAACCTCTCCAGGACGGTTTCGCCGTCCTCGAGGGCCTGCCCGCACAGGTCGTACACGGCGCCCTCCACACAGCCCCCGGAGACCGAGCCGATCGCCGTGCCGTCGGCGTCCACCGCGAGGGCGGCGCCCGGCTGGCGCGGGGCGCTGCCGCCGACGGCCACCACCGTGGCCACGGCGAAGTCGCGTCCCTGCTCGACCCACCGGTTCAGCTCCTCGGCGATGTCCAGCATCTGTCGGTCTCCTAACGGGGTTTGTGTGGAGGGCCATTGAAGGGCGGCTAGTGCACGCCCATCCAGCTCTCTATGGGATTGAGGGAGAAATAGACCAGGAAGATCACTGTCAGGCCCCACATGAAGGCACCGATCTCCCGCGCCTTGCCCTGGGCGATCTTGATGGCGACGTAGGAGATGACTCCGGCCGCGACGCCCGCGGTGATGGAGTACGTGAACGGCATGATCACCACGGTCAGGAAGACCGGGATCGCGGTGGCGCGGTCGGCCCAGTCCACATGGCGGGCGTTCATCATCATCATGGCGCCGATGACCACCAGGGCCGCCGCGGCGACCTCGCCGGGGACGATCGCCGTCAGCGGGGTGAAGAACAGACAGGCCGCGAAGAACAGGCCGGTGACCACGGAGGAGAGTCCGGTACGGGCTCCCTCGCCGACGCCGGTCGCGGACTCGACGAACACGGTCTGGCCGGAGGCGCCCGCGACGCCGCCGATCGCGCCGCCCGCGCCGTCGATGAACAGCGCCTTGGACAGGCCCGGCATCCGGCCCTGCTCGTCGGCCAGCTTGGCCTCGGTGCCGACGCCGATGATCGTCGCCATGGCGTCGAAGAAGCCGGCGAGCACGAGCGTGAACACGATCATGCCGACCGTCATCGCGCCGACGCTGCCCCAGCCGCCGAACTCGACGTGCCCGAAGATCGAGAAGTCCGGCATGGAGACCGCGCTGCCGTGCAGTTCGGGAGCGCCGCTCGCCCACTGCTCGGGGTCGATGACGCCAAGTCCGTTGAGAACCACGGCGAGTACGGTGCCGCCGACGATGCCGATCAGGATCGCGCCGGGGATGCCGCGCGCCTGCAGCATGAAGATCGCGAGGAGGGTGGCAGCGAAGAGCAGCACGGGCCAGCCGGCGAGTTCACCGGTCGGGCCGAGGGTGACCGGGGTCGCCTTGCCCTGGTGCACGAAGCCCGCCTTCACCAGGCCGATCAGGGCGACGAACAGGCCGATGCCCATGGTGATCGCGTGCTTGAGGGCGAGCGGAATCGCATTCATGATCATCTCGCGCAGGCCGGTGACGACCAGCAGCATGATGACGACGCCGTACATCACGCACATGCCCATGGCCTGCGGCCAGGTCATCTGCGGGGCGACCTGCGAGGACAGGACGCCGGAGACGGAGAGGCCGGCGGCGAGCGCCAGGGGCACCTTGCCGAAGAAGCCCATCAGCAGCGTGGTGAAGGCCGCCGCGAACGCGGTCGCGGTGATGAGGGCCTTCTGCCCGAGCGTGTCCCCGGCCGCGTCCTTGCCGGACAGGATCAGGGGGTTGAGCAGGAGGATGTACGCCATCGCCATGAAGGTGGTGACGCCGCCGCGCACCTCGCGCGCGACCGAGGATCCTCGCTGGGATATGTGAAAGTACCGGTCGAGCCAGGACCTGCCGGCCGGGATACGGGTTCCTTCACCCGCATCGTCGGCGGCGGTCGTCGGCTCCAGGGACTGCTGGGTCATGTGGGCCTACTCCCAAGGTTCACAGGGGCACCCGCGGTTGCTCTGCGTTTGCGGGATTTGGGAAGGTGCTTCGGCCGCACGACCCGGGGGACGGCCCGAGACGAACGAACTCTCTGGTACTGACGGTGGTGCCGGTGGTGCTTCAAGTTCCGCGAGCGGTGCGGTGCTTGAGTACTCCGGGCGGCGCGGCGAAGTGTGACGTTCCCGGCGCCGCCCGGAGAGACTTGCCGCTACGCCGTGCCGGTCAGGTGCTCCGGACGGACCGGCGTGCGGTTGAGCTCCAGCCCGGTCGCGTTCCGGATCGCCGCGAGGACGGCCGGGGTCGACGACAGGGTGGGTGCCTCGCCGACGCCCCGCAGCCCGTACGGGGCGTGGTCGTCGGCGAGTTCGAGCACGTCGACAGGGATGATCGGCGTGTCGAGGATCGTCGGAAGCAGGTAGTCCGTGAAGGACGGGTTCCTGACCTTCGCGGTCTTGGGATCGACGATGATCTCCTCCATCACCGCGATGCCCATGCCCTGGAGGGTGCCGCCCTGGATCTGGCCGATGACGGACAGCGGGTTGAGCGCCTTGCCGACGTCCTGGGCGCAGGCCAGCTCGATCACCTTGACCAGGCCGAGCTCGGTGTCGACCTCGACGACGGCGCGGTGCGCGGCGAAGGAGTACTGGACGTGGCCGAAGCCCTGGCCGGTGCGCAGGTCGAAGGCCTCGGTGGGGCGGTGCCGCCACTCCGCCTCGACCTCGACGGACTCGCCTTCCAGTAGGTCGGCCAGGTCGGCGAGGACCTCGCCGCCGTCGGTGACGACCTTGCCACCCTCGAGCAGCAACTCCGCCGTCGCCCAAGCCGGGTGGTACGGACCGAACTTGCTGCGGCCGATCTCCAGGACCTTCTCCCGGACGAGCTCGCAGGAGTTCTTGACGGCGCCACCGGTGACGTACGTCTGCCGCGACGCGGACGTCGAACCGGCGGAACCGACCTGTGTGTCCGCGGGGTGGATCGTCACCTGCGCGACGCCGAGTTCGGTGCGGGCGATCTGCGCGTGGACGGTGACACCGCCCTGGCCGACCTCCGCCATCGCGGTGTGGACGATGGCGACGGGCTCGCCGCCCACGACCTCCATGCGGACCTTGGCCGTCGAGTAGTCGTCGAAGCCCTCGGAGAAGCCGACGTTCTTGATGCCGACCGCGTAACCGACACCGCGTACGACGCCCTCGCCGTGGGTGGTGTTGGACAGACCGCCGGGCAGCTGACGTACGTCGGCCTCCTCCCCGGCCAGGAGCCACTGCTGCTCCGGCGGCAGTGGCATCGCCTTGACGCGGCGCAGGAGTTCGGCGACCGGCGCCGGCGAGTCGACGGGCTGCCCGGTCGGCATGATCGTGCCCTGCTCCATCGCGTTGAGCTGACGGAACTCCACCCGGTCCATGCCCACCTTGTCGGCGAGCTTGTCCATCTGGGCCTCGTAGGCGAAGCACGCCTGGACCGCGCCGAAGCCGCGCATCGCGCCGCAGGGCGGGTTGTTGGTGTAGAGCGCGATGGCCTCGATGTCGACGTCGTCGACCACGTACGGGCCGACGCTCAGCGAGGAGGCGTTGCCGACGACCGCCGGGGAGGCGGAGGCGTAGGCGCCGCCGTCCAGGACGATCCGGCACTTCATGTGGGTGAGCTTGCCGTCCTTGGTCGCCCCGTGCTCGTAGTAGAGCTTGGCGGGGTGGCGGTGGACGTGCCCGAAGAAGGACTCGAAGCGGTTGTAGACGATCTTGACGGGCTTGCCGGTGCGCAGCGCGAGCAGGCAGGCGTGGATCTGCATCGACAGGTCCTCGCGTCCGCCGAAGGCGCCGCCGACGCCGGAGAGCGTCATCCGGACCTTGTCCTCGGGCAGGCCCAGGACCGGGGCGATCTGGCGCAGGTCGGAGTGCAGCCACTGGGTGGCGATGTAGAGGTCGACGCCGCCGTCCTCCGAGGGCACCGCGAGACCGGACTCCGGGCCGAGGAAGGCCTGGTCCTGCATGCCGAAGGTGTACTCGCCCTTGACGACGAAGTCGGCCTTCTTGGCGGCCTCTTCGGCGTTGCCGCGCACGATCGGCTGGCGGTGCACGATGTTCGGGTGCGGGACGTGCCCGATGTGGTGGTCGTCGCGGTTCTCGTGGACCAGGATCGCGTCCGGCGCGGTCGCGGAGGCCTCGTCGGTGATGACCGGCAGCTCGCGGTAGTCCACCTTGATCTTGGCGGCGGCACGGCGCGCGGTCTCCGGATGGTCGGCGGCGACGATGGCGACCGGCTCGCCGTGGTGACGCACCTTGCCGTGCGCGAGGACCGGGGTGTCCTGGATCTCCAGGCCGTAGTTCTTCACCGCGGTCGGCAGGTCGTCGTACGTCATGACGGCGTACACGCCCGGGGTCTTCAGCGCCTCGCTCGTGTCGATCGAGACGATCTCCGCGTGCGCGACCGTGGAGCGCAGGATCTGGCCCCAGAGCATGTCCTCGTGCCACATGTCGGACGAGTACGCGAACTCGCCGGTGACCTTGAGGGTGCCGTCCGGGCGGAGCGTGGACTCACCGATGCCGCCCTTGGTCCGGGAACCCTGGGTGACCTTGGTGGGCGTACCGATGGGAGCGCCGTTGCTGGGCATCGTCAGACCGCCTCTCCCTGCCGGGCGGCCGCCAGGCGGACCGCGTCCATGATCTTCTCGTAGCCGGTGCAGCGGCACAGGTTGCCCGACAGGGCCTCGCGGATGTCCGCGTCGGTCGGGTTCGGGTTGCGCTCGAGCATCTCGTCGGCGGCGACCAGCAGACCCGGGGTGCAGAAGCCGCACTGGACGGCGCCGGCGTCGATGAACGCCTGCTGGATCGGGGAGAGTTCGGTGCCCTCGCCGGTCTGCGAGTCCTGGCCCTTGGCAGCCCAGTGCTGGGCGTCCTGCAGCGACGTACCGCAGGCACCGGTGGCGCAACCGCCGTGCTCGGCGCGCTGCTTGGCGAAGTCCGCGAGCCCTTCGACGGTCACGACGTCACGGCCCTCGACCTGGCCGGCCGCGACCAGACACGAACACACCGGGACGCCGTCCAGGCGGACCGTGCAGGAGCCGCACTCGCCCTGCTCGCAGGCGTTCTTGGAGCCGGGCAGGCCCAGGCGCTCGCGCAGGACGTAGAGCAGGCTCTCGCCCTCCCAGACGTCGTCGGCTTCCTGCGGGCGTCCGTTGACGGTGAAGTTGACGCGCATTACGCAGCTCCCTCGGTGGTGCGGCGGGCGCCGCGGTACGACTCCCAGGTCCAGGTCAGCGTGCGGCGGGCCATCACGCCCACCGCGTGGCGGCGGTAGCTCGCCGTGCCCCGGACGTCGTCGATCGGGTTGCAGGCGCCGGAGCACAGCTCCGCGAACTGCTTGGCGACCGACGGGGTGATGATCTTTCCGTTGTCCCAGAAGCCGCCCTCTTCGAGCGCCGCGTTCAGGAACTCCTCGGCGGCCTTGGCCCGGACCGGGGTGGGCGCCGCGGACCCGATGCCGGTGCGCACGGTGCGGGTCTCGGAGTGCAGCGCGAGCCCGAAGGCGCACACGGCGATCACCATGGCGTTGCGCGTACCGACCTTGGAGTACTGCTGCGGGCCGTCGGCCTTCTTGATGTGCACGTTCTTGATGAGCTCGTCGGGGGCGAGCGCGTTGCGCTTGACGCCGGTGTAGAACTCGTCGATCGGGATCAGCCGGGAGCCGCGCACCGACTCGACCTCGACCTCGGCGCCCGCCGCTAGCAGCGCGGGGTGGGCGTCGCCGGCCGGGGAGGCGGTGCCGAGGTTGCCGCCGACGCCGCCGCGGTTGCGGATCTGCGGGGAGGCGACCGTGTGCGAGGCGAGGGCGAGACCCGGCAGTTCGGCGCGCAGGTGCTCCATGATCTCGGTGTACGGGACGGAGGCACCCAGCCGCACCGTCTCCTCGCCGACCTCCCACTCGGTGAGGTCGGTGATGCGGTTCAGGTCGAGCAGGTACTCGGGCCGCCGGTGGTCGAAGTTGATCTCGACCATCACATCGGTGCCGCCCGCAATGGGCACAGCGGTGGGGTGCTCAGCCTTGGCGGCGAGCGCCTCCTCCCAGCTGGCGGGGCGAAGGAAGTCCATGACCGGCTCTCTTCTTCGTCTCGTGGGTCGAACGGATCGAGCCAGATCGGGTGCGGCGGGACCGGCTCGTTCATGTGCTGTTTACGCGGAGTGGAGTCAGTACACAGCGACGTGCCGCGGCCCGGTCAGTCACCGAAACCATGAAGGAGTTGGCTGGCCAGGGCGGGCATCTTGTAGATTCGTATGAACGGAGGTCATCAGTAACCGCCTCGTTTTCCTGTGGAAACGCGAGACACACCCCGCGTGACCTGGGACACGGCCCTGGAGACGGTGAGCACCGCTCATCACCTCACCGGACGGGCACCCTCATCACAAGGTCCTCAAAGTTCATCGTAGATTTCGAGACAAAGATCGGCGGCGACGAGAATGCGGCTGCGCGCACTGCTGGACACCGACGCGCTGGGCCTGCGGCTGCTCGGCGGCGAGGACGAGCTGGATCGCACCGTGCGCGGTGTGATGACCACCGACCTCCGGGATCCCAGCCGGTACCTCTCGGGCGGGGAGCTGGTGCTCACGGGTCTGGCCTGGCGCCGGGACGCCGACGACTCCGAGCCGTTCGTACGGATCCTGGTGCAGGCCGGCGTGGCCGCGCTGGCGGCCGGCGAGGCGGAGCTGGGTGACATCCCGGACGACCTGGTCGTGGCCTGCGCCCAGCACCGCCTCCCGCTGTTCGCGGTGCACGAGTCGGTGGCCTTCGCGACGATCACCGAGCATGTCGTACGGCAGGTCTCCGGCGAGCGCGCCGGGGACCTCGCGGCGGTCGTGGACCGGCACCGGCGGATGATGACCTCCGGCCCGGCGGGCGGCGGCCCGGACGTGGTGCTCGACCTGCTCGGCTCCGACCTGGACCTGCGGGCCTGGGTGCTGTCCCCCACCGGGCGGCTGATCGCGGGCCCGAAGGTCGCGGGCCCCGGGCTGCCCGCGGACCTCTGCGCCCGGCTGGCCGCCGAGCACCTGGCCGCGGTGCGCACCGGCCGGCGCGGGCCGCACCGGGTGACCCTGGGCCCGGGCACGTACAGCCTCTTCCCGATCCGCAGCTGGGGGCACCGCCCAGCGGTAGCTGGGGGAGGGCGCTCCGCGCAGGCCTCCCGGGACGTGCGCGAGACGGTGCTGTCGGACTGGCTGCTGGCCGTCGAGGCGGACGCCGGGGACTGGCCCGCCGAGCGGCTCGACCTGCTCCAGGGGGTCACGCAGCTGATCTCGGTCGAGCGGGACCGCCGGGA
The DNA here is from genome assembly GCF_040644055.1 of Streptomyces sp. NPDC047043. Classification (NCBI taxonomy): domain Bacteria; kingdom Bacillati; phylum Actinomycetota; class Actinomycetes; order Kitasatosporales; family Streptomycetaceae; genus Streptomyces; species Streptomyces sp. NPDC047043. The sequence goes on from NZ_JBEYVO010000011.1 coordinate 271,092, forward strand.
CGCGGCGCGCACCGTGCGGCGCCGGCTCGCGCAGGAGGTCCTGGAGCTGGTGCAGACGGGTGCGGCGCCCGCCGAGATCGCCGCCCGGCTGCGGGTGGCCGCCCCGGTGCTGCTGCCCGGGCTCGGGGCCGCCCCGCACTGGCAGGTGGTCGTGGCCCGCGTCGAGTGGCAGGGCGGCGAGATCGAGGCGGGGCCGGTCACCCAGTCGCTCCTGGAGGAGATCCTCGTCGACCCGCTCGCCACGGGTCCCGAGCCCTCCGACCGCATCGCCGTCGCGCACACCGGCGACGAGGCGATCGCCCTCGTACCGCTGCCGGCGGTCTCCGCGGAGCACGACGGCTCCGAGTCCGGCATCCTCGCCGACGCGCTCCTGGCGTCCGTACGGGATCCGCTGTCGGCCGGTCTCGACGACGACGGGCAGGTCACGCTGGGTGTCAGTGCGGCCGTGCACTCGGCGGAGGGGCTGCGCGGGGCGCTGGAGGAGGCGCGGCACGCGCGCAGGGTCGCCGCGGCCCGCCCGGGCCGGGTGTGCGCGGCGGGGCACCAGGAGCTGGCCTCGCACGTGCTGCTGCTCCCCTTCGTCCCGGACGACGTGCGGCGGGCCTTCACCGCGCGGCTGCTGGATCCGCTGCGGGACTACGACCGCCGGCACCGCGCCGAACTGATCCCCACCCTCGAGGCGTTCCTCGACTGCGACGGCTCCTGGACGCGCTGCGCCACCCGGCTGCACCTGCACGTCAACACGCTGCGCTATCGGGTCGGGCGTATCGAGCAGTTGACGAGCCGTGACCTGTCGCGACTGGAGGACAAGCTCGATTTCTTCCTGGCGTTGCGCATGAGCTGAGGTCACCGGGGGATGACACTGGGGTGGCACCAAGTGCCGTCGCCGTCCCACGACTTTGTGAAATCCTTCACCCACCCCCTTGGCCGGGCGCCGCGATTCGTGCTGAGATGCCGCCACCACTCATAGCTCGATGGCGTGCTCGGGGAGGGCAACGTGGCGCATTCCGCCATGTCTGGTAACGGAACGACCGCCGGTGACGATCCTCTCCAGACCGCGGTATGGCGGCTGCGCTCGCGCGCCTGCTGGGCCGACGCGGCAGCCCTGCTCAGGCCCGACACCCCGGCGGCCGCGCTGCAGCGGGCCGCGCTGCTGGTGGAGCGGTGTCTGTACACCGAGCAGGGCTGGGAAGAGGCCGAGGACGCGCTGCGTACGGCGGAGGCGCTGGCCCACACCGACGACGAGCGGGGCGCGGCCGCTTGTGAACGCGGGCAACTTGCGTACGCGGCGACGCTGCACTCGGTGCGCGACCGGGCCGACGAGGCGCGGGCCGCGCTCGGCCGGGCGGCGGCGCTGATCGCTCCGGGGGCGGCGGGGCGGGCGGTGCTGGACTTCCGGCGCGGACTGCTCGCCGAGAACCTGGCCCGCTCCCCGCAGGCCGCCCGTGCGGCCTACCGGCGGGCGCACGCGGGCGCGACCGCACACGCCGACCCGCTGCTGCTGTCGTTCACCTGGCGCCACCTCGCCGGACTCGCCCTGCGGGAGGGCGAGTTGGCGGAGGCCCGGCACGGCTTCGCCGAATCCCTGCGGATCCGGGAGGAGTTGGGCTACCTGGTGGGCACGGCCCCGGCCCTGGCGTCCCTGGCGGACACGGAGCCGGAACCGGAAGCCTCGCGCCTTCGGGAGGAAGCGGGCCGGCTCTTCCGGCTCCTGGGGGGCGTACCGACGTGGCTGGCACGGCAGTTGACCCCGCCGGCGGCGGGCGCGGCGACGGCCTGAGGGCTGAGGGCCCTGCTCCCGCGGGAGATCGACTGAGAGGAACCTGAGAGGTTCCTGTGCCAGGCTGACGCGCCCCCGACCCCTTGGAGAAGCGTCCGATGAGCCTCGTCAACGGCCTGCCCGTCCATGTCCTTCTGGTCCACTTCGTCGTCGTACTGGTCCCGCTGACGGCACTGGCCCTGGTGGTGAGCGCCCTGTGGCCGTCGGCCGCGCGCAGGATGGGCCTGGTCCTGCCGGTGCTCGCGCTGGTCACCCTGGCGAGCGTGCCGCTGACCACACAGGCCGGCGAATGGCTGGAGCGGCACGTGACCGGCAACGCCCTGATACGGCGGCACGCGGAACTCGGGGACGGGCTGCTCCCCTGGGCCCTGGGACTGTTCGTGCTGGCGTCCGCGGTGTGGTGGACGACCCGCCGCACGCCCGCGCAGCAGGCCGGCGCCCGGTCCGCCTCCGTCGTGCGGATCGCGGCGGCGGTGCTGTCCGTCGCGGTGGCCGCGGGTGCCGTCGTGGACGTCTACCGCATCGGTGACTCCGGTGCGAAGGCCGCATGGCAGGGCGGGTTCTCGAAGACCGCGACCGGATCGGGAGACGGCGACGGCTGATCGGCCCGCAGCCGTCAGGACGCCCCCGGGAAGTGCTCCCCCACCAGCGACCGCACCACGTCCAGATCGCGGGCGATCAACGCGTCCAGGAGTGCCGCGTGTTCCACCGCGTCCGCCAGGAGGTCGGCGTGGCCGCGCGAGGCGGGGGCGCCGACCAGGGGCCACTGGGAGCGGCGGTGGAGGTCGTCGGCGATCTGGACCAGTTGCTCGTTGCCCGAGAGGGCCAGCAGCGCGCGGTGGAAGGTTCGGTCGGACTCGGCGTACGTCGCGCGGCAGCCGGAGGACGCGGCGCGGACCGTCGCCTCGGCGAGGGGGCGGAGTTCCGCCCAGCGTTCGGCGGGGACCGTACGGGCCAGCCGCAGCATCACCGGGAGCTCGATCAGGGCGCGGACCTCGGCCAGTTCGGCCAGCTCCCGCGCCCCGCGCTCGACCACCCTGAAGCCCCGGTTGGGCACGACCTCGACGGCGCCCTCGAGCGCGAGCTGCTGCATCGCCTCCCGTACGGGCGTCGCGGACACCCCGAACCGCTCGCCGAGCGCGGGCGCCGAGTAGACCTCGCCCGGCCTCAGCTCCCCGGCGACCAGCGCGGTGCGCAGGGCCTCGAGGATCTGGCCGCGGACGGAGGCCCGCTGCACCGGGCGGGGCCCGGGAATCGGCGTCTCGCTGTGCGTGTGCTCGCCGCGGGTGTCCGCCGGGGCGACGCCCCGCTGGCGGTCCACGTCCGCGGCCCTGGCCTGCGGCGGCACCCGGGGCGTCCCCGTACGGATGCTCTGCTCCACGGGGGCCTCCTCCGGATGTGTCGGTACTTGGGGTCATTACGGCGGGTTGTTACTCGTCCGTCAAGAACCATAGGCGCACAAGCCGTCAGTTCAAACACCGACGATCACGGGTAAGGTAAGGCTTACCTTTTGGCGATCTCGGATTGGGCGGTCCCGCATGCCTGTGTCCCGCTCGGCCCTCTCGGACGCGTACGCCCGCCTGACCGGGGTCTTCCTGGGACTGGAGATCACAGAGCTCGACGCCGGGCAGCCGGCCCCCGAGGGCGCCGGCTGGGTCTCCGCCGCCTCGCTCGCGGACGGCGGGGCCGGCCTCGAGGCCTTCCTGGCCTGGGACGACGCACAGGTGCTGCGCGACTACGGGCAGCGGGCGCGGCCGGACGTGGTGGCGAGTTTCGGGCTGCACCGCTACGCCTGGCCCGCCTGCCTCCTGATCACCGTGCCGTGGTTCCTGTATCGCCGCGTGCCCCGCTTTCCCGTGACAGACGTCTCCTACGACCGCAGCGTCCCCGGCCTCTCCATAGGCCGCCTGGCCGTGCGGGCGGACGGCTTCGCCTGTCTGCCCGGCGATCCGGCCGCCGCGCTGCCCGGCGCGCGGGTCGTCGCCGACGAGGAGGCGCTGCGGGCCGAGGTGCGGGCCGCGGCGGCCGAGCACCTCGAACCGGTCCTCGCCGGCTTCGGTCCGCGCATGCGCCGGCGCGGGCGGGCCCTGTGGGGCATGGCGACCGACGAGGTCGTGGAGGGGCTCTGGTACGTCGCTCATCTGCTCGGCGAGGAACAGCGGGCGATGCGCGAACTGGAGGCGCTGCTGCCGGGCGCGACCCGGCCCTACGTCGGCTCGGCCGCCTTCCGGGAGCTGACCGGACCGGACGGCGAGGCGGTGCCCACCCGGGACCGGGCGAGCTGTTGCATGTTCTACACGGTGCGCCCCGAGGACACCTGTGCCACCTGCCCGCGCACATGCGACGCGGACCGGGTCACCAAGCTGCTGGCCGCCGCCGCGAGTTGAGACCCCCTCAGGCACACCGGTCACCACCCGTCCCGTAAGATCAGCCGCGAACAAGGCGCCCGCCCGGTTACAGGCAATTCACAACTTCCTCACTTGCCGCAGGAACTTTCCGTGGAACCATCCGTACGGGTAGTCTTATTCGAACTCAACTCCCGCCCCTCAAGCGGCAGTTCGAGCAGAACGTCGCCCTGGGCATCCCCTTGCACTTCCTTGGCGGCCTCTTGCCCCGAAACCCCCTGAGGGCCGGTGGGATTGGGCCACTATGGCGGGCGTTACGCCCTATCCCAATGCAAGGGACCCCAGATGAGACTGACCGACATATCGCTGAACTGGCTGCTTCCGGGCGCCGTACTGCTCCTGGGCATGCTGGCGGCGGTGGCGGTGCTCGCGCGCAGCAAGCGGTCCGGCGGGGAGCACGCGAAGGACGACTCGTGGGAGCGCAGCGAGGAGCGCCGCAGGCGCAAGGAGGCCATATACGGCACCGCCTCGTATGTCCTTCTGTTCTGCTGTGCGGCGGTGGCCGCCGCACTCTCCTTCCACGGCCTGGTCGGCTTCGGTGAGCAGAACCTCGGCCTCACCGACGGCTGGCAGTACCTCGTCCCGTTCGGCCTGGACGGTGCGGCCATGTTCTGCTCCGTCCTCGCGGTGCGCGAGGCCAGCCACGGCGACGCGGCGCTCGGCTCCCGGATACTCGTGTGGACGTTCGCGGCGGCGGCCGCCTGGTTCAACTGGGTGCACGCGCCCCGAGGTGTCGACCACGCGGGCGCTCCGCAGTTCTTCTCCGGGATGTCGCTCTCTGCGGCCGTCCTGTTCGACCGCGCGCTGAAGCAGACCCGCCGCGCCGCACTGCGCGAGCAGGGCCTGGTGCCGCGTCCGCTGCCGCAGATCCGTATCGTCCGCTGGCTGCGGGCCCCGCGCGAGACCTACAAGGCCTGGTCGCTGATGCTCCTGGAGGGCGTGCGCAGCCTGGACGAGGCGGTCGACGAGGTGCGCGAGGACCAGCGGCAGAAGGAGACGAACCGGCTGCGCCGACGCGAGGCGGACCGTCTGGAGCGCGCCCAGCTCAAGGCCATCAGCCGGGGCCACCGCGGGTTCATCGGCCGCGGCGGCGGACGCCAGGTGGAGCCCCAGGCCCTGGAGCGCGCCTCGGTTTCCGCGGAGCCTGCCATATCCGCGCCGGAACCGCTGCCCGTACGCTCCCGGCCCTCACTCCAGCCCGTCCGCAAGGGCGGTTCTGAATCGGTCACCGTCGACCTCACCGCGGAGGACGACACAATGGCCCTGCCGCGCCTGGACTCCTTGGAGCGCAAGCTCAAGGACCTCGAGCAGCAGTTCGGCTGAGGCCCGACTGAAGCCCGGCGCACAGCCGGCACGGGAAGGGGCGTGACCATTCGGTCACGCCCCTTCCCGTTCACGCGATTCCGGCGTCGAGTTCGAACCACACCACCTTTCCCACCCCGTGTGTGCGCACGCCCCACGCGTCGGCGAGGGACTGCACCAGGACCAGGCCTCTGCCGTGCGTACCGTCGTCGGCGTTCGGTACGCGCAGTCTGGGTCTGCGGGCCACGAAGTCCCTCACCTCCACCCTGAGCCCGCGGGGTGAGACCGTGGCCGTGAGAACCGCGTCGTGGTCGGTGTGGATGAGTGCGTTCGTGACGAGTTCGCTCGTAAGCAGCTCCGCTATCTCCGACCGTCCGGGCCGGCCCCACTGCCGTAACAGCTCGCGCAGCGCCCTGCGCGCCTCGGGCACGGCCTTCAGGTCCGCCCGGCCCAGTCTCTGCCGCAGCTGGGACGGCTGCCCCCGTTCTGCGCCGTCGGTCTTTGCCTCCACTGTCTTCGCCGAGGAGGCCCCTACCGCTATGGGACCGCCGCCTCGTGCCTGCCTCTTCATGACCCCCGCCCGCGTGCCGATGTCGGTTCCCCTCCTTGTCGAACACGTTCACGGGATCCATGCCCCATGGGGCACGCGCCAGTCATGTCGAATCCTCAACGACCAGGTGTTCGGCCACGGATGCGCCCCTTCCCGACGGGTAGGTGACACCCTGGGGCTGAGCCGTCCGAGCGTCGAGGGAGCCGCCGTGCACGACGACCGAACGCTGGTGGAGGCGCGCCTGGAGCGGGCCATGGGGCAGTTCGTACGACCCGCGCAGTACGCGCACCGGGTGCCGCTGGTGCTGTCGGTGTGGCATGTGCCGGGTGAGCCGGTGCCGGTGGACCGGGCACTGCAGGCCGCCTACGAGTCCTTCACAACCGGAACGGCCTGGGGAACGCCCTGGTCGACGAGTTGGTTCCGGTTGACCGGCCGGGTGCCCGAGGAGTGGGCGGGCCGCCGTGTGGAGGCGGTGATCGACCCCGGATTCACCGGCGACGGCCCCGGCTTCCAGGCCGAGGGGCTGCTGTACGACGAGGCGGGCGTCCCGCTGAAGGGCATTCACCCCCGCAATCGCCACCTGACCGTCGGTGCCCCGGCGAGCGGAGGCGAACCGGTGCATCTGCTTCTGGAGGCGGCGGCCAATCCGGCGGTGCTGCACGGTTTCACGCCTACGCAGCTGGGCGACGTGCTGACCGCCGGGGATCGGCCCATCTACCGATTCCGCTCTGCCGACCTCGCCGTACTCGACGAGTCCGTGTGGCAGTTGGTCCTGGACGTCGAGGTGCTGTCGGAGCTGATGCACGAGCTGCCCATGGACCGCCCCCGGCGGCACGAGGTCCTGCGCGCCCTGGAGGACATGCTCGACACGCTCGACCTGCACGACGTCTCCGGTACGGCGGAAGCGGCCCGGGCCGCGCTGGCGGACGTACTCGCGGCTCCCGCCTCGGCCAGCGCGCACCGGATCTCCGCGACCGGGCACGCGCACATCGACTCGGCCTGGCTGTGGCCGCTGCGCGAGACGGTCCGCAAGGCCTCCCGCACTTTCGCCAACGTCACGGCGCTCGCCGCCGACTACCCCGAGCTGGTGTTCTCCTGCTCGCAGGCCCAGCAGTACGCCTGGGTGAAGGAGCACCAGCCGCACATCTGGGAGCGGATCAAGAAGGCCGTGCAGGACGGCAACTGGGCCCCCGTCGGCTCGATGTGGGTGGAGTCCGACGCCAACATGCCCGGCGGCGAGGCGCTGGCCAGGCAGATCGTCCACGGCAAACGGTTCTTCGCCGAGGAGCTGGGCGTCGAGACGGAGGAGATCTGGCTGCCGGATTCCTTCGGCTACACGGCCGCCTTCCCGCAGCTCGCGAAACTGGCCGGAATCCGATGGTTCCTCACCCAGAAACTCAGCTGGAACCAGTCCAACAAGATGCCCCACCACACCTTCTGGTGGGAGGGCATCGACGGTACCCGCGTCTTCACCCACTTCCCGCCCGTCGACACCTACAACTCCCAGTTCCACGGCCGCGAACTCGCCCACGCGGAACGCAACTTCGCCGACAAGGGCCGCGCCACCCGCTCCCTCGTCCCCTTCGGCTGGGGCGACGGCGGTGGCGGCCCGACCCGCGAAATGCTGGAGAAGGCCCGCCGGCTGCGCTCCCTGGAGGGCTCACCCCGGGTGGAGATCGAGAAGCCGTCCGCGTTCTTCGCGGCCGCCGAGGAGGAGTACGGCGCCCAGGCCCCCGTCTGGTCCGGCGAGCTGTATCTCGAGCTCCACCGGGCCACGTACACCACCCAGGCGAAGACCAAGCAGGGCAACCGGCGCTCCGAACACGCCCTGCGCGAGGCCGAGTTGTGGTGTACCGCAGCCGCCGTACGCAATCCGTCGTACGCCTACCCCCACGACGCCCTGGACCGGCTGTGGAAGACGGTGCTGCTGCACCAGTTCCACGACATCCTGCCCGGCTCGTCGATCGCCTGGGTGCACCGGGAGGCACGGGACACGTATGCGCAGGTGCTGACAGAGGTGGAGGAGCTCACGGCGGCGGCCGTGGAGGCGCTGGGGACAGGCGGGCCCGTGGTGTTCAACGCCTCGCCGTACGAGCGGACGGAGGTCGCCGGCGGCGTCCTGGTGACCGTGCCGGGCCTGGGCAGTGCGCCGGTCGCGGGCGCGGCGGGCGAGGTCGTCCGGGCGGAAGAGGACGGCGGCACCCACGTACTGGAGAACTCCCGGCTCCGAGTCACCGTGGACGCCCAGGGGTTGATCTCCTCCGTACGGGACCTCGCCGCCGACCGCGAGGTGCTGTCCGGCCCGGGCAACCTCCTCCAGCTGCACCCCGACCATCCCAACGCCTGGGACGCCTGGGACATCGACCGGCACTACCGGCGCCGGCACACGGACCTGACGGACGTCGAGTCGGTGGAACTGGTGGAGGACGGGCCGCTCAGGGCGGCGGTGCGGGTGACGCGGACGTTCGGGAAGTCGCGGATCACCCAGGAGATCCGCCTCGCGGCCGGGGCCGGGCGCCTCGACATCGTCACCGACGTCGACTGGCAGGAGTCCGAGAAGGTTCTCAAGGCCGCCTTCCCGCTCGATGTGCACGCCGAACGCTCCACGGCGGAGATCCAGTTCGGGCACGTCCACCGCCCCACGCACGCCAACACGTCCTGGGACGCGGCCCGTTTCGAGATCTGCGCCCACCGCTGGCTCCGGGTCGCCGAGGAGGGCTACGGCGTCGCGGTCCTCAACGACTCGACGTACGGCCACGACGTGACCCGAACCCCGCACGAACACGGCCTGGGCACGACCGTACGTCTCACCCTGCTGCGCGCCCCGCACAGCCCCGATCCCGAGACGGACCTGGGCGCGCACCGCTTCACCTATGCGTTGCTGCCGGGCGCGGACGTCGGACACGCGGTCGCCGAGGGGCTCGCGCTCAACCTGCCGCTGCGGGTGGCCGGGGCGCCGGTGGTGGAGCCGCTGGTGCGGGTGGACCATCCCGGGGTCACCGTCGAGTCGGTCAAGCTCGCGGAGGACCGCAGCGGGGATGTGGTGGTACGGCTGTACGAGTCCCGGGGCGGGCGGGCGCGGGCCACGCTGACGCCCGGGTTCCCGGTCGACCGGGCCGAGGTGACGGACCTGCTGGAACGGCCGCTGCACGAAAGCGACTTGGCCTTCGAGCTGCGACCGTTCCAGATCCTCACCGTGCGGCTGCGGCCGGCGTGACCACCGCTACTTGCCGCCGATGCCCTTCTCCCCGATGCGGAAGATCTGGCGGCTGTCGCGGGTCATGTCGACGACCACCTTGCTGGTGCTCGACTTGCTCCAGGTGAAGGTGATGACGGCCTCCGTGTACTTGGCGGTGCTGCCGTTGTCGGTGACCTTCCAGGCGAGCGGGACGTTCTGGGCACGCAGGACGCCGTCGGCGTGGTTCTTCTCCTCCCAGGCGTTCAGCGCCTTCTGGAAGCCGGCGGTGAGGTAGTGCGCGCGCAGGGCCTCGCCCAGGTTGCCGCTGTCCTCGTCGGTCACCGCGTCGATGTAGGCGCCGTAGAAGTCGGCGATGCGGGTGATGTTGTCGGCCGGCTTGCCGCTGACGCTGCGCGGGGTGCCGGCGGAAGACGCCTGGGCGGTGGCGCCGAGACCGAGGGCGACGGCGAGGACGCCGGCGGCGAGGGCGGTGCGGGTCTTGCTGTTCATGTTCGGTTCCCCGTTTTCGAGTGATCGAGTGATCGAGTGATCGAGTGGTCGAGCTGTGCTGTGGGCCGCCCTCCCGACCCCCGAGGCGAGAGGGCGGCCCTGGTCGTGCGGTCAGTGGAGCTTGTTCACGGCCGTGGTGGTCGCCTTCTTGAAGGCCTTCACCGGGGCGCCCTTGAAGCCCCCCAACTGCGCCCAGTTCACGACCGTGACGGTGCGGCCGTCCCGGCCGACCGACAGGAGACGGACGTCGCTCGACCCCCCGGAGGTCTCGGTGTGGACGCCGTACACATGGGCGCCCTCCTCGACGGCGAGCTTCCCGTAGTCCTTGCCGGTGGCCTCGGTGTCCGGGTCCTGCTGCTCGATCCGGGCCGCGCAGGACTTGATGTCCTTGTTCAGCCACGAGGTCAGCTGCTTGGCCGCACGGGTGTCGGGCAGCACCACGGTGATCTGCCGGGCGTTCGTGTCGAGGTCCGTGCGGAAGTCGCGGTGCCAGGCGGACTCGTGGCCCGGCAGCGCCCGCAGACAGGTGTCCCAGTCCGTCTCCTCCGGCACGCCGGTGGTGACCTTGCCGGCCGTCCAGGACGAGCTCGGGTGCGGCGGCAGATCGGCCGCCGCCAGGAAGCCGGGCGCCTTCGGGGCGGCGGTTGCCGAACCGGCGAGCGCCGCCGTCAGACCCGTGACGGCGATGGCGATGAGCGCGCCTGCTCCGGTGCGCTTGGGCATGGATGTCCCCCGTGAATGAGTGCATGGGTGTCGGTTGTCGCCCGACGCCGGAAGGTCGGTCCGGCCCTGGTCGGTGCGACACCAAGAGCATCGGCGGTCACAACGGCCCGGCGCAACGACTGCCGCCCTTCTGGCGACGGTGGAACCATCCCAGCCCATCTGACGTGCAGGTATATGAGTGCCTGGGATACGGGATCGCGGGCGGACAACGGGGGAACGGTGTCGACTCGGGACGAGGTCGAGGAGTTCGCGGCGCTGCTGCGCCGGCTGAAGGACCGTACGGACCGGAGCTACGGCTCCCTGGCCCGCCGCGTCAACATGAACACCTCCACGCTGCACCGGTACTGCGCGGGCGAGGCGGTACCGCAGGACTTCGCGCCCGTGGAGCGGCTCGCGGCCTTCTGCGAGGCGACACCGGAGGAGCGGCTCGAGCTGCACCGGCTGTGGTTGTCGGCGCTGGCGGCCCGGCAGCGGGTGCGGGCAGGGGGTGCGGCCGAGGAGGTGGGTGACGGGGAGGATCCGACACCGGCCGCCGTCGAAGAGGCCGGCATCGAGGTCGGCGCCGTACCGGACACGACCAGGGAGCCGGAGCCCACACCCTCCCCCGCTCCCCGCGCCTGGTACCGCCGCCGACGTGTCCTCGCCTCGACCGCCGTCGCGTGCGCGCTGCTCGCCACGCTCGGTGGCCTGTCCGCCCTCTCGACCGGCCACTCCTCGGACACGGCCGCCCCTGACTCCTCCTCCGGGCCCCGCAGGACCGCTCCCACGGCACCCCACAACTCGTCGAAGACGAAGCCGTCCACGAGCACCTCCCCCACCGCCTCCGGTGGCTCGTCCTCACCCGGCACCAGGAACAAGGCAGCCGGTGCCTCGTCCACTCCGGGCACGGAACCCACCGGCGCCGGCAAACCGGCCACCGGCGTGCCCCTCGCCTGGACGGCCGACTCACAGGTCTGGTTCGGCGGCTGCGGCCACGACTACGTCATCGACAAGCCGACCTCGCAGGTCCCCCCGCCCCCGGTCCAGCAGGACGCCGGGACGTGGGCGGCGACTCAGGGCGCGGTGCACGGGCGGCAGACGCTGGTGCAGGTCTCGGTGCAGGGGCGGTCCTCCACGGCCGTGGTCCTGGAGGCGCTGCGCGTCCGCATCGTCAGCCGCGGCAACCCGGCAGCCGGGAACGCGTACGCCATGGACCAGGGCTGCGGCGGCGAGCTCACGCCCCGCAGCTTCACCGTGAACCTCGACGTCGACCGCCCCATCGCCCGCCCGAAGGACGGCGCCGACAGCGAACACACCGTCCCGGCCGTGCACTTCCCGTACCGCGTCTCCGCCGAGGACCCGGAGGTGCTGCTGATCGACGCGACGACGCAGACCTACGACGCCCGCTGGTACCTCGAACTCGACTGGTCCTCCCAGGGCCGCACCGGCACGATCCGCATCGACGACCACGGCCGCCCGTTCCGCACCAGCAGCATCAAGGGCATGCCGCGCTACTGGTACGGCACGAACGACTCCGGCGGGCGCGCCTGGGTCCCGTACGACAGTTAGGGCTCTTCTGATGGATCTCCGTGGGAGAAGGAGCGGCGTTCGGTGCGTGCTCTCGGCGTGCCGGGCGGAAGCCCTCGTAGCGGAGCTACTAGGGCTTTTGACCGGTGCGGCGAGAGGGCGTGCCGGGCGTCGCGACGCCGCGGAGATCCATCAGAAGGGCCCTAGGGCCGCGGCACGTTCCGCAGGTTGGAGCGGGCCATCTGGAGCATCCGCCCGACCCCGCCGTCCAGGACGATCTTCGACGCGGACAGGGCGAACCCGGTGACCATCTCGGCGCTGATCCGCGGCGGGATGGACAGCGCGTTGGGGTCGGTCACGACGTCGACGAGGGCCGGGCCCTTGTGCTTGAAGGCGTCCTTCAGGGCTCCGGCGAGGTCCTTGGGCTTCTCGACGCGCACCCCGTGGGCACCGCAGGCGCGGGCCACGGCCGCGAAGTCGGGGTTCTTGTTCGTGGTGCCGTAGGACGGCAGTCCGGCCACCAGCATCTCCAACTCGACCATTCCGAGGGAGGAGTTGTTGAAGAGGACGACCTTCACCGGGAGGTCGTGCTGGACGAGGGTCAGGAAGTCCCCCATCAGCATGGAGAATCCACCGTCCCCGGACATCGACACGACCTGCCGCTTCCGGTCGGTGAACTGGGCGCCGATCGCCATCGGCAGGGCGTTCGCCATCGAGCCGTGGGAGAAGGAACCGATGACGCGACGGCGGCCGTTGGGCGAGATGTAGCGGGCGGCCCAGACGTTGCACATCCCGGTGTCGACGGTGAACACCGCGTCCTCGTCGGCGAGTTCGTCGAGCACGGAGGCGACGTACTCGGGGTGGATGGGCACGTGCTTCTCCACCTTGCGGGTGTAGGCCTTCACCACCCCCTCCAGCGCGTCCGCGTGCTTCTTCAGCATCTTGTCGAGGAAACGCCGGTTGCGCTTCTCCTCCACCCGCGGGATCAGACAGCGAAGCGTCTCCCGTACGTCGCCCCACACGGCCAGGTCCAGCTTGGAGCGGCGCCCCAAGTGCTCGGGCCGGACGTCGATTTGAGCGATCTTGACGTCGTCGGGCAGGAACGCGTTGTACGGGAAGTCGGTGCCGAGCAGGATCAGCAGGTCGCACTCGTGGGTGGCCTCGTAGGCGGCGCCGTAGCCGAGCAGGCCGCTCATGCCGACGTCGTACGGGTTGTCGTACTGAATCCACTCCTTGCCCCGAAGGGCGTGCCCCACCGGTGACTTGACCTTCCCGGCGAACTCCATGACCTCGGCGTGCGCGCCCGCCGTACCGCTGCCGCAGAAGAGGGTGATCTTCTCGGCCTCGTCGATCATCTCGACGAGCCGGTCGATCTCGGTGTCGCCGGGGCGGACGGTGGGCCGGGAGGTGACGAGGGCGGTCTCGGCGGCCTTGTCGGGGGCGGGTTGGTCGGCGATGTCGCCCGGGAGGGAGACCACGCTGACCCCGGACTGCCCGACGGCGTGCTGGATGGCGGTCTGCAGCAGCCGCGGCATCTGCTTCGGGCTGGAGATGAGTTCGCTGTAGTGGCTGCACTCGCGGAACAGCTGGTCGGGGTGGGTCTCCTGGAAGTAGCCGAGGCCGATCTCGCTCGACGGGATGTGGGAGGCGAGGGCCAGGACGGGGGCCATGGAGCGGTGGGCGTCGTACAGGCCGTTGATGAGGTGGAGGTTGCCGGGGCCGCAGGAACCCGCGCAGGCGGCGAGCTTGCCGGTGATCTGGGCCTCCGCGCCGGCGGCGAAGGCGGCGGTCTCCTCGTGCCGTACGTGCACCCAGTCGATGGCGGCGTTGCGGCGTACGGCGTCCACGATCGGGTTGAGGCTGTCGCCGACGACTCCGTAGAGGCGCTTGACCCCGGCGCGGACGAGGATGTCGACGAACTGTTCGGCGACGTTCTGCTTGGCCATGGCTGTCGTGCCCCTTCGGTCTCCGGTCGTGTGGGATCCCTCCGGGTTCCATCAATCCACAGGCGCCCCGTTCACGCCTCCCAAACGGCGGCGGCCGTACGGTCGTCCGCGTATCCCTTGACCCTGACCTGGGTGTCGGCGAGGAACGCGGCGAGGCCGGGCGGGGTGGGGCCGGACCACCGGGTGGTCAGATAGCGGCACAGGTCGGGTTCGCCGCGCAGCGGCTCCGCGAGGCCGCCGGTGCACATCAGCAGCGTGTCACCCGTGTGGGCCACCGAGGCGCGGAAGCGGAAGGGTTCGCGGGACGGTTCGGGGGCGGGGTCGTACGGGCTCGGGGGTGTGGTGATGCCCAGGTCCATGGTGAGCCGGTCGCCCTCGGGCGTCTCGGCGGGCAGCGAGCCGAAGCCGACGACCGGTTCGCCGGTGGTGTCGGTGACCTGCGGTTCGATGTCCTGCCAGGCGCCGTCCCTGAGGCGGAACAGTCCGCCCGCGCCGACGCCGAAGAAGACGCGCGTACGGCACTCGGGGTCGGCGGGCAGCAGCAGGCAGCGCAGGGTGGCGGAGTACTCCTCGGGCTCGATGCCCTGCTCGGCGGCGCTGGCGCGGAGTTTGCCGAGGCTGCGGTCGGTCAGGCGGTGCAGGCCGGACTTGAGGTCGCCGCGGCGGCCGGCGCTTATGTCCTCCGCGAGCCGGGCGTGACTGCGGCCTATGGCCCGCCCGATCCAGTGACAGGCCTCGGCGGCGGCGCGATGGGCGCCCGGCGTTGCGCGGGCGCCGGTCGCCATCGCGACCAGGATCAGGGCGTGTTCGCCGGTGCCGAAGCGGGCGGTGAGGAGGGAGTCGCGTCGGGGTTCGCCCCGGTAGCGGGCGGAGTCGCCGCGCACCGAAGCCGCCCGAAGGGTGCAGGCCCCGTAACGGGCGCCGTCCAGCACGGTGTCCGCGACGAGGTCGTCCAGGTCGTCGGGGTCTGCGGGCGGGAGGGCGGTGGGTTCGGCGTCGTAGGTGGGCGGGCCGGAGCCGACGTAGTCGACGGGGGCCGGGGGGAGGGTGGGGAGGTCGAGGTGGGTGGCGGTACGGATGTCCGGGAGGGGGTCGGCCTCGGCGTCTTCCGGGGCGTCGGCCGGGACGGCATCGGTGTCCGGCGGGGCGGCGACCGCCTCTGCGGCGGCGGGGGACGCGGGACCGGAGGCGTCGGGCGGCATGCGGGAGGCGGGGGCCGTCGTGCCGGGGGTCTCGGTGGAGGTACGGCCGTCGGTTGTCGGCGTACCGCCGTCGGATGTCGGCGTACCGCCGTCGGATGTCGGCGTACCGCCGTCGGATGTCGGCGTACCGCCGTCGGATGTCGGCGCACTGCCGTCGCTCGCGGTCACCCCGGCCCGCACCGGCGCATCGGCGACCTCGGTGCCGCCGGGCCGCGGCGCGGGGACTCCCGGCTGCACCGCACCCGCCGCCGACGCGAAGCGGTCGTCCAGGGTGTCGGGCGCGGGCGCGGGGCCCGTGTCCTCGGTGGAGTCGTCGTACAGCTGCCCCCACCAGTCGTCCTCGTGACCGGTGGGCCTTCCCCCCTGCTGGCTCATGCCCCTAATTGTCCACCGCACGGGCCGTATGAAAACGGGGCATCGGGAAAAACCGGCCGGGTGCTCCGCGCCGCAACGGCGTGTCGAGTGAGTCGTCGAACGGCGATGCGGGAAAGTCACCGGGCGGCTCCACCCCCCACGGGAGAACCGCCCGGCGACGCCGGAGTGACCCGGGCCCGGATCCCCTTCGTGCCGTCGGTGCGCCGACGGCACGCTTCGGGCCCGGATCACGTTCTGAGTGACCGGAACACGCCCCCGCATGCGTGCGGACCGGCCATGAGTGTGACCTGCCTGCCTGGAGATCAGCTGTGAGTCACGTTCGTGTTCTCTCCCGGGCAGGCAGTGGTCGACACCGCCGTGGCGACACCTTGGCAGAGTGGCGGGTGATGCGGCGATGATGCGCCGAGGCGGGTTTGCGCCGTGGCTGTTTTCCGCCATGCCGCACATTGCGCGCTTCAGGGGAGCGGGTCTTCGGGGAGGGGCGACACCTGATGCTGGGAGTGCTGGGACTGGACGAGACGCACGAGTCGGCGTACCGGGCACTGGTGACCGTGGGCGCCGCCGACGTGCCGGATCTGGCCCGGCGGCTGACGCTCGGCGAGTACGACACGGAGCGTGCGCTGCGCCGGCTGGAGCGGCACGGGCTGGCCGCCCAGTCGTCGGCCCGTCCGGGCCGTTGGGTGGCCGCCCCGCCGGGCGTGGCGCTGGGCGCGCTGCTCACCCAGCAGCGGCACGAGCTGGAGAAGGCGGAGCTGGCGGCCGCGCTGCTCGCGGAGGAGTACCGGGCGGCGGCGGCCGAGCCCGCCGTGCACGACCTGGTCGAGGTGGTGATCGGCGCGGCGGCGGTCCGCAGCGCTTCCTGCAGCTGCAGCTCGGGGCGAGCGAGGAGGTGTGCGCGCTGGTCACGGGCGATCCGGTGGTCGTCTCCGGTCCGGACAACCAGGCGGAGGAGCAGGCGGCCGGGCGCGGGGTCCGCTACCGGGTGGTGGTCGAGCGGTCGGTGCTGGACCTGCCGCACGGGATCGGCGAGCTGTCCGCCGCGCTCGGCCGGGACGAGCAGGTGCGGGTCGTGGACCGGGTGCCGACGAAGCTGGTGGTCGCCGACCGGTCGCTCGCCCTGGTGCCGCTGACCTCGCACACCGCGGAGCCCGCCGCGCTGGTCGTGCACGCGAGCGGGCTGCTGGAGCTGCTGTCCGGGCTGTTCGAGTCGGTGTGGCGGGACGCACTGCCGCTCCGGCTCGGCGCGTCCGGTGTCACCGAGCAGGCCGCGGACGGCCCCGACGCCACGGACCTGGAGATCCTGTCCCTCCTCCTCGCCGGGCTGACGGACGCGAGCGTGGCCAAACAGCTGGATCTGGGCCTGAGGACCGTGCAGCGCCGGGTGAAGCGGCTGATGGAGCTGACCGGCGTGACGACCCGGCTGCAGCTGGGCCGGCATGTGTACGAGCGCGGCTGGGTGGCCCGGGACCGTACCGTCTGAACAGGGCTGACCTGCGTCTCCTCCTGGCCTCGGGCACTCTGGACAGATGGGAGTGTGGGACCTCCTGCTGGTCGGTCTGGTCCTCCTGCTCGGCCTGTGCGGAGTGCTGGTGCCCGGGGCGCCGGGGTCGTGGCTCGTGTGGGCCGCGGTCCTGTGGTGGGCGCTGAAGGATCCGCAGCCGGTCTCCTGGTGGGTCCTGGTGGGCGCCACCGTCGCGCTGCTGTGCTCCCAGGTGGTGCGCTGGGCGCTGCCGGCCAGACGGCTGCGCGCGAGCGGCGCCACTCCGCGGATGGGTGTCTACGCGGGGGTGGGCGCGTTCCTGGGTTTCGTCCTGGTGCCCGTGCTCGGCGCGATCCCCGGCTTCATGGGCGGCATCTACCTGTACGAACGCCGCCGTCTGGGCCGGCACGGCGAGGCGATGGCGGCGCTGCGGAACGTGATGCGCTCGGGCGGCTCCAGCGTGCTCGTGGAGCTGTTCACCTGTCTGCTGGTCGCGGGCGCGTGGGTGGGCGCGGTGCTGTGGGGCTGACGTAGGGCCAGGGGCCTAGGCCGACGATCCGATGTGCGGGCAAGGCAGGCGTGTTTGGCTGGCTGCCATGACCGAATTCAGTGAGGCCGAGCGCGCGTATCTGAAGTCGCAGCGGCTGGGGCGGCTGGCCACCGTCGACCCGCACGGGCAGCCGCAGGCCAACCCGGTCGGCTTCTTCCCGCAGGACGACGGCACCATCCTGGTCGGGGGCCTGGCGATGGGCCGCACCAAGAAGTGGCGCAATCTGCTGCAGAACCCCAAGGTCGCCCTGGTCGTCGACGACGTCGTGAGCACGCGCCCGTGGCGGGTGCGCGGCGTCGACATCCGCGGCGAGGCCGAACTCCTCACCGGCCCGCACGAGTTGGGCCCGCACTTCAGCGAGGAGGTGATCCGCATCCATCCCCGGCGGATCCACAGCTGGGGCCTGGAGGAGGCCTAGGTCCGGCCTAGGTCATGTCCGCGAAGTCCCGTCGTTCGCCCGAAGGGCGGGCTCCGCGGCGTCTGGTGCGTGCTCTCGGCGTGCCGGGCGGAAGCCCTCGTACTGGACGTACTTGGGCTTTCGCCCGGTGCGGCGAGTGGGGGCACCTCCCGCGCCGTTGAGGCGGCGGCGGAGGGTGCCAGACGCCGCGGAGCAGGCGGGACTTTGCGGCCACGGCCTAGAGGCTCCCCTCCAGCGTGAGGAGCTGTACCTTCCGCTCCAGGCCGCCCGCGTAGCCGGTCAGCGAGCCGTCCGCGCCGATCACCCGGTGGCAGGGGCGGACGATGAGCAGCGGGTTGGCGCCGATCGCACCGCCGACGGCCCTTACGGCGGCCCGTGACGCCCCGATCCGCGCGGCGATCTCGCCGTACGTCGTCGTGGCCCCGTACGGCACGGAGTCGAGGGCGCCCCACACGCGCTCCCGGAACTCACTGCCCGCGGTGCTGAACTCCAGCCGGAAATCCTTGAGTTCACCGGCGAAGTAGGCGGCGATCTGCTCCTCGGCGGCACGGAAGGCGGCGGGTTCGTGCCGCCAGCTCTGCTGCGCCGTACGGCCGTTCTTCTGTCCGGGCACGGAGACGGAGGTCAGCGCGCCGGTCGGGTCGGCGGTGAGGAGGAGGGGCCCGACGGGGCTGTCGACGCTCGTCCAGAGGGTGGTCATCACGGTTCAGTCCAACTCTCCTGCTGCGCACAGGTGTTGCAGGGCGTACGACCGCCAGGGTCGCCAGCTGTCGGGAACGTCCAGGCCGGGCGGCGCGACGTCGGGATCGCCGAGGGCACGGGTGCGAATGACGGCGACCGTACCGGCGTCCATGCCGGGCAGCGCCAGCAGCGCGGCTTCGACGCCGTCGCGGTCGGCGCCCGGATCCAGTCGTACGGCGCCGTCGGCGAGGGCGGCGGTGAGTGCGCCCGGGGTGCCGCGGGGTTCGGCCTCCGCGAGGACGGCGGGTTCGGGGAACAGGTGGGTGAGGCTGCCGCAGGGCGCGTCGAGCGCCTTGCCGTAGCGCCGCACGAGCCGCTCGGCGCTGTCCCGCCCGACCAGCGCCCGCACCGCCAGTTCCTCGGGGTCGGCGGCGCCGGGCGAGCGCAGCCCCGGCCGGGCGGCGACCAGCGGGGCGAGCCGCTCGTCGGCGCCGAGGCGCTCGTCGACCGCGTACGGGTCGGCGTCGAGGTCGAACAGCCTCCGCAGCCGCCCCACGGCGGTGGTCAGATCACGGGGGTCGGTGAGGTGCAGCCGGGCGTCCAGCCAGCCTCCGGGATGCGAACCGGACGCGGACCTGACCGTCCCCGCCCGCTCGTCGACGGCGACGATGCCGGTGCCGTGCGGAAGCCGGAGCGTACGACGGTACGTGCGCCGCCCGCGCACGCCGCCGACCTCCTCGACGCCGGCCACGGCCTCGGCCGCCAGCAGGTCGAAGACGGCGGCGCCCTGATACGGCCCCCGGTGGGCGAGCCGCAGCGGTATCCCCGCGGTCGGGGCGGCGGCCCGCCGGCCCGACCGTCCGCCCTTCGGTGCGGCGGCCCGCAGCTCGCTCGGCGTCGTCGCGTAGATCTCCCGGATCGTGTCGTTGAACTGCCGGACGCTGGCGAAGCCGGACGCGAACGCGATCTCCGTGATCGGCAGTTCGGTCGTCTGCACCAGGACCCGCGCGGTGTGCGCCCGCTGCGCCCGGGCGAGCGCGACGGGCCCGGCGCCGAGTTCCGCGGTGAGCTGCCGCTGCACCTGCCGGGCGCTGTAGCCGAGCCGGTCCGCGAGGCCGGCCACGCCCTCGCGGTCGACGACACCGTCGCCGATCAGGCGCATGGCCCGCCCCACGACATCGGCACGGACGTTCCAGTCGGCCGATCCCGGCACGGCGTCCGGGCGGCACCGCCGGCAGGCCCGGAATCCCGAGCCCTGCGCGGCGGCTGCCGTCGCGTAGAACCGCACGTTGCGGCGCTTCGGCGTGACCGCCGGGCAGCTGGGCCGGCAGTAGATGCCGGTCGTCTCGACGGCGAAGAAGAACTCGCCGTCGAAACGGGCGTCTCGGCTGCGTACGGCTTCGTACCTGGTGTCTTCGTCCATCACGTGTTCCAGTCTCCGCCGTCGGCGAGGGTGCTGCTGGCGGAAATCGGACACGACGTTGCACCCGGTGGAGCCGCGGGCAGTCGTTACCGCCAACGGCCCCGCTTGGCCTCCATCGCCGCCTTGCCCTCCGCTCCCCTCCTCTTCCAGTCCCGCCGAAGCTCCGCACGGGCCCTCGCGTCGGTCTTGGCCACGATCCACTGGTTCTCCCGGATCAGCTTCCGGTAGCTGTCCAACCGCCGCTCGGCCAGTTCGCCGGAGGCGATCGCGCCCAGTACCGCGCACCCCGGCTCGGCCTCGTGCGCGCAGTCGTGGAAGCGGCAGCGCTCGGCGAGGTCCTCGATCTCGGCGAAGACCTGGCCGACACCGGTCTCGGCGTCCCACAACCCCACACCGCGCAGCCCGGGTGTGTCGATGAGGACGCCGCCGCCCGGCAGGGCGAGCAGGTTGCGCGTGGTGGTCGTATGGCGGCCCTTGCCGTCGACGTCGCGCGCGGCCCGGACCTCCATCACCTCGGCGCCGACCAGCGCGTTCGCCAGGGTCGACTTGCCCGCACCGGACTGGCCGAGCAGCACGGACGTACCGCCGGAGACGAGGGCGACCAGGACGTCGAGCCCGTCCCCGCCGAGCGCGCTGACCGGCAGCACGGTCACGCCCGGCGCCGAGAGTTCGACGTCCTGGACGAGATGCGCGCGCGTCACCGCGTCCGGCACGAGGTCGGCCTTGGTGAGCACGACCAGCGGCTGTGCGCCCGACTCCCAGGCCAGGGCCAGGAACCGTTCGATGCGGCCGAGGTCGAGTTCGACGGCGAGCGACACGGCGACGATCGCGTGGTCGACGTTGGCGGCGAGGATCTGCCCCTCGGACCGCTTGGAGGAGGTGGAGCGCACGAAGGCGGTACGGCGCGGCAGATACGCGCGTACGTAGCGGGGGTTCCCGCCGGGTTCGAGGGCGACCCAGTCGCCGGTGCACACGACCCGCATCGGGTCGTGCGGGGTGACGAACGCTGTGTCGGCCCGGACGACGCCGCCGGCGGTGACGACGTCGCACTGGCCGCGGTCGACGCGGATCACCCGCCCGGGCAGGAGTCCTTCGGTGTCGTAGGGGGCGAACTCGTCCGCCCATGCCTCGTCCCAGCCGTAGGGAGCGAGTGCGGAGAAAGCAGAGAAAACAGAGCTGGAAGTCAAGGGAGACCCTTCACAGGGGCGGCCCCGGCAAGAGGTGAGGTGAGGTCAGCCGGCGGCCACGGAGGTGGACTTGATGAACTGGATGCGGGCAGCGCTCGTCGCAAAGACAGCCATCGGTCAACACCTCCTCTTTCCTCGATCCGTTGTGGAACCGCCGCAACAGTAGCCCGTCGCGGCGGTGGCACGTCAACCGGTTTTCGTGCAGGCCCGGCCGTTCAGGGTGAAGTCGTACGGCGGGGCGTTCCTACCCGACCAGGAGGCGATGAAGCCGAAGGTCAGGGAGCCGTGGGCGGCGACGGACCTGTTGTAGTCGGCGGCGGACGCGGTGACGCGGGAGCCGTTCTGGGCGAAGCTCGCGTCCCACATCTGGCCGACCTGCTGGCCGTCCCGGAAGGTCCAGCCGACGCGCCAGGTGTCGAGGGCGTCGTCCGTGGTGACGGAGACGGTGGCCTGGAAGCCGTCGGGCCACTGGTTGATCAGGTCGTACTCGACCGTGCAGGCGGCCGGTTCGCTCTTGTCGGGCTCGGGTTCGCCGCCCGCCGTGGACGAGGAGGTGCCCTGCGGTTCCGGGTCGGGGTTCTTGCCGTGGCCGGTCCTGGAGGCGGTGGCGGTGGGGGACGGTTTCGGGGAGGCGGTCGGCGACGAGGTGGCGGAGGGCAGCGACGGGCGGGGCGCGGCCACCGGTGAGCTGTCGCTCGGGGTGTCGCGGGCCGCATCGTTGTCGCCGTCACCGAACGGCATCATCGACACGGCCAGTGCCAGCAGCGACACCAGGACGGCGGCGACGAGGAGCCCGTTGCGCACGACGCGCGCACGGTTCGTGCGCGTCTTCGGCTCGCCGCCCTCGCGGTCGGCCCGTTCGGGGCGCCCCGCGCCGAGGCGCACCTCGGCGGCCCGGCGGCGGCGCTCCAGGTAGGCGAGCCCGCCCCAGCCGGTGACACCGCCGGCGAGGGCGGCGGGCAGCCCGCCGCCGTGCGGGCGCAGACAGGCGGCGGCCTCCGCGCAGTCCACGCAGGTGGCGAGGTGCCGCGAGAGGTCCGGCGGGATGTCGGCGGCGTGCGAGCGGGTGATCGCGTCGAGGAGCCGGGCGTAGCTGCGGCACTGCGCGGCCATCGGTGTGTCGAGGTGGGCGCGGTGGCAGCGGTCGCGGAACAGACCGCGCACCTGGTCGAGTTCGTCGGCGACGAGGGCCGGGTCGAGGCCGAGCCGGCGGGCCACCACGGGCAGCGGCAGCGCCTCCACCTCGGCCAGCCACAGCAGCGCGGCGTCCGGTTCCTGCAGGTCGCGCAGGCCGCGCAGGGCGAGCGGGCGCTGCAGCGGCGGCCCGGTGTAGCGGGCGGCCTTGTCCGAGTGGAGCCACAGGCGCAGGTCGGGGTCGAGGTCGTGGCCCTGTCCGCCGGCCTCCCAGGCCACCGCCGTGGTGCGTACGGCGGTCAACAGCAGCGGGATCTCGGGGAGTCGGGCCGAGCGGCGGCCGGAGCTCCTGGCGGTGTCCGGCCCGGCGGTGCGGACCTCGCGCATACCGAGCGCGAACGCCTCGGTGGCCAGCTGGGTGGCCGCGGTGGAGCCGGCGGTGCACAGGTCGGCGTAGGAAAGGACCGCGTCCCAGCACTCGGAGAACAGCGCGGCCTCGGCGGCGTTCTTCGGGGTCGGCAGGTCGGGCATGAGTCTCCTGCATCCAGATGCGAGGTCAACTCGCCTTATTGGCAACGGAGTTGTGGGGAAACCTCGCGGCAGGGCCCGAGCCTTTCACGGATTTCACACAACTGACAAGCGCTCTATTCAAATCCGGTTACCGGCGGTCGCACGACGGCGACCGCCGGTGGCACCGCCTACCGGTCGGAGTGCACGACCGCCACCACCCGCCCGTGCGCATCGAGGGCTTCGGTCCGGTACCCCTCCGTCCACTCCTCGTTGCTACGAGAGTTATACGGAAGGAACGTCGAGAAGTATCGATCCCGGCCGAGACCGATCGGCCCCTCGGTCCTACCGCCCTTCCAGACGACCCGGACGGCGACGGCTCCCTTCGGTGCGCGGCCGTAGATCGCGACCCAGTCGGACAGGGCGTTGGTGTCCACGCTGCACCAGAGCGCGGTTTTCTCCGCGTTCCCGCCGCCGCGGCTGCACTCCGACCAGCCGCCCTCGACAGGCTTGCCGTCCTTGCCGAGGACGCGCACGTACGTGCAGGTCCCGCCGGACGGGTTGGGCGCCGACCAGTACTGCATGCGCAGACCGTCCGGTGCGGTCCCGGAGAACAGCAGCTCGGCCCGGTCGGTGTCCGGCGCCATCCCCTCCGAACCGGGGCCGTGGCCCGCCCGGTCGAGCCCCCAGTGCACGTCGTCCGGGATGATCCCGGTGGCCTGTGCGACCAGTCCCCCGGCGCCGAGTGCGGCGACGGCTCCGGCGCCGACGACCCAGCGGCGGCGGTAGGACCGGGGGCGCGGCTCGGCGAGGATCCGGGCCAGCACCACCGGGTCGGGCGCGGGCTCGGCGGTCACCGGGTCGGCCGGGCCCAGCAGTCGACGTACCCGATCCTCGTTCTCGGTCGAGGCCCTCATGCCAACTCCCCCTTCAGCTCGGCCTTGGGTTCCTCCCGGCGCGCCAACTCCCTCTCCAGGCGCTGTCGTGCGCGATGCAGCCGGACGGCGAAGGCGCGTGCCGAGCAGCTGACGACGGTTGCGGCGGCGGCCGTGTCGAGGCCGTCCCACGCGATGAGCCGCAGCGTCTCCTGGGCGCGTTCCGACAGTGCGGCGAGGGCCTGGCGCAGATGCAGTGCCTCGACCGCTCCCCCGGCGTGGTCGGGCTCGGTCGGTGCCACGGGTGCCGTACTCCCGAGGCGTGCGGCGCGCCGCCCGCCGCGGCGCTGTCCGCGCAGCTGGTTGGCGAGGACGTTGCGAGCCACGGCGTACAGCCACGGCAGCGCCTCGTCGGGTGCGCGAGGCACTTTGTCGATACGTCGCCAGGCCACCAGGAACGTCTCGGCGGCGACGTCCTGCGCGCTCTCCGCGTCCTCCACGCGGCGCCGGGCGAAGTTCAGCACCCGTCCGTAGTGCGCCGCGTAGAGCGCGCGAAGCCTCTGCTCCTAGTCAGGTGTTCTGTCCTCCGGCACACCTGCCCCCTTCCGTCCGCCGGCTGCGATGACATCCCTCCATGTCCGGCGGTACGGCGGGAGTTACACCGCGCTGGGCTCCTGTGCCGGAAGGCTGTCCATGAAGGAGCTGACGGAGAAGACGGCGCGGCCGGGTCCGGGCGGGCCGTAGCCGGGGGGCGAGGACAGGCCGAAGTCGTCCATCGTCTGCCGGTAGGCCTGCAGCAGCCGGATGTGGTACTCCAGCGGCGCGCCCTGCGGGTTGGCCTTGCCGAGCGGGGTGGTCGGCTCGGGGCACCAGGTGGTGAAGCGGGGCGTGATGCCGTGCGACATGAAGAACCGCAGGCCTTCAGTGGTGGACTCGATGGCCTCGTCGACGGTGGTGAAGCCGAAGGGCTCGGCCATCTCCACGCCCGCCACGAAGTTGGGGATCACGTTGCGGGCGCCGAAGACCTCCGCCGAGTCGAGGATGCGCTTGTGCCACTCGTCGCGGCCGACGTAGCGCTCCTTGCCGGGGCAGTACAGCTCGAACAGACGGCGGTCCCACACCTCGTAGTTGGGGTGGTAGATCTGCACGCCGTAGTCCTTGAACCGCTGCACGTCGTCCCGCGGCAGCGCCTGCGCGACGACCTTGCCGATCCAGCGGTCCGGGAAGTGCTCCTCGATGGCCTTGGCGTACATGCCGTAGAAGTCGGCCTCGTCACGGCCCTGGAGCTTGGAGGTGATGGCGCCGCCGGTGAGGGTGTAGGCGGTGGAGGCCTTCGCCGTGTCGTAACGGTTGATGATCTCCAGGGCTTCCAGGACCTCGTCGACGTCCTTGACTCCCGTGTACGGCCGCCCGGCCGCCTTGTGCTGGCGCCAGTTGTGGTTGATGTCGCAGTACTGGCACTCCTCCTTGGCACCGAAGTACTGGCAGACGCGGAAGACGGTCAGGTAGATCAGGTAGCCCCACTGGATGGTCGGGGCCACCTCCATGACGGACTTCCCGTTGGAGAGGGTGTGCCGGTAGTACTCGGGCATGGGCGGCACACCGACGTCGGCGATGCGCTTGCCGTCGAGATAGAGGCCGAGCATCCCTTCGTCGTCGGCCGCGACCCGGTACGGCGAGGCCGGGTTCACCCGCACCGACACGACGGTCCGCCGCAGGTCGTACGGCCCGCCGGTGAGGATGATCTCCTCCGGGGGCCGCCGCAGCGCGGCCTCGCCGAGCTCCGGCAGGGTGCCGTGGTCGAAGGAGAAGATGAAGTACGACTTCGGCTTGACCTCGCCGGACTCGTTGTCGCTGAGGGCGGACGGGTCGAAGGCCACGCCACCTCGCAACAGGTCCTCTTTGAAGACGGCTTCCCGTGGTACCTGCGGGAACCGCTCCATCAGATCCTCGACCAGTGCGGTACGGCTGCCCATCCCGACTCTCCTCCCGGCTCAGGCGTTCGACTCCCCACCGTATGCCTCCGGTCGGGCGTCAGCCCTGCCGGGTCCCCTCACGGCGCGCGATGTGTCCCGGTACGGGGATCTCCGGCGGCAGCAGCGGGTCGGGCACGGGCGCGCCCCAGGCCGAGGTCAGGGGCAGGGTTCCGGCCCACAGGCCCAGCTCCGCGTCGGGTCCGTCGCCGTCGTCGGGGGCGCCGGTGCGGATCTTGACCGAGGCCTCGTCGAGGGAGAGGGCGAGGAGGGTGGTGGCGGCGAGTTCCTTGCGGTTCGGACGGCGGGCGTACGACCACTGGCCCGGCGTCGCGTGCTCGGTGAGCCGGCGCAGGCCTTCCAGCTTCTCGTCCGGGTCGGTGACCTTGCGGGCCTCGCCGTGGATCATCGCGCTGCGGTAGTTGACGCCGTGCTCGAAGACGGAGCGGGCGAGGACCAGGCCGTCGACGTGCGTGACGGTGACGCAGACGGCGGTGCCGCCCGCGAGGCTGCGGCTGGCCACCGAGCCGTGGACGTACAGCTGGCGCTCGTCCCGCCCGTAGACCGTCGGCACGACCAGCGGCCGCCCGTCGACCACCACGCCCAGATGACAGACGAACCCCGCGTCGAGGATGGCGTGGAGATCCGCACGGTCGAGGCTGCCCTGGTCGCGCAGACGGCGGTGTCGGGTGAGGTCGGTCTCGGGGAGCGGTTCGAGCGTCATACGCATGGACGCTACTGATATCGCAGCTGTTGCGCCAGAGCTTTACGAATAGCTCCGTGAGTCACTCACGAATCTACGAAATCCGCAGTTCAGGCTTCCCGCTCCAGCGTCGCCAAGTCCACCGGATGGGCCAGGTCCCCGCCCGCCAGCAGACGTGCGGCCTCCTCGGCGACCGTCGTTCCGAGGCGGGACAGCTCGTTGCCCTGGGAGCCCGCGAGGTGCGGGGTGACGAAGGCGTTCGGGAGGTCGTAGAGGGGGGAGTCCGCGGGGAGGGGCTCGGGGTCGGTGACGTCGAGGACGGCCGTCAGGCGGCCGGTGCGGAGCTCGTCGACCAGGGCGTCGTGGTCGACCAGGCCGCCGCGCGCGGTGTTGATCAGGGTCGCTCCGTCGGGCATCAGGGCGAGTTCCCGGCGGCCGATCAGATGGTGGGTCTCCGGTGTCTCGGGTGCGTGGATGGTGACGATGTCCGAGGTGTGCAGCAGGTCGTCCAACGGCAGCAGCGCTACGCCGAGTTCGGCCGCCCGCAGCTCGGTGACGTACGGGTCCGTGAGGCTCACGCACAGGTCGAAGGGGGCCAGCAGCCCGATGACGCGGCGACCGATGCGGGAGGCGCCGATCACGCCGACGCGGCGGCCGTGGTTGCCGATGCCGGGGACGACACCCCAGCCGGGGTGGGCGCGTTCGGTGCGCAGGCGTTCCCGGGCGCCGAGGAGGTCCTTCCCGGCGAGCAGGATCATCGCGAGGGTGTACTCGGCGACCGGCAGCGCGTTGGCGTCGGCAGCCGAGGAGACCGCGATGCCGCGCCGCCAGACCTCCGGCGTGGCGAAGCCCTTGACCGAGCCGGCCGAGTGCAGGACCGCGCGCAGCTCGGGGGCCGCGTCCAGGACCGTCGCGTCCAGGCGGGGGCAGCCCCAGCCGGTGACCAGGATCTCGGTACGGGCGAGCGCCTCCCGCACGCGCGGGTCGGTGAAGTCCTCGGCGACCAGGTCCGGGTCGATGTCCACCGCCTCACGCAGTCGCTCGAGGACCTCCGGCGGGAAGACCAGCGGCAGGTTCTCGGCGGTCATGGCGAACAGCGCCTGGGGACGCTCGGGCAACGAAGTGACCTTCCCGCCGGGCCGCACGGAAACCGCTCTCCACGGTAGGCGGCGGCGAATGAGAGGGTCAACGTACACGCACTTCCACGGGAGGGACGGCAGGGATGACGGAGACGGTCACCAACTGGGCGGGCAACATCACCTACACGGCCAAGGAGCTGCAGCGTCCGCACTCGCTCGACTCGCTGCGGGCCCAGGTCGCCGGGAGCGCCAAGGTGCGCGTCCTGGGCAGCGGCCACTCCTTCAACGAGATCGCCGAGCCGGGCCCCGAGGGCGTCCTGCTCTCGATCGCCGGGCTGCCGCCGGTGCTCGACGTGGACACCGCGGCCCGTACGGTACGGGTCTCGGGCGGCGTCCGGTACGCGGAACTGGCCCGCGCGGTGGAGGCCCAGGGGCTCGCACTGCCCAACATGGCGTCCCTGCCGCACATCTCGGTCGCCGGATCGGTGGCCACCGGCACCCACGGCTCGGGGGTCGGCAACGGCTCGCTCGCCTCGGCCGTGCGGGAGGTGGAGCTGATCACGGCGGACGGATCGACGGTGACGATCGGGCGGGGCGACGAGCGCTTCGACGGTGCCGTGACCTCGCTGGGCGCCCTGGGCGTCGTGGTCGCCCTGACCCTCGACCTGGAGCAGTCCTTCGACGTCGAGCAGCACCTGTTCACCGAACTCCCCCTCGCCGGGCTGGACTTGGAGACGTACGAGACGATCGCGTCGGCGGCGTACAGCGTGAGTCTGTTCACCGACTGGCGGGAGCCCGGGTTCCGGCAGGTGTGGCTGAAGCGGCGCACCGACCAGCCGCTGCCGGACTTCCCGTGGGCGGCGCCCGCGACCGAGAAGCTGCACCCGGTGCCGGGGATGCCGGCCGTGAACTGCACCGAGCAGTTCGGGGTGCCGGGGCCGTGGCACGAGCGGCTGCCGCACTTCCGGGCCGAGTTCACCCCGAGCAGCGGGGCCGAGCTGCAGTCGGAGTACCTGCTGCCCAGGCCCTACGCCGTCGACGCGCTGCACGCGCTCGACGCGATCCGTACGACGGTCGCGCCCGTGCTGCAGACCTGCGAGGTGCGCACGGTCGCCGCCGACACGCAGTGGCTGAGTCCGGCGTACGGGCGGGACACCGTGGCGCTGCACTTCACCTGGATCGAGGACACCGCGGCGGTACTGCCGGTGGTGCGGCGGGTGGAGGAGGCGCTGGACGCCTTCGAGGCGCGGCCGCACTGGGGCAAGGTCTTCACCGTGCCGCCGGCCGTCCTGCACGGCCGGTATCCACGGCTGCACGACTTCCGGGCGCTGGCCGCGGTGCTGGACCCCGGTGGCAAGTTCGCCAACCCGTTCGTGCAGGCTGTACTGGGCGGCTGAGTTCTCCCGGACTTTCTAAAGCCCCTTTCCTAACCCCTTGTCGAAAGTCCCCCGCAGCCCATAATCTTGCGCCGCGCCGGTGCCGACGTGCCCCGGCCCGCCTGAGCCGAAGGGACGGGGGGCAACCCTGTGAAGCGCACATCCCGTGACATCCGCACCGCGAACCGCTACGAGGTGCTGCGCCAGATCATCGCCCACTCGCCGACCTCCCGGCAGGAGCTGGCGGCCGCCACCGGGCTGAGCCTGGCCACGGTCGCCACGCTCGTCGGCGAGCTGCTCGACCTGCGGATGATCACGGAGGTCGGCTTCGAGGACTCGGCGGGCGGCCGCCCCCGGGGGCTCGTGGCCGTCAACGCGTCGGGGGGCGCGTTGATCGGCGTCGACATCGCGGAGACGTACGTCCATGTCGAGCTGTTCGACCTCGCGCTGAACGTGCTGGCCCGTGCCGACGAGGACATGCGCCCCGGTGAGAGCCTGCCGGAGCAGGTGGTCAGCCATGTGGCCGCCGCCGTCGGCTCCGTGGTCGCGCAGGCCGGCATCGAGGGCGCGCGGGTGCTGGGCGTCGGCGTGAGCGTGCCGGGTCAGGTGGACCGGGACACCGGCATCTCGGAGTACGCGCCCAACTGGGACTGGCACGACGTGCCGCTGCTCGACCTGCTCTCCGAGGTCATCGCCTACCCCCTGTACCTGGACAATCCGCTGCGCGCGGGCGCGGTCGCCGAGATGTGGTTCGGGGCGGCGCGCGGGCGCGGGGACGCGGTCGTGGTCAACCTCGGCACCGGAGTCGGCGCCGGGCTCGCGCTCCACGGCGGGCTGTACCGGGGGGTGAGCAACAGCGCCGGCGAGTGGGGCCACACCACGCTCGTCCTGGACGGGCGGTTGTGCCGCTGCGGCAACCACGGCTGCGTGGAGGCCTATGTCGGCGCCCCCGGGATCATGCTGAACCTGCGGGAGCTCAGCCCGCAGAGCCCGCTGCTGCACCCCGACGACCAGACCGCCACCATCGACGCGCTGGCCCGCGGCGTGGAGGCGAACGATCCCGTGGCCCTCAAGGTCGTACGGGAGACGGCCCGTTACGTCGGTGCGGGCATCGCCAACCTGGTCAACGTCCTCAACCCCGAAGTGGTCGTGCTCAGCAGCTGGGTCGCCCGCAGGCTCGGCGAGCCGCTGCTGCACGAGGTGCGCGAGGCCGTCGGACGGCACGCGCTGCCGCGGCCGCTGGCCGCCACCGAGATCGTCCTCTCCCCCATCCCCACCGACCCGGCGTGCCTGGGCGCGGCGACCTTCGCGCTGGAGGGCGCGCTGCAGTCGGTGGGGCAGCGGGCCGCAAAACGCACCACCCCTGCAAGGAGCCGTACCGCACCACGTTCATGACGACGGAGCACCACCTTCACGACGACGGAAGGGATGCACGTGACTCACCCCCACCGCACACACCCCTATCGCAGTAGATCGGTCCTCCTGACGGCCGCAGCCGCACTCGCCGTCGCGGGACCCCTGATATCCGCCCCGCCCTCCTCGGCCGCCACCCCCACGGCGGCCGAGGTCTCCCCCCATGCCGCCCAGACCATCGACGACATCGGCGCCTCGGGCGCGTGGTGGGTCAACGACCTGCAGCACTTCAAGCCCGAGGTGCAGGCCCGGGTCGCCCAACTTCTGTTCTCCAAGCAGGGGTTGGCCATGAGCTCGTACCGCTACAACATCGGCGGTGGCGGCGTCGCGGTCACCACGCCGGCCCGCGCCGCCGAGGACTTCCTGAACTCCGACGGCTCCTACGACTGGAGCAAGGACAAGGGCGGCCGGACGTTCCTCAAGTACGCCGCGAAGTACGGCGTGAAGGACCTGATCGGCTTCGTCAACAGCGCCCCGGCCCAGTGGACGACCAACGGGCAGTCCTGCGGCGGCCAGTTGAAGGCGGAGAACGAGTCGGACTACGCCAAGTACGTCGCCGACGTGACCGACCACTTCGCCAAGCAGGGCGTCAGGCTCGACTACATCAGCCCCTTCAACGAGCCGGACAACGACTTCGGTTCGTGCGGCCAGGAGGGCATGAAGGTCACGGTCGACCAACGCGACGACATCGTGCGGGCGCTCGGCGCGGAGCAGCGGGCCCGGAAGCAGAAGACGTCGATCATCGCCGACGAGTCCAGCCAGACCACCCAGTTCGTCTCCGAGCTGCCGCAGTGGATCTCGCAGCCGGGGACGCAGCAGTACGTGTCCGCGCTCGCCCACCACACGTACAACAACCCCAACGACGGCCAACTCGCCAACGTCTACGAGACATCGAGGACCGTCGGCCAGAAGTCCTGGGCCACCGAGATCTGCTGCTTCGGCAAGGGCTCGACCGGCTGGAACCAGGAGTACGACCCGACCATCGACAACGCCCTGCTGATGTCGAGGATCATCTACAAGGACTTCGCGAGCGCCCACGACTCGGCCTTCCAGTGGTGGGTGGCGCTCGCGAGCGGGTACGGCACCTCCCCCACCGAGAAGAACGCCGAGGGCTGGAACGACGGCCTGATCTACTACGACCCCGACTACGCGACGAACGGCAACCAGACGCTGTACTTCACCAAGCGGTACTACGCGCTCGGCCAGTACAGCAAGTTCGTCCGGCCGGGCTCCGTCGCGCACAACGTGACCGGGGCGCCGGACGGGGTCGAGGTGTCGACGTACGACAAGGACGGCAAGTGGGTGGTCGTGGTCAACAACCACAACGCCACCGACACGCCCCTGAGTCTGCACTTCAACAGCAAGACGCCGGTACGGGCCGCGCAGGCCGTGCGCACATCGGCCACCGAGGACTGGGCGAACGTCGCCAAGCCGTCGGTGACCGGCGGCACGGCCACCTCGACGCTCGCCGCCCGCTCCGTCACGACGTACGTCTTCGACCAGAAGGGCCACGGCAGTTCGGCCGTCACAGGCGCCTGGCAGGGCAAGCAGTCCGGCAAGTGCCTGACCGCGAGCGCCTCCGGGGCCGCCATCAACACCTGCACCGGCGGCGACGAGCAGTCCTGGTCGTACGACGCGAAGGGCGCGCTGAAGGGCGCGGGCGGGTATCTGACGGCCGGTAGTTCGGGCCTGACGACGAGCTCCGAGTTCACCGGTGACGCAAGCCAACGCTGGCTGCTCAACGCAAACGGGCAGATCCTCAGCGAGGCGTCCGGCAAGTGCCTGGACGTCAGCGGACAGGCGACCGCCGACGGCAGCAAAGTGATCCTCTACAGCTGCAACGGCGGGTCCAACGAGGCCTGGAACAAGGCCTAGCACCAATGCCGTTGTTTTAGCTGGCGGGCGTACGCTGCTGTGCAGTGGTCCCGGGGGTGGTTCGGGTGTCTGCAGATGTCGGTGAGTTATCGGGGTTA